>JALQUR010000026.1 GCA_023260695.1 Planctomycetaceae bacterium
AACTAATGAAGAGACTCTGAAGCTTCGAGCCTTTCATCGCCAGTTTGACCGAATACGTCGAAGCTCCATCGGTCAAGCGAAAAAAGTGCAAGTGAAGAAGACGACGAATTTCGATTTCAAGACGGGCGAGATTTCAACGTCGTTTTCCGGTTACGAGCCTGAGCAGTTTCAGTCTCAACTGCCGGTCTTTCGTCAGTTCTTCTTGCAAGACAGCATCAACTTCGGACACATCTGCAATATCATTTATCAGAAATGTGATCGAGAGGAGTTGAAAGCTTGGATCGCTGAAGCTCGAAAGCGGTGGCAGGAAAATCTGAGGCAGTTGCCCGAGGAATTTGATCGACACTTTCACCAAGCAACGGGATCAGTCGAAGAAGCGATTGAGAAACTGTTCTACGGCTATGGAGGGCTGTTTCATGTTGATGTCAACGCCCCGGAAGAAGAGCAAGCCGTTGCTGCCATTGAAGGGGCAATGCTCCACCGTGCGTTCCCCAGATTGTGTTGGTGCCTGAATGTCGTGGATAGCGTCATCTATTGGTGGCTTGACGCACCGGATGAGCCTGTGCCGTCGCCAACAAAGACCGAGGGTGAGCAGTAATATGGAAACCAAACAACTCCACGAAGCTCTGACCCGAATCTACCAGGACGAGCACGCTCGGCTGGTTTTCTGGAATGATCCGCAGGCGGAATTCTCTGACGTTCTGGATTCGCTGCAGCTGGACGACGTGCAGCTCATTCGGCTGAATCAGACCGGCGGTCTGGAAACCAAGCTGCGGATTGAGCGGGATGAACCACAGTCGCGATTCCTGCTGTACTCCCCCACGGAAGAACCGGAGTACGAAGATGACGTGCTGCTGGATGTGCGCCTTTATAGCCGCAATTTCCGCGCGGATCGTTCGTCCATTCTGCTGGATCAGCTGGGGCTGGCTCACCAGCAACTGCGGGCTCACCTGTCGCTGCGGAGGAAGTTCTTCGACAGCAAGGACCGCCTTGCCCGGTTGAAGCAACTGGTGACACCCACCGACATGGAACAGGAGCTGGATCTGAAGATGCTGGCTGTGCTGACACGGTCGGATCAGGCTGAGCTGTTTCAGATTGTTCGCACACTTTATCACGCAATCGCGGAACAGGATCACCCGGACCTGGAAGTGGCTCCCGCAATGTGGAGTCAGATTGAGAAGTTCGATCTGGATGGGGCATTCTGGGCGATGGTGGCCGAAAGTTTCGGGTATCAGGAAGAAAACCCCACGCTGGAGCGTCTGCTGACGCGGTTGCTGCTGTCCGAATTCAGTCATCAGCTGGGCCTGAATGCTCCGGAAGCGGTGCAGCGACAGCAGCTCAGCCGGCGTGGTACCAACAATGCAGTGGTCTGCCTGGGCCAATGGCGTGACAGTACTCGCCACAGCAGCAGTTTCAATGTGCTTTCAGAGATCATTGCCGGGCAGACCCAGGTGGCTCAGCAGTTGAGCGATCTGGAGCCGGAGATGCTGATTGACGCGGTCACGTTTCGAGCCGTCGACCAGGCGATTCTGCGGGGGTTACTGGCACGCTTGTCAGCGACTCGGGAACACGTCGATGCCGCGGAGATCCGGCGGATCGTGGCGGCCCGCCAGGACGCTCACTGGACCACCTGCCAGGCGATCCCCGAAACACAGCGGAAAGCGCGGTCGGCTGCCTTTGAGGCCGTTGGGGTTGCCGCCGAATTCTTTGCGCTCAAGAACCAGCACGCCAATGGATTCGATGCCGATACGCCCGAGCAGATGTATCGGCTGTACACGGATGTGCTGTATCTGTTCGACCAGCGGTATCGCCATTTCTGCTGGAACGCAGATCTGGCACAGACGCAGGGGTGGGATTTCCTGAAGAGCCTGCGGGAAGATGTGGAAGCGGCTTATCGTCAGTGGTATCTGGTGCAGTTAAGCCTGAAATGGGGACGGCTGATCGGCGGGGAACTGCTGCAGACCTGGAAGATTCCCAATGTGCCCAACCAGTATCAGTTCTTTGAGCGCCACGTCGCGGCTCGACAACGCGAACGGGACAAGCTGCGGACGTATGTGGTGATCAGCGATGCCTTTCGCTACGAGGCCGCTCAGGAGCTGACACAGCGGCTGAATGGTGAGTATCGGTTTCAGGCAGAGCTAAGTTCTCAGCTGGGTGTGTTGCCGTCGTACACGGCCCTGGGGATGGCCGCTCTGCTGCCGCATCAGCAGCTGGAATATCGGGACAATGGCGATGTGCTGGCCGACGGAATTTCCACCTCGGGCAGCGAGAATCGCGGCCGCATCCTGAAGACGGTGGACGGCGTGGTGATTGATGGGAAGGACCTGCTGGCCATGCGGCGCGAAGAATCGCGAGCCGCTTTGGAGGGCGCCAGGGTGGTGTATGTGTATCACAACGAGATTGATACACGCGGGGAAAACGCCGA
>JALQUR010000096.1 GCA_023260695.1 Planctomycetaceae bacterium
ACCCCGCTGAATACTGCCCCCTGAAGGCCATTCCACCGGAATCAGCGGGCCAACTGTATCGGAAGGAAACTGCCGCAGCAGTCCCCGCTGTCCGTCAATCAGGATCAGTCCACCACCACGAATCTCCACAAAGTCACGCAGCCATTGCTGCTCCTGACGATTGAGCAAGGTCGGCTCAATTTCTCCCAGAACAACAAGATCGAAGGCAAACAATTCCTCACGTGTACTCGGAAAAACAGCATCGTCACCCCCACGCGGCAACTGCTGGTTTTCTGTCCCCGGCCCGGCAATCAATGCCGTCAGCTCCCACTGATCGTCGCGTTCGAACACGTTCTTCAGGTAACGCGTTTCCCACCGCGAGCGACCATCAAGCAACAGCACCTGATAACTCTGCATTACCACCGACAGGCTGGTAACCGCAGTGTTATTGGCAAGCTCAGATTCATCAGCCAGACTGCTGAGTGAAACTTCGAGCTCGACGGGCAGACTGTCCGGCTGCCGTCCCTGCACGTCCACCGTGTCCGCATCTCCCAGAATCTCACGTGGGGAAAATGCAAATGAAACCCGACGCTCCTCAGAATTCTGAGTCACCTGCTGATCCTGCCAGAGCACACGACCATCGTGCCTGACCTGGATCACGAATGGCTGTCCCGTGGGCACTCGATCCCGAATCGTGATCTCTCCCCGCAACTCGTCTTCTCGAAACACGCGATCCGGGTGCTCGACTCGCAGTACCGCAAGGTCTGCTGCTTCCTCAGCAGCCCCCATCGCAATCGGATACAGACGCACGCCCTGAGTTCCCAGATCCCGTGCCGACTGCAGCGGAGAACCCGCACCATTATGCTGCCCGTCGGAAATCAGGACTGCCAGACTGCCAGCCCGCGATGAGGTGCCCTCTGACGCTGGCGTCGCAACAGACGGTGCGGCAGCCTCCTCGTCGGCAACTGTATCCCTCGAAACGCTTCCGGATACCGCAGACAGGCCACTTCCCAGCTCAGACACATCCGCAGGAGCTGCATAGACCTCACCCAGAATCTCCAGCGGATCAACGCTCTCGGCTTCCTCAGCAACACCGATATTCTGCAGATCAACGCTGAGCACTTCATCTCCGTGCAGAACGCGAACGTCCACATGATGAAGCTCACTCAGCTGCTGCAACACACTCTCCCGACCATCAAACAGGGCAGTGGCGGCACGCTGCCAGCGAGGTATCTGATCCAGCAATTCCAGAGCAGACTGAACTTCCGCCGTCGCAGGATCAGACTGTTCCTCTGACAGCAGATTCATCCGCTGAGCTATCCGGATTCTTTGTTCCTCACTCAGCTGTTCATCACGCAGCTCCATGCTCCGTGAACCGTCCAGATAAATGGTCAGTCGCCCGGGCTCTCCGATAATGCTGCGGTGGTGCAGAATCGGACCGCACAGAATCAGCAGAATCAGCATCAGCGCCACGCACCGCAGCAACGGCAGCAGCCAGCGGAGTCGACTCCTCAGTTCACGTACATCACGGTGGTAATACCGCCAGCACAGCACCGCACAGACAACAGCCAGCAACAATGCTGTCCAGGGTCCCAGATCTCCGGAGAATCGCAGGTTCATCATGCTCGCACTCCCGCAAATCGCTGCTGCAGAATCAGTTCCAGCAACAGCAGGACAAGCAGTCCCACGAGCAGATACTTCCAGATTTCACGTCCAAAGCGTCGCAGCTGATCTCGATCCCGCCACTCCTGACCGGACCTGAGCAAAGTAGCCTGCAGCCGATCAGCCAGCAACTCACAGTTCTGCTGATCCATCAGTCGCAGCGCCGACTCCGCAGGATCTGTGCCCGAAATGAAATGAGCATCTTCCCCATCCGGCAATGTCATCGTGTACAGCCCCGGACGCAATGTCTGCAGATACCGAGCCAGCTGCTGACTGCCCTCCTGTACAACAGGCACAGCTTCACGGGTTCCGTCCGGAGTCACGACTGTGGTTGTCAGCAGCGCCGCGGTCGCCGCGGTCGCTGCAGAGCCATCAGGCGACTGTGTAGTTGCCTCACTGCCATCGCCAGTGACAGCAACTTCAACGGTTACCACAGCAACAGCCGGCTCACCAGCCGCAATATTTCGAGGCGGCTCAACACCCGTTGCCATCCCGGTAATCACCTGCTGCATGAGCGGCACAAACACCGGCCGTTGCGGAAGATCCGACCACTCCGCATCGCATGCCGTCGTAAACTGCAGGACCAGTCCGTCACCGTAACGTTTCTCCAGCAATAATGGATCTCCGTTATCCAGTCGAGCCAGCACGGCCGCAGATTCAGCGGCACCAGCCTGCTCCGGCTGTTCGGATGCAGCGTCAACTGCAGTGTCAACTGCAGTGTCTTCAGCTGCTGCATCGCCACCGCTCTGTTCAGCTGCCGTCACAGAATACCAGCGACGAATTTCTGCCGCAGAAAGATCACCGCCTGCCGGATCATTGAACAGCAACAGCGAAGGATGCTCAAATCGCTGCGACACAATTCGTGCTGTTTTCCCCTGCGGCTGCGAAGAACCGTCTGTCCCTGGTGAATCCTGCCCCTGA
This sequence comes from Planctomycetaceae bacterium, assembly GCA_023260695.1. GTDB lineage: Bacteria > Planctomycetota > Planctomycetia > Planctomycetales > Planctomycetaceae > SXXK01. The sequence continues at coordinate 2,563 of JALQUR010000096.1, forward strand.
ACAGAAACAAAACCTGCCGGCAGCAGACCGTTCCCGTCAGCGTACAACTGCTGCGTATACCAGTTCAGATCGAGCCGATTTCCGGCAGTTACCAGCAGAGTTCCGCCACCGTCAACATACTTCTTCACTGACTCCAGCTGCGGATCCGACAGTCGCGAGACATTCGCCAGGACAACCACTCGCACATCCTGCAACGCGTCCTCATTCAGACTGGCCGTGGGAATCGTCCGCGTTGTAATCAGGTCACTCAGCTGGAGCCGACCATAGGTAAATGGTGTCAGTGCAATCGACAGAAAATCCGTTTCACTCTGCAGAGGCTCGGCCGATGGATCACCGTCCACAAGCAGTACCGGCAGACTGTCACGCACCTGCACAGCTGCAGAACAATGGTTGTCCGATTCAAGTGCGTCAGGGTGGATCAGTTCTGCACTGAGCACGTGGGAGCCAGGAGTTGCAATCGCACAGGGAAACAACACCTGCGTGACCCCATCCGGCTGCACGGCAGTCTGTACCACAGCAATCTCTGCGTCATTCAGCTTCAACAGTACGCGCACCGAAGGCAATTCCTCCGCCCCGTAATTCCGCAGCATGGCTCGCACGGAAAACTGCTGCCCGACCGCCAGTGCATGCGGCGGCAGCACAAGTTCCTCCAGTGAGAGATTCGGAGTTCTGGCCAGCGCTGAATTTGCTTCGCTGCCGGAAACCACCGGCAGGAGTACCAGCTCCACCGGAATCGACTGCTCCTGCAGCCGTTTCCGGAATGCGTCGCCCGGAGCTTCCTGCAGCTGCTGCCAGTCCGCCGGCTGAAAGTCGCTGAGCACAATCAGCTCGCGGCGGCCGTGTGACATTCGTTGAGCCAGACTGAGTGCTGCGTCCAGTGATTCGGTGACGGCACTTGCGCCCATGCCCGCAGTCAGCTGCCGCAGACGACGGTTGACTGCCCGAGCGTCTGAGACCGGCTGATCAAATAATGGTGTCGGTACGCCGCCGGTGAGCAGAACTGAAAACTCGGAACCAGCCGGAGCAGAATCGATCAGACTGCAGGCCGTTTCCACAGCCGCGTCAAACCGTGTCCCGGCCGGATCAGCAACTTCCATCGAATAGCTGTTGTCCAGCAGTATCACCAGCGATGCCGGAGTATCACCGGCCGGGATCCCAGACCCAGTAAGCACCGGGCGAGCCATCAGCAGCGCCAGCAACGCCGGTATCGCACACCGAATCAGCAGCAGGATCAGCTGATCCAGGCGAAACCGTCTGCGGTTGCTGGAAATGACGGATTCCAGCAGATGCATCGCCGCCCAGTCCACAGTACGAAATCGGCTGCGGTTGAGCAGATGAATAATCAGCGGAATTGTCAGTGCCGCAGCACCGAGCGCCAGAAGTGGATTCAGAAAGCTCACGGTGATCGCCTCCGCACCGCCAGCCAGGCAGCCAGTGCATCGGCCATTGGCTGGTCAGTTGTCAGCGACACATGACTGATTCGCTGCCGATTGCAGCCTTTTGTGAGCGCCTCCCGGTAAGCAGCCAGCTCCGCCAGATAAGCTCGACGCAACTGCGCAGGATCGACCAGATGACGCACATCTGCCTGCTCCAGCGACTGAAACTGTGTCCATTGCCGAAACGGAAACTCCAGCTCGTCGCGATCCCAGATCTGAAACAACAACACTTCGTGATTGGCATGGCGAAACTGAGCCAGCGATTTCATCAGTCGATCTACATCCGAAAACAGATCTGAAATGATAATCACCAGACCACGGCGGTGGATTCGAGCAACAATTTCCTGGAAGACGTCCGCAAGCGCTGTCTCGTTGCCTGGCTGCGAAACTGCCAGCTCCTCCACAATCGCGTTCAGATGCCGAGGCCGGGAGCGTGGCGGGATGTAGCGACGAATTGCGGTATCGAATGTCACCAGCCCGACACTGTCCTGCTGCTGCAGCATCAGCCACGCCAGACAGGCTGCGGTGCGAACAGCATACTCGTGACGGGAAACTCCATTTCCACCGGAACCGCGATAGCCCATGGAACCACTGCAGTCCACCAGAATCGTGCACCGCAGATTCGTCTCTTCTTCGTATTCCCGAATGTAAAGACGATCGGTCTTGCCGTACAGCTTCCAGTCGATGGTGCGGATGTCGTCCCCACGCACATACGAACGATGCTCCCGGAATTCCACACTGAATCCCTTGTGCGGGGATTTGTGCAGACCGGATGCAAACCCTTCAACCACCTGTCGAGCCAGCAGCTGCAGCCCCGACAGGCGGCCGATATCTTCGGACGTCAGTACGTCTGAAACCTGAGTCATGGGTGACCTACAGCAGCTGCTTCTGGGGGCGAGGAACTTCGCTGATCAGACGGCGGATCAGCTCGTCGACGCTGACACCCTCCGCTTCAGCACTGAAGGTCGGAACAATGCGATGACGCAGCACCGGCAGAGCCAGCTCTTCCACGTCTTCGAGTGTCACATGGTAACGGCCACGCAGCAGGGCCCGAGCCTTTGCAGCCAGAACCAGCTGCTGACAGGCGCGCGGTCCAGGTCCCCAATCGATCAGATCCCGCACCCAGTCCGCCGTATCCGGATCCTTCGGACGTCCGGCACGGACAAGGTCAAGCACGAAGTTCTTCACATGCTCCGGCAACGGTACCAGCCGAACAATCTCCTGAAATTCGACAATCTCATCGCCGGTGAGCACATGCTGGATCTCAGCTGTATGCCCGGATGTCGTCCGATCGATGATCAGAGATTCCTCATCACGCGATGGATACTCCACAATGACGTTGAACAGAAATCGGTCCCGCTGAGCTTCAGGAAGCGGATACGTCCCTTCCTGCTCAATCGGATTCTGTGTCGCCAGCACAAAAAATGGTTCCTGCAGCTGATACGTTGTTCCGCCTACCGTCACTTCGTGCTCCTGCATTGCCTCCAGCAGAGCCGCCTGAGTCTTGGGAGGAGTACGATTGATTTCGTCCGCCAGCAGCATCTGCGTGAAAATCGGACCGCGGTCAAAAACCAGATCGCGATGCCCCGTCTCACGGTTCTCCTGAATGATGTCGGTACCGGTGATGTCTGCCGGCATCAGGTCCGGAGTGAACTGGATGCGATGAAAGGACAACTGCATGGATTCTGCCAGTGAACGAACCATCAGTGTCTTGGCAAGGCCGGGCACACCTTCCAGCAGACAGTGGCCCCGCGCCAGAATGGCGATCAGCAGCTGCTCAATGACCTGCTCCTGGCCGACCACAATTCGCCCCACCTGATCACGGACGCGGCCACAGGCCTTCACCAGCCGGACCGCTCGTTCCTGATCCGCTGAGGACAGGTTTTCACTTTCTGTGGACATAACAAATGCACTTCCTGAATAAATTAAGGGGCACCGTTAGAGCAAGCAGCGAATTCTGAAACCCGCTCCGGTCGCCTGTTCGCAGGATTACCCTGCGGCAGAATTACCTTGAGATGGCACCGGAACGCAATCAGCACTACCGACCGTGGAATATTCACGGAAGCAGCCTGACTACTGGGGAACTGGAGAACAATGGGGAACTGGATGGTCTGCCTGACATCGCCCACGAACAGACCAATGAACCAGTCTGGCTGGACAATTCAAAACGGGGGGGAGGAGGAGGATGGAGTGAACAGTCGCAGCGACGAACCGGAGCAGAAAACTTCTGCACCACTTCAACGTTGCGATCCAATGCAGGCAGGAATCAGAAAGTATGGGAAACCGAGGGATGTTGCAAGCAATCACCCGCCAATTCAGCTCACCATCGGCAGAGCGGTGAAGGTTGCTCTTGCGCTGGTCTCAGCGACAGAATCTGACAAAATGTCGGGGAATTACGTAATCAGCAGCGAACCTTATGATCGCAGTTAAGTCTGGAATTCGAAGGGACTGTTGCTGATCAGCAGCCACAC
>JALQUR010000104.1 GCA_023260695.1 Planctomycetaceae bacterium
GCAGCAGAAACACCACATCAATGAGGGCATTCATCGGATCCACGGGTTCCAGTCTGCGTCGCACGGGTCGCTTCATCTGTTCATCTCTGTCAGTTGGTCTGAATCGCGGTCACTGCAAAGCGAATGCTTGTGATCTGCGCCGCCGCGGCAAGCTCGATCAGCTGGCGGATTTCCCGGTAATCGGCCTGCTGGTCAGCGCGAATTCGCAGTTGCGCTGATCGGCCACCTGCTGCAGATTCCTCTGCCAGTTCCCGCAGCTGTCGCTCGATCTGCCCCGCTGAAAGCGGCTGCCCGGCCACCGAGTAAGTTCCATCGGGCTCGACCGTCACGGTGACATGGGGCAGGGATTCGTCCGTATCACGGCGAGCCCCGGTCGCCTCGGGCAGCACAACCTCACGGGACTGCTCGCTGCGAACAAAGTAGCTGGCGACCAGAAAAAAAATGATCAGCAGAAACACCACATCAATCATGGGTGTCATGCTGAGTCGGATGGGTGTCCGGTTCAGGAAATTGCGAGGAATTCTCACGGTCATTTCCACGGAGAATCGGGCTTAGGCTGCCAGAAAAGTAATTCGGCGGGGAGCTGTTCCGGCATCACTGTAGTACATCCCCCCGTCTGCTGCATGGTCGATCCTGCACAGCAGGATTCGCCCCGTCCCCAGGAAGCGGTCTGGAGACAGGCCCGCTGCTGGCAGCATGCCGCTGACACCGCTAGCATTCACGCGTTAACGCAACGTTAACCCTTGATTAACACTGCAGGTGGAGCCGCCTGATGGACGCGGAAAAGCAACTGGAACTGGTTTTTGGGCTGATCGGGGGCCTGGGGATCTTTCTGCTGGGGATGAAGAACCTGTCAGAAGGAATTCAGGCAATTGCCGGCAGCAGCCTCCGCCGAATGATCGCCGCCGTCACTGACAATCGTCTGCTGGCGGTTGGTGTCGGTACCTGTGTCACCACTCTGATTCAGTCCAGCTCAATCACCACAGTCATGGTTGTGGGCTTCGTGAACAGCGGCATCATGACGCTGACACAGGCAATCGGCGTGATTATGGGGGCCAACATTGGCACCACGATCACTGGCTGGATCATTGCCATCAAGATCGGCAAGTACGGGCTCCCGGTGCTGGGCAGTGCCGCTATCGTCTATCTGTTTTCTCGCGGTGATCGCTATCGTAACTGGGCCACGGTAGTCATGGGACTGGGCATGGTCTTCTATGGCCTGCAGCTGATGGGTGATGCCTGCAAGCTCATCAAGGATACACCAAACTTCGAGGGCTGGTTCAGTATGTTCAGCGCGGACACGTATCTGGGTGTCCTTGGCTGTGCATTTGCCGGCTGTGTGCTCACCATGCTGGTCCAGTCCTCTTCTGCGACCCTTGGGATTACGATCACACTGGCCCAGCAGGGTGTAATTCAGTTTGAAACGGCTGCTGCCCTCGTGATGGGGGAAAATATCGGTACGACCATCACCGCCTACCTGGCCACACTCGGGGCCACAACGAATGCTCGCCGAGCCGCATACTTCCACATCATCTTCAATCTGCTGGGAGCACTCTGGATTACGGCATTATTCCAGCCGTATCTTTATCTGCTGAACAGCTACGGTCCCGACGGTGTAGACGCCCGCATCGCCGCCGCACATTCCATCTTCAATGTCGCCAACACCATTCTCTTCCTGCCATTTGTTCCGCTGTTTGCTCGTATGCTGGAAACCTGGATTCCTTCCCGCGGCTTCCGCGAACAGCCTCGGCTGACGGACCTTGATATCCGCATGCTGGAAACACCCGTGCTCGCCGCTGAACAGTCTCGCAATGAGATCATCAAAATGGCGGAAAGCTGTGAAAAGATGCTGGGATGGACCGACACGATTCGCAGAGCGTCTGAACCGGAAGACCAGCTTGTTCAGAAGCTGAAGCAGCGGGAGAAGATTCTCGATCGCATTCAGGATGAGATCTCCCGCTTTGTCACGGATCTGCTCGCCAGCAGCGTGCCACATGCCGTTGCGGTAGAATGTCGCTGTCAGCTGGAACTGGCCAATGAGTACGAATCGGTCAGCGATTACATCCGGAACATCGGTCGATTTGACCAGAAACTGCGTCAGGAGGGACTGGCCTTCACCGAGACTCAGCTCACTGAGCTTCATGAACTGCATCAGCAGGTCAGCGAGTATCTGGCGACCGTCAATGCAGGAGTCAGAACTTCAAATCAGCGAGTTGACGAACAGACCAGAAACCTGAAGCGAGCCATAGGCCAGCTGATCAAGGACTCCCGCAAACGACATCTGGCAGCACTCGCAGAGACGTCAGCTCCCCCGCAGGTCACAGTCGCTTTCCTGAACACGCTGAATGCCTACGGCCGCGTCCGCGACCACATTGCCGACGTTGCGGAGGCGATTCCCGGAGACAGGTGATCCCTGCGAAAGAGCGGGGTCTGTCGGTTTCTTCCGCGCAGTTCCCGCATGCTTCGCCCCAGTTCTTCGAATCGTTTCCTGGGCATGACGGTGTTACTGCCGCGTACGGCGATGGACACCACTTCATACAGCCCTCGCTGCAGGCGTCCCGGCAGGGCGGCGACGGCCCGCGTCTGGGCCGCCTCGGAACGCAGCATCAGCCAGTCCGACTCCAGCCGGGAGCCGCTGAGTTCGCGGCAGAACTCCCGGCAGAGAATCTCAGCAGCCGGACCAAATTCCGAATTTGCAGCCTGCTCTGTGGCCACAGCACTGGCCAGCGACTTCATGGCCCGCTGCCTCGATTCCGGCAGTCGCGGTCGGAATCGCGACGCAATCTGCTTCAGAATGAACAGCGCCACCAGCAGCAGCGCCAGGAAGAACAGGATTCGCAGCCATCTCACAGCCCCAACCGCGCGCGGACGATCTTTCAGCCACTCGTTTGCCAGATTGGATTCCTGCAACAGATCAAGAAACTCATTCGTGCGACGAATCAGTGTCGGAAGATCCGGCGGTTCATCCGGAGGACGAAGTTCCGGGACACCCGGCCGACGAATTCGCTGCGGCGGCAACTGTATCGGCGCTCGCTGGCGGGGCGGAGCTGCCGGCCCTGAGATCCGTCCTCCCAGCAGAAAGGCACACTGCTCACGACTTCCCGCCGCCAGCAGCTCCGCAATATTGATGGCCAGGATCGAATTGTTGCCATGCCAGAGCATTCCATCCGACAACACGCTGTGATCAGCACAGAGAATCATTGTTCCAGCCTGCGTCACGCCATCCTGCCCAAGAACAAGCACCGGATTACCGGCGGAGGCAGCGGGGCTGCTGCCTCCGGGAATCTGAGCTACCACAGTCCAGCGCAGCGAATTGTCACCCGGAAACTCAAGCCAGCCGGTGCGGTTGGCCACGATACTGCCAACACCCGCAGTCAGTGGATTTCCCGGCTGAGGCGTCAGTGTGAGGACATCACTGAATCCGGAGTACTGGACCGCAGCACGCTCGGACGTTACCGGGCCGCCGCTGAATCGAGTTACCCCGGGAATCTCACATTCCTCTTCACCGACGACAAGCAGTGCACCACCCTGAGCCACAAATCTGCGCAGTCGGAGCCAGTCCGGTCGCGAAAATCCACCAAGCTGTCCCTGAACGATTACCGCCGAACGGCTCGGATTGTTCAGCACCTGCTCCGCATCATCATTCACACGCAGACCCGACTCGCGCAACAGCATCCGGAAACCGCGGAAGCCCGTTTCCCAGCCATTCAGAGTCGGCGCATTGCCGACAGACTGTCCTCGTGCCGAGCAGGAACCGCCTGCCAATAAAGCAATAAGGAGCAGTAGTCGGGGCAGAGCTGAAAGTCTGCAGATTGCGAACATCTTCGGAGCTGTTGCTGCAACGGAATACTGAGTGAATGCCCTGACACAAACAGGGGCGGTCTCCGCAAGCATACCAATTCCTGCGAGCAAAAGTGATCCCCACAGGGCCTGCAGAGCCAACAAAAAAACGCCGACCTGTGACAGTCGGCGTTTGCTGATTTGCGGGAGCCAGCAGCCTGTTCGCACTCAGGCGAACAAAGCCGGAATCACGTTGCCTTCTCGCACGATCATGACCGGGCGACCGGTGGGGGTATTGTACTCCACGGTGTGGTCAATCCCCATCGCCTTGTAGAAGCTGGCAGCCACGTCGTCGGGGCTGAAACCTTCGTTCTTCGGCATGGTTCCCTTTTCGTCACTTTCACCCAGAACCTGGCCGCCGCGGATTCCGCCACCACCCAGAATCATGAACATGTTGCGCGGATAGTGGTCACGACCATTACGCTCCGTATTGATCTTCGGCGTTCTGCCGAACTCGCCGGTCACGTACACGACTGTGGATTCAAGCAGTCCGCGAGCTGCGAGTCCGTTGAACAGAGCCGCGAGTGCTTCGTCAAACGCAGGCAGCTGACGATCCTTCAGCGCGGTCCAGTTTTCGCGGTGCGTATCCCAGCCACCGTTTGTCACAGTGACAAACCGCACACCGGATTCGACCAGTCGCAACGCCAGCAGGCAGCTGGCACCCAGCTGAGATTCACCGAAGGTCTTTGCGAAGCTGGAATCTTCCTGACCAATGTCAAACGCCTGCCGCGCCTTTGTGGAGGAAATGACAGCATGAGCCTGCTGGCCAAACTCATCCATCCCGTCCAGCAGCTGGTTGTCCCGTTCAACATCGCTGAACGTGCGATCCAGCCGTGACAACAGCGACTGACGTCGCTCAAAGTCGCTCACCGTAACTCCGTCTGCCATGGAAATTCCACGAACGCGATACGGCTGGCCGATTGTCGGTGTGGAAGTGGTGTTCATCGGAGCATACTTCACACCCATGTAACCGGGTGTCTGCGAACTTCGCGGAATCGCAACAAAGGGAGGCAGCTCAGGATCGGTTGAGCACTCACGGGTTACCACAGCACCGTACCCGGGGAACTCCAGTGAAGGCAGCGGGCGGTTGCCGGTGTTCACATATTTGGTACCCAGAGCATGAGCAGCCACGGAGTGAGAGACACCTCGCAGCAGTGTGAACTTGTCCATGCAGCCGGCAATATTCGGCAGATGCTCGGAAATTGCTACCCCGGGAATATTCGTCTGGATCGGATTGAATTCGCCGCGATATTCCGACGGGGCGTCAGGCTTCAGATCGAAGGTATCCATGTGCGATGGACCACCATTCAGGTTCACAAAGATCGCAGACTTCCCCTTCGCACTCTGGTCCACTGCCTGATCAGCCTGCAGTCGGGAATATCCCGCCAGCGAAAGACCAGTGGCACCGAAGACGCCGGCACGAAGTGCATCACGGCGAGCCATCCCATCACAGTTACGATACCATGCCATCTCTGCGGCTCCTGATAATCAAAAAACTTCCACAACGTGGAACAGAGTATATCGATCTGAATATTTGAATAAGCCGAGCGGGACGCCCGGAGTCGATTTCAGCACCTAGTGATTCACAAGGAATTCACGAGTGTTCAACAGTGCCCACAATACTCCGCGGATCCCTTCCGCTGCATCTTCAGACTCTTCAATGAAGAGCATTGATGTCTGCAATTCGTCGTCGGTTGGGTTCCGAGAGAGTGTTCGCAGGTAGGCCTCCCGAACAATCTTCTCCGAATCAACTTCGGCACCGGACTGCGGTTCTTCCACGACTGCAGCAAGCTCCTGCTTTTCAGCCTCGGTCGGCTCCACAAGCCCCTGCTTGAGCGCCTGCTGTCGCAGCTTGCGGATCTGACTCTGCAGACCGGGAATTCGCCCCTCCTGGCCACTCGCCTGAGCTTCCTTCAGCTGTTCACGCAGACGTTTGGCCTGTTCAGCATAACGGGATTTGAGCTGCTGGATTCTGCGATTGGCCTGGGCATCCGGAGCAGCCGTGGACCGACTGCTGAACGGCAGACCCTGCTCATTGCAGACTTCCTTGAGCCATCCGTCATTGGCATCCAGCAGCGAAAGCACCTGAGCGTCGTTACGCAGGAAGATGGTCTGCAGCAGGCTGGGCTCATCCGTGCGGTCACAGTCACAGTTGCTTTCACGAATTGATCGGCCGAAGACCGCCATCGCATAGGCGTTATTGCCACGGCCGACGTTTCGCTGGCCTGAGCCGGGAATTGAAACCGCCCGGTCGTCCAGTTCCGTGACTGCGGCTGCGTTCTTCGAATTGTTCTGTGTCGCCTGTACCAGAATGTCCCAG
>JALQUR010000119.1 GCA_023260695.1 Planctomycetaceae bacterium
CATCGCCGGGTCCGGAGAGCCGCGAGCCACCGCCAGACCTCTGGATGCGATGGAATCATATAATTGGTTCTCACAGAGACACGGAGCCACAGAGAGGGACGGTCTCCGGCGGGTGGCATCTTTTGCGCGTACCAATCTGACAACCTTGATATCGCTGAGGGTGTACCACGAAGGGCAGGAAGGGCACGAAGGGTCCGCGCGCGTTCATTTCAGAACACGCGACCAGCGACTCGGACGCAAAGGATGGTCAGCCGCCAGATTTTCGCTTTGCAGAATAATAGTCCAGAGGAAACTCGCGATCGGTGAGGATTGCGGAGTAAGCCATCCGCAGCGTGTCCGCAACGCGAACAGCGACGTCACGCAACGGTGCGGAGTGCATGACCTCATGGCTCACATACCAAACGGAGCCTGCGTCTGCCGCGATATCAAGTGCAATGGGATCGCCGCAGGCGCAGTATCCAACAAAGATGAATCCGGAGTCGTGTGGTGAGACACCAAATCCATTCGTTTCAGACAAGTTGCGAATGTCTGCAGGCGAATAGAGACAATCCGTGCGAACCGTCTTCGCATGCAGCGGAGTGGCGGCGCACTGCAGGATCACAGCCACAGCATCCGCATCGATGCCTGCAGCGGTCGCCCAGATCAGGAATTCGGAGTCCGTCATTGGCAGGCCAGGAAACAAAGGTTGCGGTGCGGCGTCATCGGGCGGCGTCTGACGTCAACTTCAGAATCCGTGCGACTCGCCGCTCCGGTTCACGCACATGCTCGCCCGTCAGTCCCACTCGATTTCATCACAGTGGTCTTCAATGAACTTCATCAGGACCGCCTCGTCCGCCACCATGGCACGCACGTGCGATTCGAAACGTTTCATCTTCGCAAGGTTTTCCGGGCTGAAGCTGATATAGGCGGAGTACATGCCGGCCTCAGGGTCTGACCCGATTTCTGCCATCAGTGCCGGATCAATACTGGACACATAGAAGCGGATCAACGCATCCCAGTTGTAGCCATTCATGTACGCTTCCTCGAAGCGTGCATTGATTCGTTCTCCGAGTTCAAACAGTCCTTCATTTTCGTTGTAGACACAGAGCGAGATTGAGCCGTGCTCCGGCATTTCCAGGAGCTTGATGCTTTCATCGTACACAGGATCTCTCCGTAGGGGTTCATTCGTTTCCGGTATGCCGTGCTCCGGGCCAGCCACAGCGGTCACGGTGCCGCTGCCGAACAACTCTGCGACCACAACCGGGGGCAGCAGCGGCGCCCGTTCAGCGGAGTTTTATCAATCGCGCTCACGTTCTGTCATCTGTGAACAGAGAATCAGAGTGTTGCCGAATGGATCCCGGATATTCAGGTCTGTGTTCCGCCCCTGATATCGTGGATCCACAGCAACTGCCTCTGGATATCCAGCTCCCCTGGAATTCAGATAGTCACAGTAATTCTGCAATCCAAGGACAGGAATATTGACCACCGCGATCGGGGAGTCCTCCTGCGCGTGCCCGTTGAGATGCAGGATCGCATCCCCCAGATGAATCTGCAGATAGACTGGCGCCGTTGGCGAAAACCGAGACTCCCAGTCGATCTCAAATCCCAGATACGCCAGATAGAATGCTTTCGCTGTGGCTTCATCGAACATCCGCAGTACGGGGATTGAAGATCTGACTTCGAACCCGTGTGGTGATTTATTCGGTGATTCATGCATGGTCGTAAGCCTGGATGGTCAGCTCTGCAGACACTGGTCGGAATGCTGCCGCTGTCCGTCGCCGGGAAGCAGCCACGTCCTTGCCGCGCGGTTTCCGCGGGGCTTCGATCAGAGCGTTCTGGAACTGGATCTGATGCCGGCGTTGGCTGGTGATAGCGGTGAATGCGGTGAGCAGAACGTGCCATGGTCGGAGGATGAACGACCTGCTCGGCGCAGGAATGGTGCCAGTTTCGTGAGTCGAGGGAAGAATGCAAGGCAAGGAAATGCAGTCATATCGCTCCAATTGGATCTCACGGAGACACGAAGGCGCAGAGGGAATCACAAGTCGCCAGGCACGACACTCAGCCAGGGTGGCTGGCACCGGACTGCAGCACCTCTCCGTGTCTCTGTGGCTCCGCGAGTAAACCTGTCTTGCGGTCAGAATTGGATGGCCCCGTCAGTATTGATTGGCTCTCAAGTCGCGGAGATGCAATGATCTGGCGTCTCGAAACGCCGTGTTTTGCGACGTCTTGAGTTCGGCTGAGTTTTTTGACCCTACGGCCATCACCAATGACCGCATCGAAACGCTGGCCGATGATCGGGTCACGTTTCGGTATCGTCGCGGTGGTGAAAACTTTGATCGCCGTATGACGCTGCACGTGTTCGAGTTTCTGCACCGGTTTCTTCAGCATGTGCTGCCGAAGGGGCTGCACAAAGTTCGGCACTACGGATTCCTCAGCCGTTGTTCAAAGACCGACATCGAAACCCTTCGCCGCGCGATCCTGAAGGCGCGGGAGGACTTCGATCCGGATCTGCAACTCGAAGACTGGACGCCTCCGGTCCTTGTGCGGCCGGCCGATCCGGGACTGCGCTGTCCGGTCTGCCATCATCCACTGACGTTCGAATGCTTCACACGCATC
>JALQUR010000158.1 GCA_023260695.1 Planctomycetaceae bacterium
GCAGCACTTCGAAAACACAGCAGCGGCGCGGACGCCGCATTACCTATGTTCCCCGCAGGGACTTCGACACCAGCGGCTTCAGCCTTGTCGGCGCCGGAATCTCAGCATGGTCGCCGAACGCCACGCTGCAGCAGATAGCCGACCTGTGGACCCATGCCGGAACCCGAGCTCATAAAGCACTGCAGACAGGCCGAGCTGCCCTCAGAACTGTCGCTCAGATCGCGGCACCTGCGATGGCAGAGTCGATGCTGCTGAACTACGAAGGACAGGCCAGCGACAGCTACGCACACCTGTGCAGACTCCGAACGCTCGTGGAATCAGATCCCGCCGTCGCTCAACAATGGCTCTATTCCGTCATCTACTTCCAGGGCGTGACCGCGTTCCGCATGGGGGAGGACAGCAACTGCATTCATTGTCGTGGTGAAAGTTCCTGCATCCTGCCGCTGAATCCCGACGCCTTCCACCGTGATCAGAACGGTGCAACACTGGCCGCACAGCACTTTCTGGAATACCTCAGCCAGTTTCCGGACGACCGGCAGGTGGAATGGATGCTTAACCTTACCCAGATGACGCTTGGCAATCATCCTGAAGGTGTGCCACAGCAGCATCGAATTTCTCTCGAGAACTGGGGCGGGACGTGGAACAACGGTCCGTTTCGAGAGATCAGCACGGAACTCGGCATCGATCGATTTAATCAGTCCGGCGGAGGAATCCTGCAGGACTGGGACGGTGACGGCCTGCTGGATCTGCTGGTCACATCCTTCGATCCGGCCACTCCGGCTTCCATCTACCGAAACTGCGGCCAGCGCGGCTTTGTTGATGTCAGTGATACGGCCGGAGTTCAGGAGCAGCTCGGCGGCCTCTACGCCGTGCAGGCCGACTACGACAACGATGGCTTCACGGACGTGTTCATCCCTCGCGGAGCGTGGTTCCTTTGCCCGGTCCGCCCCACGCTGCTCCGCAACGAAGGTGACGGCACATGGTCCGATGTCACGACGGCCTCCGGTCTGTCCGCGGCGCTGAATTCCAACTCCGCCTGCTGGGGTGATTTCGACAACGACGGAAACCCTGACCTGTTTGTCTGCTGCGAATTGCAGCCCAACAGGCTGTATCGCAATCGTGGGGACGGTCAGTTTGAACTTGTCCCCCTGCCGGAACAATCTCCGGACCACAAGTTGCGATTCTGCAAGGGGGCAGTCTGGACTGATCTGAATAATGATGGCTGGCTGGATCTGTTCCTCAATAATCTGCAGGGAGTTCCGCAGGTGCTGCAGAACAACAGCGGCAGTTCCTTTACCGATATCACCTCATCCACCGGCATCACCGGACCCGAACATGGTTTCGCCTGCTGGTCCTGGGACTACGATAACGACGGCTGGCTGGATCTGTTCGCCACCTCATACGAACGCAGCGTACCGGACGTGGTCGCCGGAATGCTCAACCTTCCCGAACAGCCACTCTCCAGTCGCCTGTGGCGAAACACGGGCAACGGATCCTTCGTCGATGTCTCCCGAGACGTTGGCGTCTCTGCAGTGTTTGAAACGATGGGCTGCAATTTTGCTGACCTTGATAACGATGGCTGGCTCGACTTCTATCTGGGCACTGGTGATCCGGAGATTGCCACTCTGATTCCAAACCGCATGTTTCACAATATCGCCGGGAAGCGATTTGAAGACATCACAGCGGCAACACGAACCGGAAGTCTGCAGAAAGGACATGCCGTCAGCTTCGGAGACTGGGACCGCAACGGCCAGCTGGATCTGTTTGTCCAGATGGGAGGTGCCGCTCCCGGGGACAGCTACCACAACCTGATGTTTCAGAACCCGGGTTCGTCAAATCATGCCCTGCGACTGCGGCTGGTCGAAACAACGGGCTGTCGCAGCAGTATCGGTACCCGTGTCACCGTCATCACCGACTCACCCGAACCCCGGGAGATTCACGTCGTGATGGGAACAGGCGCCAGCTTTGGAGCTAACCCGCTGGAGCTGCACATTGGCACTGGCACTGCCGATCGAGTACGGCTGCTCAGAATTCAGTGGGCCGGGACAAACAAGGTCACGACTTATCAGGATCTGCCGGTCAGCCGAATGCTGACCATTGTCGAAGGGAGATCTGCTCCGCTTGATACCGATCCCGGGCAGGTTCCAGGGTTCAGCACAGGAACTGCCGCTGCGACGATTGCAACGGCCTCTGAATAAGCCGTTCTGCTGCTCAATCCAGGCATTACTGCCTTCGTCGTCACTGCCTTCGTCGTTCCCGTCTGCGTTGTTCCTGCCTTCCTGCTCCGTGCCGCTGCACAACAACACAATGGCACGATGGCCGGCTGTCTGACGGCTGGCAGCATGCTGAGCGTTCTGCACCGGAACAAGAACAGCTCACCGCGTTACCGCTGCAGATCTCCCGCAGACCTTATTCCACGTCTGCGCTGCGAACTGCCCCACGCCCCCACGCAGCAAACAGGGGCGGCAGAACAAACAGGTTGAGCAGCGTGGATGTGATCAGTCCACCCAGAATCACAAAGGCCATCGGATACTCAATCTCCTGACCGGGGCGGATCCCCGTTGCCAGCAGTGGCACCACAGCCAGGCCCGTCGTCAACGCCGTCATCAGAATCGGTGACAGCCGCTCCACCGCTCCGCGAATCACCAGCTCCGGACCAAACGGAACCTGTTCCTCACGGATCAGATGGCGATAGTGATCGATGAGCATAATGCCATTCCGGGCAGCCACACCCAGCACCGTCACGAATCCAATCAGAGAACCGAGTGAGATCACGCCACCGGAAGCAAACGCTCCGCCAATTCCGCCGATCAGAGCAAAAGGCAGTGTAAGAAACACCAGCATTACCAGGCGAATGGAGCCAAAATCCGACTGCAGCAGCAGAATTCCCAGCACGGAAAAGACTGTCAGCCCCAGCAGCCTCTGTCGGGAAGCCTGCGCTTCGGCGTACTCGCCAGGAAACTCCGGATGGTAGCCCTCCCGAAACTTCACCTCCGCCAGCACGCGACGCTCGATCTCTTCCGCAACACTGCCCGGATCGCGACCTGCCACGTTACAGACCACATCCAGCTTGCGTGATGCTCCGATGCGCTGTATCGCATTCGCTGCCGGCTCAATCGAAACGTCAGCGACATCACCCAGCGGAACCTGTGCCCCGTCAGGCGTGTCAATCATCAGCTGCCGCAGGCTGTCCACATCGCGTCGCACAGACTCCACGCCCCAGACCATCACTCGGAAAATCTTCTGATCCTCGTAAACCTCACCAACCTGAGTGCCGCGGACGAGCGTGCTGGTTGCCTGACGGACATCTCCGGGACTCAGCCCGAACTGGGCAGCCCGATCAGGATGAACCTGCACCACGATCTGTGGGATGAGTTTCTGTGGCTCCACCTTCAGGCTGGTGACACCTTCGATCTCCTGCATTACTCCGGCAACATCTGACGCTGTGTCCTGAAGATCTTCGAGGTTGGGACCATAAATCCGCACCACGATCGCTCCGCTGGCACCTGTCAGGACCTCCTTGATCCGCTCCGTCAGGTAGGTGAGCAGATCGCGATACAGGCCCGGATACCCATCCACTGCTTCCTGCACCGTAGCGACTGTTGCATCATAGTCGGAGTTCTCGTCGATGCTGATCCACAGCTCCGTAAAGTGCGGCCCATAGACTTCGTCAGCAACTTCTGCTCGCCCGATATGAGAACCAAAGTTCATGACACCATCAATACCGCGAAGCTCCTTGCTGGCGGCGATCGTGATCCGGTTCATCGCCTCAACGCCAATCCCCGGTTTCTCCACCCAGTGCATCAGAAAATCCGTCTCACGGAACTTCGGCATCAGTTCTTCACCCAGCTGAGGAACTGAGGCCGCTGCACCTCCCAGACAAAGAACAAGCACAGCCACGATCACCCGTGGATGCCGAATGAACGCCGGGAGCAATGCGGCATACCAGCGCTGCAGCAGATGCGTCAGCGGTGACTCCCGCTGTTCCCTGGATGCTGTCTTCGGAAGCAGTATCAGTGCCAGTGCCGGAGTAAAAGTCAGAGCGACTGCCAGTGATGCCAGGATTGCCAGAATGTAGGATGCAGCCAGCGGCTGAAAGAAAGCTCCGGCCAGTCCATCCAGAAAAAACACCGGCACCAGCGTCAGAGCCACAATCAGCGTGGCGTACACCACAGCACTGCGAACCTCCAGGGAAGCATCCAGCACCACACGAAAAGCTGATCGAGGACTTCCCGCTGCGTGGTTCAGACGCAGGCGACGAAGGATGTTCTCCACGTCGATCACCGCGTCATCCACCACTTCACCCAGAGCGATGATCAGTCCGGCCAGCACCATCGTGTTGACGGAACCACCCCGCCAGTACAGCACCAGCACAGCAGCAACCAGTGAAAGAGGAATCGCCAGCGCACTGATTACCGCGCCCGCCAGTTGAACAGAAATAACGCCAGCACAACCACGACCAGCACACACCCCAGTACCAGCGAATGCGTCAGATTCTCCAGAGCACGCTCGATGAACGTCGCTGGACGGAAGATTCGCGTGTCGATCTGCACACCGGGCAACGCCGGTTCCAGCTGCCGCATGGCCTCTTCAACACCGCGAGTTACTTCCAGCGTATTCGCCCACGGCTGCTTTTCGACAATCAGCAGGATCCCGGGAACATCATTGATGATTGCATCCCCGATCGGGGGTGGCGAACCAATCTTCACCTCAGCCACATCGCCCACCAGCAACGGGATTCCATTGCGCGTGGTGACAACCACGTCACGCAGATCCTGCGACGTCCGCACGGCCAGGGAGTGCCGCAGTGCCAGCCGCTGATTCGGAGTATCAATGAATCCCCCCGATGCTGGTTCCACCGCCTTCTGTACTGCTGCCATCAGCGTCTGCAGTGTAACTCCGTGTGCACGCAGGCGATCGGGGTCTGCGAGCACCTGAAACTGACGGTCGTAGTCACCCCAGATGGCCACGTTCGCCACCCCGGGGATTGCCATCAGCCGCTGACGGATCGTCCACTTACAGTGAACAGTCAGCTCCATCTGAGACAGCTCATCCGACCACAGGCCAATTTTCAGAGCGCGACTCAGCGACGAAAGCGGTGGCATAACGCCCGGCGGATTTCAGTCAGCAGAAATCAAAGGCTGACGCACCAGGCAGCGTGTTGCCTGTATCTCATGCAGCAATTTCACCTGCATCTCAGGCAGCAGTCCTGCCTGCTTTTCCGCGGCAATCAACAACTCCTGCCACGCAACGTCGCTCGTTGCCAGCAGCGATGCCCGACTGTAGCCGTAAACCTCAGTGCAGGCCGTAGCGATTCATTTTGTAGTGCAGAGTTCGGACACTGATCCCCAACGATTGCGCCGCATCCTCACGGTGTGAGTTGGATAATGTCAGAGCAGCCAAAATCGCCTGCTTTTCGGCGTTCTCTGCGGCCGCTGCCAGCAGTTGCACGCCATTTACGGGGCCAGCTTCATTTTTTTGCAGCTCCACAGGCAAACGATGCGCCGCAACCACGTCGTCCGGAACCATCACCACCAGCCGCTCAATCACATTCCGCAGCTGGCGCACATTGCCAGGCCACATGGCAGAACACATCAGTTCCATGGCATGATTATCGAATTGCTTCAGCGAACGCTGATGTCTGTTGCAGAAGTGCACGAAGAAATGATCGATGAGCAGAGGGATGTCCTCGCGTCGATCCCGCAGTGGAGGCACCATGATCGGCACCACGTTCAGTCGGTAGTACAGATCGTCCCGGAAGCGTGTTTCTCTGATGAGTCGCTGCACATCGTTGTTGGTTGCTGAGATAATCCGAGCATCCGCTTCCAGCAGTTCCTCTCCGCCGACACGCATAAACTGGCCCGTTTCCAGCACCCTCAGCAGATCGACCTGGCTGCGGAGCGGAATCTCGGTGATCTCGTCAAGGAACAGTGAACCACCGCGAGCCTGCTCAAAACAACCGGGCTTTCGCCGAGTCGCTCCCGTAAAAGATCCCATTTCGTGCCCGAAAAGCTCGCTCTCCAGCAGCGTCTCCGGAAGTGCCCCCAGGTTGACAGCCACAAAGCGACCGTCACAGCGGCCACTCAGATCGTGCAGTGCCCGTGCAATCAGCTCCTTCCCTGTTCCACTTTCCCCCTGAATCAATACGGTCGCATCAGTAGATGAGATCTGTCGAACCTGCTCAAACACCTCGCGCATCGCTCGGCTGTTGCCAATGATCCCGGAAATCTCTCCGTTTTGTGCAAGCTGATCCCTGAGACTTCGATTTTCTGAACGCAGCTGATGATGCTCCACGGCGCGGCCTACCTGCTCCCGGATCAGATTCAGATCCACTGGCTTGGTAATGAAGTCAAATGCACCGCGGCGCATGGCATTGACTGCAATCTCAACCGTACCGTGAGCCGTGATCACAATTACAGTGGTTTCCGGACGCTGCTCTCGCACCAGCGAAACAAACTCCAGACCGTCACGATCACCCGGCAAGCGGACATCCACGATCACCAGCTGAAATACTTCGGCACGAAACAGGTCCAGTGCCTCATTCACAGTGCCCGCAGATTTGATGACGTCTGCATACTTCGCAAGTCCTCGAGCCAGCCCTGATCGAATATTTGGCTCATCATCAACGATCAGAATCTGAAATCCATCACTCACAGCTGCTTCTGACCTTCCTCTGACTCTACCGTGTGGACCGGCAGCGTCATCACAAATACTGTCTCTGAAGTCGTCACACGAAGATCCATGCTGCCACCGTGCTGACGCATAATCTTCTCACACAGGGCAAGTCCCATGCCAGTCCCGTGACTTTTCGTCGTAAAATAGGGATCAAAGATCCGATCTCGCAGCTCCTCAGGTATTCCTGGACCTGTATCCGCCACAGAAATTGTCACCGCCCCGCGAGAAGTACTTCCTGAAGTTCTGAGCGACAATCGCCCTCCGTCCGGCATCGCCTCCATCGCATTGACCAGCAGATTCAGCAGCACCTGTTCCAGTCGTACTCGGTCACCCTGAATGAGCGGTAAGCCTGCCTCACAATCCACGTGCAGACTGATCCCCTGCCGGTGTGCCTGCGGAGTGATCAGGTCCACCTGACCAGCAATCAGATTCGCTACCGCCAGGACACTGGAATTCAGCCGGCCGAGTGCGGCAAAGTCCTGAAAATTCTCGAGCACAATCCCGACGCGTTCCACCTCAGCTCGAATAATTCGCATCGCCTGGCTGGCGTCCTCGCTCTTCAGCGTCGTCCCCTCCAGTTCCTCCTCCAGCAGTTGCACATGCAGTGAGAGGGCTGCCAGTGGGTTCTTGAGCTCATGATGCAAGCCCGCAGACAGAGACCCCAGCCCGAAGTAACGCTCCATCCGACGCAGACGATCCTCAATCAGCACTCGCTCGGTGACTTCACGAAGC
>JALQUR010000233.1 GCA_023260695.1 Planctomycetaceae bacterium
CCCCCGCGCCACTCCGCGCCAGTCCAGCAGGCCGGTTGACACCATGGTGGCGACGACCACCGACAGCGCGGTCTGCAGTCCGCCCAGCCCGCCAACCATCGCCAGTGCAACACTGATCATCACCACCAGCGGATACAGAAATGATTCGAAGAGGGATGCCATGAGCAGATAGCTGAGCAGAACGGCGAGGGCCAGATTCCAGCGCAGCTCATACCACGTGTCCTGCAGCTTGTCGGCCGTGCCTGCCAGCCTCCCCTGATACAGACCACTCCGGAAATTCGGAGATTCCTGCAGTGCCGACAGGATCTTCTGATCCATGGTCTTCATCGCTGCTTCAAGTGGAATATCGGCAGCTGGCTTGAGCTGAATGGTGATGGCTCGCAGGCGTTCTGAATGATTCACCTGCTCCGGACCGGAACTCAGCTGGATGTCCGCGACCGCAGACAGCCGCACCGTTTTTCCGGAGGGCGTGCGGATGGGCAGATTCTCCAGGTCCTGTGACCGGGCCGCATAATCCATATCACCACAGATGACCAGATCTATGCGGCGTCCCTCATGCCAGTAGTCACCCGCAAAAGCTCCATCCACCAGAGCATCCACTGCATAACCCAGTGATCGAGTGGTGACCTGCAGCTCTGATGCTTCCTCGGCCCGCGGAATCACGTGCAGCTCCGGACTCGACAGATCCAGCCCGGGGATCGGACGCAGCTGGTTGCCTGCCGATGTCGGAAACTCAGCCATGCACATTCCGAATGCACGCTGAGCCTCGGCAACCAGAACCTCCAGATCAGGACCGGTGATTTCCAGATCAATCGTACGGCCACCACTCAGCCCACTGTCGAACAGACTGGACTGGCTGACAATCGGAATAATCCCCGGCTGCGAACCGGCTGCGGCAGACAGCACAGGAATCAGCTCCGCTGCCCGCAGTTCATCAACCGCTTTCGCTCCCAGAAACAGACTGCGTCCCCGAGCCACGAAGAAAAAGTCCCGAATTCGCGGAGCATCAGGGCCGGCATCACCACTCCAGTACGGCATCAGCTTCTGTTCAATGTCCTCTCCCAGCGAAATCATCTGTTCAATGTTGTAACCGGGCGGCGGAAGCAGAATGGCAATAATCAGATTGCGATTTCCGTTCGGCAGATATTCCGTGGCGGGCCAGAGCAGAAAGCTGCCAAACACACTGCCGGCAGTGAACGCTGACACCAGCAGCACGCGTACCAGCCAGCCACCCCGCATCTGCAGCAGACGCTGAATCCAGCTGGCAAGCCCCTCCGTCATCAATTGTGCAAGCCGGACAAGACCGAACAGCCCGGCAGGCCCAAAACTGTTGTCGCGCTGCAGTCGAACGCCGGCATTGTTTCCCAGCAGCCGTACCGCCGCCGCCGGAATCACGGTAATGCTCACGATCAGGGAGATGCCGACCGAACAGGCAATCGCCAACGACACATCACGGAACAACTGCCCCGCCTGCCCCTGAACAAAAATCACGGGAACAAACACCACGATCGTTGTCAGCGTAGCTGCCAGCACAGCTCCCCAGACTTCAGAAGTGCCACGAATCGCAGCCTCACGAGGCGATTTTCCCATCTGGTAGTGGCGGAAGATATTCTCCAGCACTGTGATCGCATTATCCGCCACCATGCCAACCGCGAACGCCATCCCGGCCAGGCTGATGACGTTGATACTGCGACCAAAAAGACGCATGAAGATGAACGTGGAAATAATGCTGATCGGAATCGAGAGCCCGATGATCAGCACCGTCCGCAGATTACTCAGGAACAGCAGCAGAATGGCAATCGCCAGCAGACCACCTTCATAGACATTGCTGCGGACAAGATCCGTCGCGGAATCGAGGTAGATCGTCTGGTCATACACCTGTTCGAGGTACAGTCCGCGGGTCTTCAGGATTCCCTGATTGAGTTCTTCGCAGGCAATCCTGAGACACGGTCCCCAGATGCGACGACTTTCCACCAGCTCCAGCGAAGTGATCTCACCATCGCCATCAAGATCAAGCTGCTCCCGATTCGGCCCCATGATCTCCCGAATGTTGGTGTCCGGGGCCTGCTGAGCATTGACGGCGAGTGCATTCAGACCCATCTGCCGAACAACCCCGTCCGGCTTGCGATAGTCAACTCGACATTCGGCCACATCCCGGATCCTCACAGGAGTGTTGTTGCGGATGGCAATAATTGTGTCCGCCACCTGTTCGGCACTGGTGAACTGCCCCAGAGTGCGAACAATGTTCCGCTGCTTACCTTCCGGAATGTCACCCCCCGACAGATTCAGATTCTGCTCGTTCAGAGCTCTTCTCAGTTCATCAATCGTGACATTGAAGGACGCCAGTCGCGAAGGATTGATCTCAACCCGAAACTCCTGCTCCCGGCCCCCGAACACGTTGGCGTTCGCCACTCCATCAATCCGCTCGAACTCAGCCTCAATATAGTCCTCGGCAAATTTCCGCATCAACGATGGATCATTCAGCCCCTGGGTGAACTGCTGCAGCAACGGATATTCATTCGCCAGCAGATTCAGCCGCGGCAGGCTGATCGGTCCGTCCAGCTCCATGAGCTCCCGGATCGGTGGCCCCAGTTCCGGATGCAACGCGATCAGATTTTCCAGATCCGACCGCTCCGGCGGGAGTGGCTTCAGAATGAACCATGCGATTGCACTGGCCGCCGCATCCACTGTGGAGATTACCGGTTCGCGAGCGTCTTCCGGGTACTCCGGAACCTGATTGAGCTTCTCCGCGACGCGAGCTCGAGCATCTGCGAGGTTCGTCCCGACCGCAAATTCCAGCTGAATGGAACCGGAGGAATCTGAACTCTGGCTGAAGAATTCCTGTAGTCCCTCAACACTCTTGAGCTGCTCCTCCTGCTCCTCGATGATTTCCTTTTCGACTTCCTGAGCACTGGCACCAGGCCAGACCGTCGTAATTGTCACCAGCGGCTCTGTGACGTCCGGGGTGAGCTGCACCGGTGTCGCCATGAAGGCGATTCCG
>JALQUR010000298.1 GCA_023260695.1 Planctomycetaceae bacterium
AGGGAAGTCACCCATGAAGACTGTCTGAGACTTGATTTCGCCAGTCTCGTTATTTGTAAATTCTGCAGTGACGAAGAGTGGTTGCGCGTAAGTCATATCGCGCTCTTTGCACTCTGCAATTGAATACTTCGGTGGCTCGAAGCGATGGTCACGGAATGAAAGTGACATCGTTCCCTGGAAATCTTCGATTGGTGAAATCTCTTCAAAGATTTCTTCCAAACCAGACTTCGAAGGAAGTTCTCCTCGATTAGTGTTGGTTGTCTCCGCCAGACGTGATCGCCATGCGTCGTTACCTAGCAACCAGTCAACGCTTTCAATTTGCAGCGCGAGCAGGTTTGGAACTTCTAGCGGTTCACGGATCTTTGCGAATGAAATACGGCGTGGGGCAGTTGAATTCTTTTTCGCGGCCAAGAGATGTCCTTCCAGACAAGTTCACTTATATGTGGACACGCACAACTAGAAGGTCCCCGCCGCTATATGCATTGACCTTGGAAATTTTGTGCGAAGGGCAAGGGTATCGCCCGACCCCTATTCGGGGCAAACCGAGTGCTTATACCCCCGCCCTCCCCTTCTGTCACGCACCTTTTGCCGACTTGGGTACAAAATTCCACTTCGCGGGCTGGCTTGGGACTTATCTCGTTAAAGTCCCTGCGCTCAACCCGCTTCGTTTGGATTTCTCTCCAAAAGCAAAAAGCCCGGCTCCGGAACCGCAGAATCTGCCGAAGTCAGGGATTTGCGGAAAAAATCAGCCCAAGTATGCCCAGACCGTAAAAGGTGTATTCCACATCAGCCTGCTGATCCCAGCTGGCGCCACGGAATCCACCGGCGCTGATTTCCAGCTGCGAACGAACATATTTCAGAACGCGAGCTAACGGCAGCAGATCTGCTGCAGCAAGATCCTGAGCGGTCAGCAGACCGGTAAACGTACTCAGGCCATCTGCAAACTCGATTCTGGTATTTGCCTGAAATCCCCCCTCGGTACTGATCACATCACCGAGAAAACCCAGGACATCCTCGCGCGTTTCGGCATCCACAAGATTCATTGTTCGCAGCACTGCAACTGCCGCGGCAGTGGGGTTCGTACCGCTGCGTTTCATCGGTGCAATCTCAACAAATCCGCCATCATCACGCTGCCGGTCGAACAGGAACTGTGCGAGCGCATTCGGCCGCGGCACACTTCTGCCCAGCAATTCCAGCACCAGCGCCACCAGGAAGGAGTGATACGTACTTCCCAGCGCTCCGTCTGAGGCCTTTGCGAAGCCGCCGTCGTGACGACGAAGGGTCAACTGCCCTGCAATCAGGTTGTCGACGAGATCTGCAGGCTGACTGCTGAGCAGGTCCTTTCCGCCTGCTGCCTGAACCACGGCAGCCGAATAGAGCCAGCTGAGCAGGTCAATTGTGCCGCATGCAGCAGGATCCTGCTGCTGCA
Source organism: Planctomycetaceae bacterium (assembly GCA_023260695.1). Classification (GTDB taxonomy): domain Bacteria; phylum Planctomycetota; class Planctomycetia; order Planctomycetales; family Planctomycetaceae; genus SXXK01. Next base: position 1,430 of record JALQUR010000298.1, read on the forward strand.
GAAAGCTGCTGAGCAGATCACGCGATTCGTCCGGAAGCCCCCCGGTGACTGCCAGAGCACGCACAGCGAAACCGGTGTAGTACAGGTCAGCATCACCTTCCCGGCCACGAAATCCACCGCTCACTGTCTGCTGCGACAGGATGAATTCTCTGTGAGGCTGCAGTTCAACGTTCGGTATTCGACCGAGTCCGCGAGCAATTCGGTCGGCCAGCGTAAGCAGATACATGTGGTCGGGGAGTCCAGACAAGGGAAGCCCACTGGGCAGATCAGCAGCAGGACGCGCCTGCGACCTGGCAAGTATAGGGCCTGTGCAGTTTTTCGTCAGCCGAGTGGTCTGCAGCACAGATTCTCAGCGACGTTTGGCAAGGGATTTGCTCCCTGATCCTTGCACTCCCTCAATAAACGCTCCCAGCATCGAACAACCCAATTATCAGGAAGAATCAGTCCGGCAGCTGTTGTAAACCGGCATCAGTTGATGTCAGCACAGCAACAACCGGTTGGTTTCGGTCATCAGGCGGGTGCGGCCCGAATGATCGTCGACTCCGGTGTTTCCGGAAACTCTTCCTGCACTTGTGGAAATATGACCTATTCTCACAGCAGTGACGTTCTGCGATATGGTGAAAGGCCGGATGATACGGCCCATCAGCATCGATTCAGGATGAAATGCGCCAGATTCGCTGGTTCTGCCTTACGACAGAGCCGCTGAAGAAAGTGTTCACTGCTTCCCCATGATGATGTTGCAATGAGGGTTCTCGGAATGCGAATTCACTCGCTGAAAGACAAAAGCAACCAGCCACCAGTCAGTTTGCGCGAACGCCTGCGAAGCGGGATCGCCGCAGTGGAAACCGCAGTCTGTCTTCCCTTTATGGTCCTGCTTGTATTTGCCGGCGTTGAATTCTCCAACGCAGTGTTCCTCAAGCAAAGCGTGAATCTGGCGGCTACAGAAGCGGCCAAGATCATCATTCAGCCGGGCGACCACAATGTTCGGGCTGAGCAGAGGATTGCCAATATCATGCAGTCCCGCAGAGTGAACGCATACACATATACAGTAATTCCCCCGGTCGATGTCGCGACCGCGCGGGGAGTCCCCGTAACCGTCGAAGTGGAAGCACCGGCGAACAGCCTGTCGCTTGGCCCGATTTCCTTCATGAGCGGAAAGACCATGTCCGCTGCCGTCACGATGGCACGCATGTAGGCCTTATCCGGCTTCACGATTACTGATCACAACGAGTCCCGAACATCCCTGAAGTCACAGGTGTACTGGAGGCGGAATCATGAGAACTTCGGTCATTGTTCGACATGGCACAGTCCAGAGTCTGATCAAAAGCTCCCGACGCGGAGCTGCACACGTGATGATTGGAACAATGCTGTTCACGTTTGCGATGATGACGGCGTTTTCTGTCGACTTTGCTTACATGCAGCTCGTCCGCACCGAACTGCGGAGCGCTACTGATGCTGCCGCAAAAGCCGGTGCGGAAGCACTTATCCGAACACACAGCCCTGAACAGGCGATTGCAGCGGCCGTTGATTACGCTTCCCGGAATACCGTGGGTGGACGCACCTTTGAGATCCTGCCTGAAGATGTTGTTCTTGGCAAGGCGGTCCCGGACGACGACGGTGGCTGGCAGTTTCTCGAAGGTACACTTCCCTATAACGCAGTACGCGTGAAGTCGAAGGTAGGCGGCACCGGTGTGTTCGCACCGGTTGAGCTGTTCTTCAATGGCGTCACCGGGGTTGAAGGCTTCTCGACAACCTCACAGGCAACCGCTGGTCAGCAGGAAATTGAAATCTGCATCTGCATCGACCGCTCTGCTTCAATGAGCTACGACATGACAGGCACTGACTACCGTTTTGCAAAACGTAATCCACTCCTGTTTCCAGCGGTGTACTATCCCTCCGCGCTCTGGCGAAATATCTGTTCTCCACCGCACCCGACACTCAGCCGCTGGGCGACCCTCCGCAGTGCTGTGCAGACGTATCTGGACGAAGTTGCTCTGGCAAGTGCCCCTCCGAGAACGAGTCTGGTAACGTGGAGCTCACCAGGATCGCTCCCCTACTACCCCGACACTTCGGTCCTTGATTTCTCAGTGGAAGTAGAACTTCCCGCACCGGATTCAATGACATGGGATACAAACTCGCGTCTGATCCAGAATGCAATGGATGACCTTGGCCGTAAGCCGATGATTGGTCAGACCAACGTATCCGCCGGACTTGATACCGCTGTGCAGCTGCTGACAAATGACCCTGGCAAGGTCCAGTCGAAGAAAGTCATCATCCTGTTTACAGACGGTGTCTGGACCACAGGACGCGACCCAATCCTCGCTGCTCAGGATGCCGCCAATGGCAATGTCACAATTCATTGCGTGAGCATGCTGACTGGATTTCAGGAATCCCTGACTCAGATCGCTCTGATGACGGGTGGCTCCTACTACTCCACTTCAAACGAAGCCGAACTCCAGGCAGCGTTCAAGGAACTTGCTCAGCGTATTCCGATTGTCATGACTGAGTAACACCATGTACCTGAACCACCAACGCTCCTGCTCCGGGATTTCCCGGCTCACCTCCCACGCAGCAAGCACTGAAATGTTCCAGACTCATCTTCACAATCGCACTGGATTGCCCACGCCTCGAAAGGGAGTTGTGACCGTTGAACTGGCGATGGTGCTGCCCATCATCTTCCTGTTCTTTTTCCTGGCGCTGGAACTGGCCTCCATTAATTTTGCCAGACAGACCCTTGGTTACGCTGCCTACGAAGCTGCTCGCAAGAGTTCAATTCCCGGTGTCGCAAGAACCATCGGTGAAGATGAAGCCATGCGTCAGATGAACCTTGTCGGGCTGGGAGAGGGCGCGGTCATTGAAATTGATAATTCAGAGGCGGCTGTCACAGCTACGATCACTCTCCCGTCCTCAGGCTTTTCGTGGGGGCCTGTCGGCTATTTTGGTTCCTACACGATCCGTGAATCGTGCACTGTCATGAAGGAATAGCGACGACGGACCGGCCGGGGCAGATCGTTGCAGCCCGTGCCGCTGATCACGTCGTGACCTCAGACACACTCACCCGCTGCTGGACGCCAGCGGTGTGTCACGCAGGGGTTATTTCACCTCACCGCAATCACCTCACGCTGACCATCTGCAGTCTGTGGTCTGCATCAGTATCCCGCTGCGAGACCGTCCTTCCGCGACTCACTTGCTCCGAAATATACATCCCGCTCCGCGTCATACATGATGCCCTGATAGCCACCAAATTGTCCCGGAGCTGGTCTGAATTGATGCCCCTTTGACTCCAGTACCGACTGCAGGTCAGCCGGAAATCCGCTTTCGAGCGCTACCGTGCCCCCATCCCGCATCTGCTCTCCCGTTGGCTGCGAAGAACCGGAGTGCAGAATTCGTGGTGCATCGCCCGCCTCCTGAATGTTCATGCCAAAGTCAAGGATGTTCATCAGGATCTGCACGTGGCCCTGCGGCTGCGTCGCCCCCCCCATGACTCCGAAGCTCAGATACGGCTTGCCCTGCTTTGTGACAAACGCGGGAATAATTGTATGGAATGGCCTCTTCCCCGGGGCATAGGTATTGAATCGCCCTGGTGTCAGATCAAACAGCTCTCCTCGATTCTGCAGGCAGAAACCGAGCCCCGGTGGACAAATGCCCGATCCAAAGCCGCGGTAATTGCTTTGAATCAGCGACACCATGTTGCGATCAGCATCCGCTACGGTCAGATAAATCGTATCACCTTCCTGAAGCGCGTGAGGCAGCCCCACCGGGTATTCATTTGCAGCCTTCTCAGGATTCAACAGTGCTCTGCGTTCATCGGCATACTCCCGCGAGATCAGCCGCTCCACAGGAATTTCAGCGAATTTCGGATCGGCATATAACCGAGCTCGATCTTCAAACGCAAGCTTCTTGGCCTCGATGAACAGGTGAGCATGCAGCGGACTGCCAAATCCCGCTTCTTTGAGGTCCCATGGTTCCAGCACATTGAGCATCTGCAGTGCAGCAATCCCCTGCCCGTTCGGAGGCAGTTCCCAGACTTCAACACCACGGTAGCTCACTGATACCGGATCGACCCACTCCGAGTGATGCGCAGCAAGATCGTCCGCAGACAGCCAGCCCCCGTTCTGCTCAATACACTCTGCAATCACTTTCGCTGTGCGCCCGCGATAGAATTCATCGCGGCCATTCTCGGCAATCCGCAACAGCGTCTTTGCCAGCGCCGGATTTCGAAACAAATCCCCCTTGGCCGGGGCAGTCCCACCAGGCAGAAAAACATCAGCAAATCCCGGCTGATCCCTGAGTGCCCGACCACCAGCCTTCCAGTACCCGGCAATGATTTCACTGACCGGAAATCCCTCTTCCGCATAGCGAATTGCAGGCGCAAGAACCTGCTGCATCGACAGCTTCCCGAACCGCTGATGCAGACTGAACCAGCCGTCCACACACCCCGGAACCGATATCGGCATCACTCCGCTGGAGGGAATCTTGCTGAGGTTCCGTTCGGTGAAGTCTTCCAGCCTGAGCCTGGCAGGAGATCTGCCACTGCCATTCAGACCGTGAAGTTTCTGAGACTTCGCATCCCAGACAATCGCGAACAGATCACCACCGATTCCACAACCAGTTGGCTCCATCAGCCCCAGTACTGCATTCGCAGCAATTGCAGCATCGACGGCAGATCCACCCTGACGCAGAATGTCCAGCGCCGCCATGGTGGCAAGCGGCTGACTGGTTGCAGCCATGCCATGACGAGCGATCACCTCTGAACGAGTCGCAAACGGAAGCCCGAATGGACGATCCTCACCCTGACACAATTCCCCGCCGACATGCAGCAGTACCAATGCAAGCGAACACAGTTTCAGAAACATGGTGGATGACTCCTGCAGTGAACAGGGACAACCGGCAGCATCGGCTGAACCGGCTTCGTCAGAGAATGAGATCTTGTCTGAAGATCAGAAGAGAATAGACTCTCCGTGCAGTTTCCGGAAACCAGCGAACTGCAGCAGTGCAGATTCATAAGGGCGCAGACACAGTAACTGACAGTCTGGCCAGATCTGCGGTCCACGTCAGCGGTGCACTGGAAACCTGCCGACAGAATCCCACAGAAGGCGCGAAGACTTGGCACAGCAGGAGAATGATCGAGAAGACCTGATTCGTGAAGCTGTTGCATTAAGTCCTCGTGCAGAACTGCAGGTTCCCACACTCACCGAACTGGTCACGGCAGGGTTCCGCAGCAACGGTGCATGCAGCCTGTTCTTTGGTCAGGATCCGGTCTATCAGTTTGATCCGGCGGGAGGACTGCGGCGGGCCTGCGTGGACGGACTGCTTTATCGCAGTCAGGGCAGCACGCTGGCTCAGCTGACGCGAGTGCGGACGGTGGAAAATACCGTTCTGCAGCGTGTCGATCTCGAGCAGGCAGAATTGCAGGTATTTCGGCAGCGGATGACAACCTGCCTGCAGAGGCTGGCGGACTGCCTGGCAGCAGAAACGGTGGTGGTCCGGCGTTGCCACCCGGAGAACTCCCTGATCCTCCCGCAGCTGCAACAGACCCTGTCGCTGATCCTGCAGACCAATACCTGGCTTTCGCCGCCGGTCAACAGATTCCGTTGACTCAGAAGCCCCTGCGGCACTGCCATTTCCATCACACGCCGTACCTCACCAACTGGAACTCCTGCAGCAGAAGTGAAACAATGCCTGCCACTGCGGTTTGATTCGCAGCGTGGCTTTCAGTCATTATCGATTTACATGCGGACCGCTCTGAGGATTCTGTCATGCATCTGATTCCTGCGTTCACGATTTGCCTGTCACTGGTTTTGCAGACTGGTGACCCTCCGGCTCTGGTGCAGTCCATAGAACAACAGCGTGGAGGTCGCCACTGGATCGATCAGCCGACAGAGCCTCCGCGCAGCCCCGCTGACTCAGCGACACTACTTGCCATCGAACCGGGATACCGGATTTCGCTGGTTGCCGCTGAGCCACTCGTTTTCGACCCGGTGGCCATTGACTTTGACCAGCATGGTCGCATGTTTGTTGTGGAATACTGTGACTACCCTGTCGGACCGACCGATGGCTCGGATCGTGCACTTTCAAGAATCGTGATGCTGACCGATGAGGACGGGGATCACTCCTTCGACAGACGCACGGTTTTTGCGGAAGAACTTCGGTTCTGCCACAGCCTGCTCTGTCTGCCTGATGGGCTTCTGGCCTGTACTGAATCCACAATTGTGTTTTTGCGGGATCAGAACAATGACGGACAGGCGGACTCCGTGGAAACATGGTTTGAGGGCTTCACGCCCGCACATCCGCAGATGCAGATTGGCTGCCCCAGAATCGGCCTTGATAACTGGATCTACCTCACCTACGGACAGGGCGAGGTTCGCTGTGTGCGACCGGGTTTTGAATCTGCTCAACCAGTCACAATTCCACGGGTCGACTTTCGGTTTCATCCACAGACCATGAGATTTGAAGCCGTCGCTGGTGCGGGACAATTTGGAAACACCATCGACTGCTATGGACACCGCTTCTTCAGCTCCAATCGTAATCCGATCATGACGGACCTGTATACGCTGCAGCAGGTTGCCAGCAACCCGCTCGCCGGGGTTCGAACCGGGCATATCAATGTTGGTCCATTCGGAGAACAGACGCGTGTCTATCCCCGTATTGCGATGAAGAGCAACTGGCTCGCCCACGCAGGAACTCACACTTCCGCCTGCGGTGTTACAGCCTGCCGTAGTCCGCTGTTCGGGGCGGACTCCCTTTCCAGTGTGTTTGTCTGCGAACCAGTCGGACACCTCGTGACTCGCAGCGTCGTTCAGCCGGACGGAGCAGGTCTGACCGCAGTAAGAGCTCGAGCGGAAGCCGATTTCCTCACCTCCACGGACCCGTGGTTTCGTCCAGCCAGCCTGAACACCGGACCGGACGGTGCCATGTACCTCGCCGATATGTACCGGCTCTGGGTTGAGCATCCCAAATTCGTTCCGGATGACGTTGCGGCCAGAATGGACTGGCGTGCAGGTGAAGACCGTGGTCGTATCTGGCGCATCACTCCCCACGACTCCCCGGATCACCTGGCATTCGCTCCGCCGAAATCGAATAACGATGCCGTGCAGCTGCTGAAAAGCTCCAACGGCTGGCAGAGAACTCTGGGGCAGACCCTGATTGTTCATGGTGCACATGTTGAGCTGGCGGAATCCGTCCGCGGCATTCTGGCTGAGTTCAGGGACGGCGACTACGCCGGTCTCAGTCGACTGCACGCAATGTGGACGCTGCATGGGCTGGGACAGCTGACGGCCGCAGATCTGCAGATAGCCGTTGCCGATCAGTTTGCTCCAGTACGTCGAGACGCCGCTCGTCTGCTCACATCCACTCAGCCGGCCAGTTCGTCAGCGCTGTTGACGCTGTTGTCAGATGCTGACGCGGAAGTCCGGCTGCATGCAGTCAGCGAACTTCATGGAAATTCCTCACTGCTGACACCTGCACATCTGGAGCACGCCGTGACGGCAGACCGCTATCTGCAGCAGGCCTGGCTGATGCATCATCCGCAGGCTGCTGCTGCTGTACTCAATGCCGTTGTTTCGGATCTGCCTGATCGCGACCCGGCAGTGGTCTCTGCGTATACCGAATACATCCGCCTGCTGGCTCTGAATGCGGCAGCCACCGCCGACGAGTCTCGGTTTCAGGTTGTGCTCCGCCAGTTGTCCCGTGGATCCGATCAGCTGACCTGGTGGAAAGCAGCCATCGTCTCTGGGATCACCGCCGGACTGCCACGACGCACGGACAAGTCCATTCCCGGCTCCTTGAACGCGTTGCTGGCATCTCCTCCGGAAAATCTGAGAAAAGAAACAGCAAGCCTGCAACGGGTGATTACCGGTGCTGCCGGTATTGCGGTCGATCGCTCTGCAGCTACGGAGGACCGTGTTGCTGCCGTATCACTCCTGCAGGGGGCAGCCGTTGACATGCAGACGCAGGTCATTCAGGCCCTGCTGACAGCGGGGGAATCTTCAGATTGCCAGACGGCCGCTGTGGAAATTGCTCGGAACAGTCGCGATGTGCCCCTGAAGCTGCTGGTCCTGGCCAGCTGGGACCAGCTCGCTCCCGCCGCTCGAACAGCCGCAATCTCAATGCTGCTGGCCAACACTGAGTCACTGGCAGCCACGCTCGAGGCTATGACCGCCGGTGGAATTTCTCCGGCTGTTGTCTCAGTGGACCAGCGGCTGCTGCTGCTCAAACACCCGCAGCCGGAACTGCGTGCTGCAGCAGAGCAGCTTTTCGGCGGGGCTGTCTCGGCAAATCGGCAGGAAGTGGCGACGGTGTACCAGGCTGCACTTGAGCATGCGGGGAATGCAGATGCCGGGGCTGCAGTCTTCAAGAAAGTCTGCAGCCGCTGCCATCGAATCGGCGGAGAGGGACACAACGTCGGCCCGGACATCAGCGACACCAGAGCCCGCGCGGCTGACGCCCTGCTGTATGACATTCTGGACCCCAATCGACGTGTGGATCCGCAGTACAGTGAATACGTTGTCGTCACTACAGAAGGCCTGCTGCTCAATGGCCTGCTGGTTGCAGAAACAGAATCCGAAATCACGCTTCGGCAGCCGGAAGGCCGCCAGCAGACTCTGCCCCGCAGTCAGATTGAAGAAATGCGGGTGACTGGTAAATCATTGATGCCGGAAGGTCTGGAAAAAGACGTGTCCGTTGAACAGATGGCGGACATTATTGCGTTTCTGCGTTCCGCTGAGCCCGGTCGTGGTGACTGAATGGAGCCCGTGGCACCATTCCGGGGATTCTGCTTGAAGCCGCTCAACTCGACTGTGACAACCGCAGGCCGGATCCGAATTCAGAGGCGAAGACGGGTATTTTTCGCCGCTCTCAATCCTGCAGTTTTCTCAATGTTAAACCTCGACACGACCGGTGTCAGGGAAGGCATCGGGCCGATTGCAGATCGAACAGTCCGGTCTATAATCCAGAAAGCGTGAATATTCGTCCGATCCTGCGGATCATTCGAAGAATTCAGTCAGTTCATTATCTTTTTGAACGTGAGGAGCATAGCTCTTGAACGCTCTGCTTCGATTGCTCAGCATCCCTGCCCTGATCATGTCTCGCCTGCCCGGGCTGGCCCCGGTCATCAGAGCACTGTCGACTTCCGTCGGTCAGAAACTGCTGATGGCTGTCTCAGGTTTGTCTCTGGTTGGGTTTCTCGTGGTGCACCTTGCCGGCAATCTGCAGTTATTTGCAGGTGAGGATGTATTCAATGCTTATGCAGAAAAGCTGCACAGCCTCGGACCGATCCTTGGAATTGCTGAAACCGGGCTGTTTGCCATGTTCGCTCTGCACATCGGACTGGCACTTTCCACGGCCAGCATGAATCGCCTGGCACGCAGGACGGCATACGATGTCAGAGAAAGTAAGCAGGGACTGTCCGTTCTGCCGTCCGGTGGTGCATCTTCCTGGATGATGGTGACCGGCTGCGTGATTTTCGTCTTCCTGACCAGCCATATCCTCGACATGAAGCTGAAAATGGGGCCAGGTGTGGATTACACAGCTGCTCTGGACGCCGCCGGCGAGGCAACGAACTCATTTGCAGCGGTGAAAGCGGTGCTCTCTCATCCACCGCATGCGGCACTGTATCTGGCAGGGCTGTTCGCTCTGGGGATCCATCTGAGTCATGGGATCTCCAGTGCACTCCAGACGCTGGGACTGAATCATCGCAACTGGAACTGGCTCTTCCGCACTGCTGGCGTTGTCACCGCCTGGACGATTGCGGTCGGATTCATGAGTGTGGTGTTCTGGGCGCTGAATCAGTCCTGATCCTGAGCTCAGACGTCAGCATCGCTGTTTTGTATTCCTGGTTTCAAATTAAGGTTTCCCGATGTTTCGCGTGGCAAGTGATGAACTGAACTCGCGAGTTCCCGATGGACCGCTGCAGGAAAAATGGGACCGACATCGGTTCGACCTGAAGCTGGTCAACCCCGCCAACAAGCGACGCTTCAACGTGATCGTTGTCGGAACCGGTCTTGCCGGCAGCTCCGCTGCAGCATCGCTCGGTGAGCTGGGTTACCACGTAAAAGCGTTCTGTTTTCAGGACAGCCCGCGTCGAGCACATTCGATTGCAGCTCAGGGCGGGATCAATGCTGCCAAGAATTACCCCAACGACGGAGACAGCATTTACCGCCTGTTCTACGACACAATCAAAGGGGGCGATTATCGGGCACGTGAAGCAAACGTGTACCGCCTCGCACAGGTGTCGAACAACATTATTGACCAGTGTGTGGCACAGGGCGTTCCGTTTGCCAGAGAATACGGGGGCACGCTTTCCAATCGTTCCTTTGGGGGGGCTCAGGTTTCCCGAACATTCTACTGCCGGGGACAGACGGGACAGCAACTGCTCCTGGGTGCGTACCAGGCACTCATGCGTCAGGTTGCTACCGATAAGGTCAGGCTGTTTCCACGACGTGAGATGCTGGACCTGATCGTCATTAACGGTGCTGCCAGGGGCATCGTCGTACGCAATATTGAAACCGGTCGGCTGGAGGTTCATGTTGCTGACGCGGTTGTGCTTTGCACCGGCGGTTACGGAAACGCCTACTATCTGTCGACCAATGCAAAAGGATGCAATGTGACGGCGGCGTGGCGTTGTCATCGCCGGGGGGCATATTTTGCGAATCCATGCTACACGCAGATCCACCCGACGTGCATTCCGGTCAGCGGTGACTACCAGTCGAAGCTGACACTCATGAGCGAAAGTCTTCGCAACGACGGCCGTGTCTGGGTTCCGCAGCAGCAGAATGATGGTCGGGCAGCATCAGAGATTCCGGACTCTGATCGTGATTACTACCTCGAACGGCGCTATCCGTCGTTCGGAAATCTGGCTCCACGAGATATTGCCTCCCGAGCGGCAAAGGAACGAACAGACGCCGGATTCGGAGTGGGAGAAACCGGACTGGCCGTGTACCTTGACTTCCGCGATGCCATCAGGAGAGACGGCGAAGACGTCATCCGTCGGAAGTATGGAAACCTGTTCCACATGTACGAAAAGATCACGGCGGAGAACCCCTACAAGGTTCCGATGAAGATCTTTCCGGCCGTGCACTACACAATGGGAGGACTCTGGGTCGACTACAACCTGATGAGCAATCTTCCCGGCCTGTATGTGCTCGGAGAAGCAAACTTCTCTGACCACGGTGCAAACCGTCTTGGAGCAAGTGCTCTGATGCAGGGACTCTCCGATGGTTACTTTGTGCTTCCGGCGACAATCAACGATTACCTCGCCACGGCAACACTGCCTCGAGTCGTTGAAGATCACCCGGAATGCACGGCAACCCTGACTGCTGCTCAGCAGCGGCTCAATCAGCTGATCGGTATCAATGGCTCCCGCAGCGTCGACTCCTTCCACCGCGAACTGGGCCTGCTCATGTGGGACTACTGCGGCATGGCGCGAACAAAAGCCGGACTGGAGGAAGTAATTCCCCGGATCCGTGATCTTCGTGAACAGTTCTGGAAGGACCTCCGAGTACCCGGTTCCGGAACTGGATTGAATCAGAGTCTTGAGAAAGCCGGCCGAGTAGCGGACTTCATGGAATTTGCCGAATTGCTGGCGATCGATGCTCTGCATCGTGAAGAATCATGCGGCGGACACTTCCGGGAAGAATACCAGACGGAAGACGGTGAGGCGGCTCGACAGGATGATCTCTTCAGCTACGTGGCTGGCTGGGAGTTCCAGAACGTCGGTGAAGAACCTGTCCTGCACCGAGAACCACTGAATTTCGAAAATGTCACGCCCACGACCAGGAGCTACAAATAATCATGAGCAGTGACAAACTCAATCTGACACTTCGTGTCTGGCGACAGAGTGGCCCGGAAGATCACGGTGGGTTTCAGACCTACAAGCTTTCCGGCGTCAGCACTCACATGTCGTTCCTCGAAATGCTCGATGTGCTCAACGAAAAGCTGATCGCCGAAGGTGAAGAACCCGTTGCTTTTGATCATGACTGTCGCGAAGGCATCTGCGGGATGTGCAGTCTGATGATCAACGGCCAGGCACATGGGCCTGATCGTGGCACAACAACATGTCAGCTGCACATGCGACGATTCACCGACGGTCAGACGATCACTATCGAACCGTGGCGAGCAGTTCCGTTTCCCGTTGTCCGCGACCTTGTTGTCAACCGCTCTGCGTTTGATCGTGTCATCCAGTCCGGAGGATACGTTTCGGTCAATACGGGGAATGCTCCCGACGGCAACTGCATCCCGGTTCCGTCGTCAACGCAGGAAACGGCAATGGATGCAGCAGCATGCATCGGCTGCGGTGCCTGTGTGGCCGCCTGCAAGAACGCTTCAGCAATGCTCTTCGTTTCAGCCAAGGTTTCACAACTGGCAACTCTCCCGCAGGGCAAGGCCGAGCGTAGTCAGCGGGTTGTGAACATGGTTGCCGCAATGGATCGGGAGGGCTTTGGATCCTGTACCAACACCTCTGAATGCGAAGCTGCCTGCCCGGCGGAAGTCAGTGTTTCACACATCGCGCGACTCAACAGAGAATACTCAAAGGCAATTCTCTTCAGCGACACCTGATTCCCTGCCGTAGTCGACTGCCGCCGCTGATCTTACAGCGGCGGTTTTTTTTGCCTGCAGCCGCAGCAGGTGCAGGTTGCAGATCCACAAGCTCAGTCAGCACTGACCACCGTATCCACCTATGGTCACGCAGGCGTTGCGGAGCACCACGGTGCATTTCCGGATTCCGGCAGCGCGCCTGAGACGGCCGGGAAGCATGCCCACATGCAACCCGCACTGTTCACTGGATCTTCGGCAGTCCCTGTGTTCGCAATGCGCTCCGGATCGAAGTGAAGCGGAGTGGGCTGGCACGGAATTCCTCCCGCGTTTTTTCCGACGTGAACAACCACAATTTCCCATCGAATCTGACCCGCAGTCGCGGATCTCCGGGAACAGCCTTGAGTTCCCGGGTGAGCAGGACCGGATCACAGCCAAGACACTCCGGGAGGCTTCGTCGTGGAGCACTCAGAAACTCTGCACGCATCTTCTCTGACGCAAAGTAGTAGCGAACTCCGTTGCGAATGACCGTGTGAGATTTCGATCCCAGGACCAGCTGATCGAGTCTGATCAGAGAAACCGGACAATAGCCCTGCAGACCAGGTGTCTGCTGATTGAAGAGTTCTTCATCGGCAGATCGCCGCAACTGTTCTTCCGGAGTATCTGAAGCAGGAGTAGCAGCTGATGGCCGACTGTCAGTCATCCCTCCACTCGGTCGTTCCACAACACGGCTGGGTTTGAATTCCTGTTCGGCAATCAGTCGGTTCAGCAATCGCAGATAAGCATCCTTATCCTTACGGCCGACCTGTTTTTCGATTCTGCCGTCAGGGTGGATGATAACATCAGCCGGCACATGCGTGACATTGAATTCACGGCTGTATTCCAGATCCACGTCGCGATTCAGATGAACTGCACCGAGCCTGCGCAGCTGACTCTGCACTCTGCCATCAGAAAATACGGTGCGTTCCATGGTGACGCAATGCGGGCAGTTCTGACCAGAGAAATGGATCAGCAGCGGCAGCCGATTCTGTTCAGCATGCTGCCGGGCCGATGCTGCATCCGATGCCCAGAATGACTGTTCTGCGGCAGGCAGAGCGGCAGCTGTGATAAAACCCAGCAGCAGGATGAACTGAAATGCGTGCATGGCACAGGTCCTCAGCTGTGAAACCTCTGAACGGCACTTGAATTCAGAGGAGAATAAACGGGAGAATGGCCTGCGTCGCGAACAGAACAGTGGGAATGATCGCTGTCACTCCGGCTGCGTTACTCAGACCCGCAGATTTCCCCCGCTTTGCCCAGACAGACGGCTCGCCAGACTGACTTCAGCCGACTTCCGTCCTGAAGAAACGCTGTCTGGATTTTCACCAAATGCAGAAACCTGGTATTGTGCCATCGCTGATTCATGCCATTTCTGGTCGCCAGCAATACAACTCTCCAGCATTCCACTGAAAGCCATGGCCGATGACAACCTGCATCGAATCAGCCTGCAGCCGCAACAATGCTGAACGCAGGGGTCTGCTGTTCCTGCTGCCGCCCCTGTTACGCCTGCTGCTGCTGACAGGTCTGCTGCCGCAGACAACGGCTGAAGAAGTTGATTTCGAAGCCCGGATCCGCCCCCTGCTCCTGCAACATTGTGGAAACTGCCACGGGCCGGATGCACAGGAGGGAGGCCTTCGCCTTGATGTCCGCAGCACATTCTTTGCTGGTGGAAACACCGGGGCGGTTGTGACTCCGCAGAACCCAGCGGAAAGTGAGCTGATTCGACGAGTAACCAGCGATGACGAAGACCTCAGAATGCCCCCCGAGGGACCACGAGTGTCCGCAGAGCAGATTCAGCTGCTGTTGCAGTGGATCCGGTCCGGAGCGATCTGGCCGGAAACTGAGTACGACCGCAATGCCGTACACGACACCCGGCTTGACCACTGGTCCTTCCAGCCGGTGCAGCGACCGGAAGTACCTCACATTCCGGGTCAACCACAGGCAACGCCAATTGATGCATTCATCCTGCAGAAACTGCAACTGGCTGGTCTGAAAATGAGCCCTCGTGCAGACAGACCAACGCTGCTGCGACGGGCAACTCTGATCCTTAATGGCCTTCTGCCGACTCCGGCGGAACGCACTGCATTTCTGCAGAACGAAGCAGATTCAGCGTGGAACGAAGTCATCGACCAGTTGCTGCTGCGACAGGGATATGGCGAACGCTGGGGCCAGCACTGGCTTGATGTGATGCGTTATGCAGATACGCACGGCTTTGAAGTAAACACTCCCCGGGAAACGGCATGGCCATACCGGGATTATGTGATCAGGGCATTCAATGAGGATCTGCCGTACGACGAATTTCTGCGGGATCAGATTGTCGGCGATGTGCGTGGAGAGGATGCTGCCACAGGATTCCTCGTCTGCGCACCGGTGCTGCTGCCAGGCCAGATCGGGAAGGACGAAGAGTCAATTCGCCTTGCTCGGCAGGATGCTCTGAACGAAATGATTACGGGAACCGGAAATGCAGTCCTCGGCCTGACCATCGGCTGTGCACGCTGCCATGATCATAAATTTGATCCACTCAGTCAGCGGGATTACTACAATTTTCAGGCCTTCTTTTCCGGCGTTCTCTATGGAGAGCGACCACTGAACAGCTCTGAAAGTCGCAGCCGCAGTGAACAGGCAAAAGCACTGGAGCCACGGATTACAGAACTGCAGCGGGCCATTGACAGACACCAGCTGACCGCTCGACCAGGATCCGTATTCGTCATTGATGAAACCGATCCTGATCTCACCGAGGTCCTGCTCCCGGCGAATGGTCCGGGGAATAACCCACAGGGGACAGAGCCCGGATTTCTGGATTTTCCGGGAAACGCCGAATAGCTCGCCAATATCAGTGCCGGCCGCTATACGTGGTGGAACAACACGCCCGGCAGGGACGTGCTGGCCTATCGACCACAGCTCGCAGGGATGTTCTCGCTCTGGATCTCCTGGGGGGCGCACGGCAGCGGCGTTCATACACGCGATGCCCGGATCGTCCATGACCGCGACGGCAATCTTCAGACAACAGACGATCAGACGGAAGTCTGCCGACTCGACCAGTACTACCCGGCAGGAGTCAGCAACGGCCAGACGCCACAGGTCCCGCTCTGGAGCGGGCTGCTGCAGACCGGTCGGATCGAACTGACTCCCCAGTCTGCCCTGCTCGTTCGCGGTGGGGAAACCGGAACTGGAATCACAGCGGACGTCATTGTGCTGCAGAAGCTGGTCGGCGATGCCGAACTACCACACCTGCCGCATCTTCGCGCTCCTGTCTCCCCACTGCTCAGCACTGACCGTATTGTGCCGACTACGGGGCGATTCCTCCGCTTCAGCGTTCATGAA
>JALQUR010000353.1 GCA_023260695.1 Planctomycetaceae bacterium
CGCTCTGCAGCGACTGTACCGCCGGCATCTCGATGTGGAATTGTGAATCCGTACCGGCTTGCGTACCGGCGTGCTGACGTACGGGCGTGCTGATGTGCGGGCCGGCTGAGCTGGCTGGCCAGGCTGAGGCACCGACTTACCGGTGGATCCTGCCTGCTCGTCAGTTCCCTGGCAGATCGTGCTGAGAAAAATCCGGAGGCTGGTCAGACTTGCGATAGAACCTGCTCAGATCGATCCCGCCCCTGGTTTCCATTTCCATTACCTTGAGCTTCTGCTCGATTTTCTGCAGTCGCATCTCCAGGAAGCCCGGAAGCTTCTGTTCCGACTCCGCTGCCTTCAGGCGCGGAACGGACGGATAACCCAGATGACGTTGCAGAGCAGCGAACAGGTACAAGGGATCGCGACCGATATTTGCCCTGGCAATTCGGCCTTCCTGTTCCCCGAAAAGTGCAGAGCTGGTGGCATCGTCAGCTTTGCCTGCCGCCGGCCGCAGACTGCGATGACGGGCGTCGGCGTGATCAGAGACTCGATAGATCAGATCGCCCAGTTCGAGAGTGCCGAGGTCAGAACGCATCCGCAGAATCCAGCGTCGCCAGTCTTCCGGATAAAGCGGATCTTCGGCGATCGCCCGCAAACCGTCGGTATAGCCGAGTCGGTTACGGGCCACACATTCCAGCTGATAGACGAACAGGCCGGCTGGACGGGGATCGTTGGCCCGGTACCGCGCTTCAAGTTCCAGAATCTGGAGTGCGGTGAGCTGTTCGAAGCGTGATTCATCGTCTTCGCAGCGAGTCATCACAAAGGTCTGGAATGGTGTAAAGTAATGTCCCAGACGTTCCATGGCAGAGCAGATGCGTCCGCTGTGGAGGATTTCGGTACGCATGAAGTCGATGGCCATGGGCAGTCGCGTGGTGGCGAGAATCTCTTCGTGGATTGTCTGCAGAATTTCCTGTGAGGGAACACCTTCCAGCAGCCGTTCCCGATAGACGCGGAAGAAGTATTCCTGCTCCACGTATTCTTCGCGATCCAGTAACGTTCCGGCCATTGTTGATTCGTTTCAGTTGAATGTCTGCGAACTGGTTTTCAATGCAGCGCAGTCTTCCGCAGTCGCAGCAGCATTGCAACTGCACAGCCGCGAGTGTTCTCAGGGAATTCTGATCACTTCCCGAAATGTCAGATTGATCCGTTCTCCGACGGCCACCTTTGTCCGCGGCAGATCGTGTTGCCAGTACTGCTGCATTTTTCCGGCCATAATCAGCAGCATGCCTGCGGAGATGGGGATGTTGATGACTTCGCGTGAGCTGTTGTGACGCAGGCGAAAGCGTCGTGTGGCGCCAACCGAAAGTGATGCAATCACCGGGCCCATTTCCGGTTCGTCATCGGCGTGCCAGCCCATGCTGTCCTGCCCGTTCCGATAGCGGTTGAGCAGACAGAAGTTGTAACGACCGCAGATCTGTTCCAGCCGCTCTCGAATCTCAAGCAGCTGCGGCAGCCACGCATCGGCCTGGTGCTGCGTCCGCGAGTAACGGTAGGTGAGTCCGGGATCACCGCAGGCCGCCGTCAGACGGGGCTGCAGATGGCCAAAAACGGCGGGTTTCTGTTCCCATCGGCAACCCTCCTGCAGCGTCTTCAACAATGCGGCAGATTCCTGCCAGGAAAGAAAATCGGGGATCGTCAGCAGCCGCGATTCGTCGTTCAGTTCCAGCCATTGCGGTTCGGTCATTGTGCTGCACCGTTTTCAACGGAAGTTGTCATGGTCGTCAGGCAGAATCTCAATTCGCATGTTCGGCAGTCAGCGGGGCGATCGATGATTGTCGGTTGATGCTGTCGCAGTCAGCGGTAGGATTCGATTTCCGGCACCGCATGAAATGCATGAAAACAGATCTCTTCCGCAAGAGACGGTGACGGTCAACACCCTGACAGGTCGCCCTTTCCGTGGCCGTGTCCCGCAATCAGACGGATCAGCACATGACAGTTCGCACACGATTTGCTCCCAGCCCCACAGGTTATATGCACATTGGAGGCATGCGGACTGCACTTTTCAACTGGCTCTGGGCGCGACATCACAATGGCACGTTCGTGCTCCGAATTGACGACACGGACCAGCAGCGAAACATGTCAGAAGCTCTGGGACCCATTCTTGCGGCATTTCGCTGGCTGGGGCTGGACTGGGATGAGGGGCCGGAGTGCGAGGGGGAATTCGGCCCCAGCTTTCAGTCGCAGCGCAGATCGTTCTACGATGCGGCTCTGCAGCGTCTGCTGGACAGCGGGCAGGCTTACCGTGACTTTGAGCCGGCAGCAGAAACTCAGGCACAGCGGGAAGCTGCCGAACGCAGCCAGCAGCCATTCGTGAGCAGTCGCGCGTCACTGCAGTTGTCACAGGACCAGATCGCTGAGCAGCTGGCGGCAGGAACTCCGCACGTCGTAAGGCTGCTGGTGCCGCGTGATCGACACGTCACCATCACAGATCATGTCCGCGGGGAAGTCACCTGGGACTGCGGGCTGATGCCGGACCCGGTGATCGCTCGCAACGATGGCTCACCGCTCTACAACTTTGCCACCGCAGTTGACGATGCTGCGATGCAGATTTCTCATGTCATTCGAGCGGAGGAGCATCTGTCGAATACTCCGATTCAGGTTCTGATTCACGAGGCGCTTGGCCAGACGCCGCCGCAATGGGCACACATTCCCTACGTCGCTGCACCGGGCGGTCGAGAGAAAATCAGCAAACGAAAAATCGACAAGTACCGAAAGAATCCGCAGTTCAGCAGACTCTTTGAAATCGGTGACCGGATCCTCGGTCAGATCGGTCTGGATGCAACTGCAGATGCCCTGTCGCCAGTGATGGTAGCGTGGTACGAAAAGGTCGGCTTTACTCCTGCCGGTGTTCTCAACGGACTGGTCCGCACCGGCTGGTCGCTGGATGATCACACGGAGCTGTTCTCGCTGACAGAGATGATTGAACAGTTCACGCTGGATCGCGTGATTCGCAGTCCGGCAGGCCTTGATCCGGACCGACTGCTCAGTTTTCAGTCGCACTGGATCACGCAGTTGCCCGAGGACGACCGTGTCTCGGGGTGCCTGCCATTCCTGCACCAGAGCGGACTCATTGAGGACCCGTCCGCCGCAGAAGCACGACAGCTGACCGCAGCGGTGATTGCACTGGCTGGCGATCGTCTGCAGCTCTTCGGAGATATTCTGTCCTTCCGCGAGTTGTTTGTGAGTGATGATGACTATCCAGCAGATGAGCAGGCTTTTGAAAAGCGGGTCCTGAAGAAACCGGATACGGTGGCTCATCTGACGGCGTTGCTGCCACAGTTGCAGCAGGCGGCATTCGAGGCTGAAGCACTCTCAGCACTGCTCAATAGTTTCCTGGAGCAGAATTCACTGCGCCCCGGCGACATCTTTCCTGCACTGCGGATCTGTGTGACTGGCAAAGCGGCGGGCCCGGATCTGTTCCAGACACTGGAACTGCTGGGGCAGCAGCGGGTGATTTCGCGACTGGAATCTGCGCTCGCAAAGGCCCGCGAGTCAGCGGGTGAGTGACTTCAGTCCGTCGGGCTGCAGGCGGTGTTCGGAGTCGGCCGGCTGCGTTGCGGCAGGCTGACTTGTGACAGGTCCATTTGCGACGGATTGAGTTGCGGCCGGTTCGAATCGCTGGTTGAGAAAAGGGTGGGGCAGAAAACGCATGGACCAGTTCATACCGCCGTCATTTCTCTTCGATTATTCGCTGACGATTCAGCGGCGGGACGTGCTCCCGGGGGCGTCTCAGAAGCTGCCCTCACTGCCGGCTGCCGATACGCTGTTCGTTCCGGCACGGCTCAACGAATCGCCTGCTCCGCGAATTCGAATGGCATGGAATCCAGAGGGAGTGGCGGTGGAAGTGCGTGTGCAGGGACGCAGTATGCCGGTTGCCGGTCGCTGGTCTGACCCGGTGAACTCCGATCTGCTGCGGCTGTTCTTCAACACCCGCCATCGCAGCGATGTGCAGCGGGCGACATCGTTCTGTTCGACCATGCTGATCCTTCCTGTTGACGAAGAATCAGCTGGCGCTCCGCGGGTGGAGTTTCGCAACATGGTGCAGTCGAGCACCGGAGAATCCGGCAAAGGCGGAAAACTCTTCCGCATGCGGATAGACCTGCTTGACGACGGGTACGAAGTGGGGGTCTGGATTCCAGGCTCGATGTTGTCGGGGTTTGCGGAGATCGAAGAGTCCGGTGTGCTTGGTTTTTCCGTTCTGATCGAAGATAGCGAGCTGGGTCGGATCCCAATCGATGTCGGCGGCGACTTTCCGACTCAGTGGAATCCTTCGCTGTGGATTCCGCTGCAGTTGGTCGCAGAATCCTCCGAATGAACGAGTAACAGTCAGTTACCAATTCATTGTTCGTACTGTTCCGCAGTATTGGGAGGCTCAATCAGGCATGACTGCATCTTCTGCCTCCGCCGGAATCCCGGCTGCCGGATTGCTGCGGCGGGCCGGAATGCTGATTCGGCCGCCTTCGCTGCTGATTGCTGCACTGCTGCCTGCTGCGTTTCTGCATTGCGACTCAGCCGTCGCACAGATCTCTGACGCAGCGCCGTCCGGAGTGGTTCTGGGTGATCAGTCTGCCGAGTTTCCCATCGTGATTGCTCATCGAGGAGCATCGGGATATCTGCCCGAGCACACTCAGGAAGCGGCAGTGCTGGCGCATGCCATGCGTGCCGACTACATTGAGCAGGATTGTGTACTCACCAGCGACGGGGTAGCGGTTGTGCTGCACGACATGGTGCTGGATCATGTGTCGGATGCTGCAGAACGGTTTCCTGAACGCAGTCGGGACGATGACCACTGGTACGCAAACGACTTTACGCTGGCTGAACTGCGGCAGTTGCGGATTCATGAACGCAGTGGCCCCAGGCTGCCATGGCCGGATTCAGGAACACGCTTTCCGCAGAGGCGGGGAAGCTTTCGGATTTCCACGCTGGCGGAACATATTCAGCTGATTGAGGGACTGAACCAGTCCACTGGCCACCGCGCCGGGCTTTATGTGGAACTGAAACAGCCGGCTGCACATCGTGAGCGGCAGCTTGACCTGACTCAGGCGGTACTGCGGATACTCACAGAACACGGATACGACGCTGCCGACTCCCCTGTTTTCGTGCAGTGTTTTTCGCTCGCGGAACTGCAGCGAATCAGAAATGAGCTGGGGTGCCGTCTGCCACTGGTGTGGCTCGCTTCTCAGGCACCAACACAGCAGGAATTACAGACAGCTGCGGCAACCTGCGACGGACTGGGGATCAGTCTGTCGGCCCTCGTGCGTGGCCCGGGATCAGCGGAGGACAGACAGCTCAGTGACATCGTTGAACGGGCTCATGCACTCGGACTGCAGGTTCACGTGTGGACTCTGCGGACCGATGCACTGCCGTCGTGGGCGCGGCAGACCAATGATGTCATTGATCGCCTTGTCACGGAAGCAGGCGTTGACGGGATCTTTACCGATCAGCCTGACAGTGTGGTGAAGTGGCGATCAGAGCAGCGACAGGACGGCAATGCGGCTCGACAATTTCGGCTGCTCAAGTCACGGGAAGGTGATGCCGCAGGACAGCGGCAGCCGATTTCAGATCGCCAGAGCGCGGCAAACGGCGACTGAATGCCGTGGCGGCTCATCGCTGACAGGGAGAATCGGCAGACTAATCGCAGGAGCAGATTGCGAGTCTGCTGCTGGAGGGCTATGCTGCACTTTTGCCATCCCGTCCGTCGATTGCAGCAGCATGTCCACCTCAGATCAGCCTAAAAAAGACCAGTCTTCAGCAGCCAGTGAATCGGAAACTGCCGTTCCACGATCGCAGGAGCTGTACCAGCGCAGTCTGGCAAATGCCATCACGGCAGCACGCATCGCGGATGAACTTCGCGGGCAGGACATTGTCGTTCTGGACCTGACTCACGTCACTTCGATCGTTGACTTTTTCGTCATTGCCACCGGCACCAGCCGACGCCAGATGACCGCGATTGCCGATGAGGTTAATCGCAAGCTGAAGCAGGAAGACGGCAATCGCCGGATCGGGATTGAAGGCTATCGCACCGAAGGTCACTGGATCCTCGTCGACTTTGGCGACATTGTGCTCCACGTATTTACAGCAGAAGGTCGCTCGGCTTACGACCTTGAGCAGCTGTGGGCTGATGCAACGCGAATTGAATGGAATCGGTCGGCAGCCGACGATTAATTCTCCGGGACGCTGATTCAGTCCTGACGCCGGCGGAACAGCCGTCTGGTTCACGCGTTGAACGTACCTCTGGTGCCTGGCTCGCCGCCACCCAAAGTTGCAATCGCTGATGGTACTGAATGCTGCTGCAGCAGCGATCAGTCCTCGTCAATCATCAGCCACGACATGGCACAGACAGCCAGCGCGGGATGTTCGGTCCACGCCGGCCACATGTGGCGGCAGCCGACATAGTCCGCCACATCCAGGTCTCTGACCCGTCCGGCGAGAGCCCCCAGTTCCTGGCGATCGTCGTCTGTCAGTCCGGTACGTCCAAGGGCACGACGAATCCCTTTGCAGCGCAACGGGAAAACAAGGAGTGCAGGGTCCTGAGTATTGGTCAGATTGAGCAGTCCCTCGGTACGCCCCAGGGCACAACCAAATTCCTCACCTGGATTCAGCCAGTGGTGATCAATGGCGCTGGCGGTAAACACAGTACGAATTCTCTGGTCGGCGTGTTTCTGGTGCCGTGACTGCAGGCCGTCAATTCTGCCGCCTCCCATCAGATGCAGTGCAGATCCAATCACCCGCGACCCATGACTGTGACCAATCAGGCCAATCCTCGCATTCTCCGGAAGGGAGTGCAGAAATGCATTCAGATAAAAACCGTTCCAGCTGGCTCGACGGCCAAGTACAGCAACATCAATTGCCACCAGCGGCCCCAGGGGACGATCGCTGGGCCAGCGGAAGTAGATCATCTGAAAAGGACGTCCTTGTGCTCCCTGTTTCATCCAGTTCCATGTCTTCATGGCTTCGGATTTGACGAACCGCTCCCCCATGAAACTTCCGTGGACCATCACGCAGATCGGAATGGCCGGGTCAATCTCATGCTGCAGTTCGCTCAGGCTGGAAGCAGCCAGCCCGGTTGCTGAATCGTAGCGACGGACTGCCACGGCGAAACGAGGACGGTCAGCTTCGGGAAGCTGGGCCGAAGGCTCGGTGCTGACGATCCAGAACCCATCATGCATGGAGTCGGCGTCAATGTACTGCGCAGCGTGCGTGGCTGCAGCCGAGGCCGTTCCAGGCGGTTCTGAGGATTCGTCCTCGCACAGCAGTACAGAAATCGGCGTTGTTGCATCTGCTGAAGCGCGCGTAGTCTCCGCCTGTGCGGACTGCAGGAAGAGAACCGCCGCGCAGATCAGCAGGGTGGACATGTGCGGACGGACCCGCGTTGTGTGAAGTGGCAGGTTTAATTGCATGAACTTCTGTTCCCATGCATCTGATGCAGGAGAAGCTCGTCCTTGAATCCGATTTTTCTCTTCCCCGACGGGGTGAGAAACAGACATCCGCAATCAGGCGGGACCGCAGTGTCTGGAAAACTCCCTGGTCTGTCCTTCGGCAACGCTGCGAACGGAACCTGGCCAAAACCGGCAGATTCTGCCGCTCTGAATGAACGGCTGCGGAGCATCGTGGGAGCATCTGGTTTAAACCGTTCGGAGGTCACAGCCGTCGACGCTCAAACAGCAATCAATTCTGGTACGAACGGAAAAAATGGCTTAACCGAAATTACCTGTCTGAGACAGGGACTGGGAATAAACTGTGCTGACAGGGCAGCCGACGCCGGATTCAGCAGAGTTTGCAACTGCCGGATTCGTGTGCAGATTTGTGTCAGAATCAGACTGCAGTTCCAGCTTGTGGCGGTTGCGAAATTCCGTCCTTAGGTTGCGTCCGGACACGAAAGGTCGCAGAATGTCCGACCTTGCGATCGTCGCTTCACGTCTCAGTTTCTGGTTTGTGAGTGATCGCTGCCACTTCCTTCAGTTCCTTCCTCCACCGGAAATGCTTTTATGTCTGCTCCTCCGGCGCCCCGTCTTACCAAAGTCCAGTGGCTGATCTGCACGATTGCCGCAATTGGTTTTGCCTTCGATATTTACGAACTGTTGATGCTGCCGCTGATTGTAAAGTCAGCAATTCAGGAGCTGCATCCGGCGAACGTAGGAACTCCTGCAGACTGGGCGCCCGGTGGCCCCATGTATCTGCAATGGGCGCGAACACTGTTTTT
>JALQUR010000440.1 GCA_023260695.1 Planctomycetaceae bacterium
AGGGGCGGATCCCGCAGGACAGGATTGATCTGTTGCAGCAGCTGCTGCAGACGATTGACTGTCGTCCTGCCGCTCGTCAGCAGGCGTTACTGCCAGAGCCACATTTTGCGACCATCTTTCGCAGGCAGACAGGCTCAACCGGCAAGGCATCTGTGCGACTTTTGAATTATCAGCCGAACGATGAACTCAGATGTCCTCGCGCTGCCGCGTTTGTGCAGCTTTGTCAGCTGATTGACCAGCAATTGCCGCCGTTTCAACAGCCGCTGCTGCAGGCGAAGTCCAGCTGACGCTGACAGGTTGTGAGTGCAGAACGTCGCCCTGTACGCAGCTGGCTCACAGATCCGCAGCACTATCGGAAGTCTGTTGCGGGAGCGGAATCGGTTTCAGTTCCTGCAGCGTGAGCGTTTCACTGCCTTCTTCAATTTCCACGTAGCTTCCCGCTGCAATGTCACGATAGGTACTGGTGGTTCTGCTGGCGGGCCACCAGACCTGCAGCTCCTGAATGGATGTGGCCTCCGCGATGCCGAGGTGCAGTCGCAGCGGCGATGACCCAAAGCTGCCTCCGGTGTTCATCCAGCGGTAGATGGTCTGCACTGATTCACCGGACACAAATGTTGCCCGCACACGACATCCGATTCCGAAACGATTGCTCTGTCTGCCATGCAGACGCACGCTGACCGAATTGGCAGAGCAGCCCGGGTTCTCGAACACTGCACGGCGAAAGGAATCCCCCGCAAACCAGCCCCCCATGACCGCGATCAGATCCTGATCACCGTCATGGTCGAGATCTGCGAAGGCCATTCCGTGCCCCTTCTGCAGGTGCCCGGTGCGGGAATCCACTGTGATGTCGGCAAACGCCCTGCCCTGCTGATTGTGAAACAGCAGGTTGGGCATCAGTCCTTCGTAGTCGACGTATCCGGTACCGAGCGCGAAGTCCAGAAAGCCATCATTGTCAATGTCTCCAAAGTTGGCTCCCATTGGCTGTGTGACACGAGGATATTTCAGTTCCTCCGTGGCGAGACGAAAACGGCCGCCGGTTTCTCCGAGGTACAGACAGTCCGGTTCTGCCTGCGATGGAATTCCCAGGAAGTCCGCTGCAATGTGCTGGATTCCCCAGTCGTAACTGCCGGCGTACAGATCCAGATTGCCGTCGTTGTTGAGATCCCAGAACCACGTGGCGAAGGAATTGACCGGGCCGGTCACAGCAAGCTGACCGGCGACGTCTCGGAATGTGAAGTCGCCGTTATTTCGGAGCAGACTGTTGGGCCCCAGCAGTCGGGAGACGTACAGATCGGGATAGCCATCTGAGTTGAAATCACCGGCGACGCAACCCTTGACGAAGCCATTCAGGTTGGCACGCGCAGCTATTGCGATGTCCTGGAAATGGCCGTTGCCTTCATTTTCAAACATCTGCGTGACGTAATTCTCGTTGCCGATGAACAGGTCGAGATCACCATCCAGATCAAAATCCTCCCACGCGGCGGTCTGCGTCGGATAGTTTCGCTCAGCCAGACCGGCGGCAATGGTGATATCGCGAAACCTGCCGTTGCCCAGATTTTCAATGAGCGAATTGGGGTGCCGGCCATGCTCCCCCAGCCAGGCGCCGCGGAGCACCAGCAGGTCGAGGTCATTGTCGTTATCGAAGTCTGCATGCAGCAGATTCAGACCACCGGTGATTCCCGTAAGTCCGGCGGCATCGGTCTGATTGGTAAAGGTGCCGTCGCCCTCGTTGCGAAACCACTGCAGCTGACCGTCTGTTGACCACGAGGAGATGAAGATGTCCAGATCAAGATCGCCGTCGAAGTCATCGACGGCCACACCGCCAGCCCAGCCCTCCTGGTCCAGCCCCATCGGCTCTGCCAGATTCTGAAACGCCCCGACGGGCGATGGGCTGCTGCCCGGAGGACTGGCGGGAATCAGATACTGTGGCTCCACACCCTGCGGATGCTCTCCCAGAGTCATCAGGGCAATATTCAGCAGCCAGCGACTGCGGAGATCCTGCGGACTGAGACTCAGCGATCGTCGCAGGTACTGCACCGCCTGCTGACTGCCGGCAGGATCTTCGTGCTGTCCGGATGGGGAAATGGGAAACAGACAACGTTCGCCATTGATGCAGTGAACACAGTTTGCATCCTCACCCAGGCGGAGACAGGCGACGGCCAGCTGATACAGCAGTTGCTGGAGTGTCTGCTGATCAGCATCGTCAGTGGACTCGAGCAGACGCAGCGATTCCTTCAGCTGATCAATTGCCTCTGCCGTGCGACCCATCCGCAGCAGTTCTCGGCCATACAGTCCGTGCAGCACACTCAGCTGTCCGGGCGGGGTCTGGGGATCGGCAGTCTGCAGTGCCTGCTCTGCGGCCTGCAACTGCCGAATGCCGAGGAACGGATGATCGTTGACGGCAGTCGAGTGGACTTCACGCAGCAGGGCGAGCATCAGGGGATGAGAAGAATCCTGAGTCACCACTGTTTCAGCATTGTCGGAACAACCAGCACTCAGCAGCAGGCACGCAAATGACAGCAGCGTCATCCACGCAGCGGACGGGTGCGGGTGATCTGAGAGCTGCGGGTGCATGTGATGGCCGGCAGACAGAAGTGCAACTGGAAATCAGAACTGGATCAGAAGTCATACTGATCCATATTGTCCGAGTCAAATACCATTGGTGGGCCGAGGATGACCATGCCGTCACGGACCTCGATATTCTTCAGTCGTCCGAAGTCTGACGTGCCAGGCTGAATTCCGCCGCTGTGCAGGCGGGCCGCGACCTGCACCGTCAGATAGCCCAGATCGACAACGTCCCAGAGCAGAAAACTCTGCACGGATCCGTTTTCGACGTATTCCCGCATCAGACTGGGCAGGCTGACGCCAGTGACGCAGACCGAATCTGTGCGGTCCGCGTCCATTACGGCGCGCGCGGCCGCAGGCAGTGCCACAGATGTGATGCCCCAGATTCCATTCAGTTCGGCGTGAGCATTGAGCGCTGTCGCTGTCTGTTCCTGTGCTTCCCGCTGATCTTCACCCGGTGTCAGATGCGGCAGGAGTTCCATTTCCGGGTACCTGTCGGCGATGTACTCGGTCATCAGCCGAATCCAGCTGTTCTGATTGGAGGCCGTCGGTGTGCCGCTGACGATCAGGTATGGTCCGGCGATCGGCAGACCTTTCTGCCTGCGTGCAGCGACCATCAGATCCACCATTCCCTGAGCGATTGCGGAGTCTTCGGCCTGATTCACGAAGAAGCTGCGGCGAGAAATGTCCGCGTTGGCGTCGGTATCCCATGAGATCACTCTGACACCGGAATCACTGACGGAACGCAGCGTCTGAGCGATGCCTTCGGGGTCATTTGGAGCGACTGCAACTACGTCCACACCCAGTGCATTCCAGCCTTCAATGATCCGCAGCTGATCCTCATGTCGAGCATCAGCCGGGCCGTCGTAGATCAGCTCGATGTCAAGTTCTGCAGCAGCCTCGCGAGCGCCTTTTTCGGCCGCATCGAAGTAGCCGATGCCGACCAGTTTCGGGAGCATGCCTATGCGGATCCGCTGTGCTGCGGTGTTGTCTCCGCAACCGCTGCTGGCAAGCGTGAGGCAGAGAACCAGTGCAATTCGAATGGAAACAGAACGTGTCATTCCGGATGTGTTCCTGCAGTTCTCTGCGTAGAGACAGCGATGCCGATGAGCAGAATTCCGGTGACAATCATGCGTGATTCGAGACTGATGACCGGAAATCGTGTACTCAGAAAATTCAGGGCGATATCAAGTGAGGAAACGACTGCAGCACCAAGCAGAGTACCGCTGATTCGGCCCCTGCCCCCGGTGATCACCGTTCCGCCGACGATAATGCAGGCGATTGCCTGCAGCTCCATTCCCAGCCCTGCGTCGGGAACTGCCACATTGTGCTGCATCACATTCAGTACGGCAACCAGTCCCACGACAAATCCGCAGGTGGCGTAGCAAAGCAGGTCGACTCTGCGATCCGGAATTCCGGCAATCCGGGCGGCGGTGCGGTTTTCACCGGTGGCAAGAATCCAGCGGCCCAGAACCCGGTGGTGAACGATGATCTGCAGTACCGCAAGGACCAGCAGCAGCAGGTAGTATTGTGGACGCAGCTGCAGCGGGCCGGGAAGCTGAAATG
Organism: Planctomycetaceae bacterium; assembly: GCA_023260695.1. Lineage (GTDB taxonomy): Bacteria > Planctomycetota > Planctomycetia > Planctomycetales > Planctomycetaceae > SXXK01. The sequence goes on from JALQUR010000440.1 coordinate 4,132, forward strand.
ACTGTTCAACAAGGATTCGCTCGCCTCCAAACAGGCTCATCGTCAGTCCCCGGAACAGAGCCATGCTGGCCAGTGTCACCAGCAGTGGCGGGCTGCCGCGGGCAATCAGTGTCCCATTCAGACTGCCACAGGCCGTTCCTGCCATGACTGCGATGGCGATCGCCGGCAGAGTGCCAGTGCCGGTCTGCAGACAGAAGGCAAAAACCGATGCAGTCAGGGCGAAGGCCGATCCGACGGACAGATCAATTCCGCCAAGCATGACAATGGGCGTCATGCTCACTGCAATGGTGGCAATTTCAATCCACGGCACCCAGGTGGTGAGCAGTGCTGCCGGACGACGCACCTGTGAGGCAATCAGGCCGGCTGACAGCAGCAACAGCAGAAACGGCAGCAGCGACAGAACTCGGGCAGACCACGATCTGGCTGCGGTGCGGCTCTGAGGTGCTGCCGCAGCCGGCAACTGATCGGGCAGGTGCTGCTGATCAGCCATGGGCAGCTCCCTGACGTGAGAGGCGATCTGTCAGCACAGCCACGAAGAGCATGGTTCCGGTCAGGAGTGTGAGGTGATGGTCGGAGATCCCCCAGTGAATCAGTGCAGTCCCGGACAGTCTGAGCAGAAGGCAGCCCAGAATGGCCCCCACGACCGTTCCCTGCCCGCCTTCAATGGCGACGCCACCGATGATCGCAGCGGTGATGGCGGTCAGTTCCCATCCGCTTCCCAGTGTCCCCTGCATCTGCATCCCTGATGCCAGCTGCAGAAATCCAGTGAGCCCCGCCAGCATTCCCCCCAGCATAAAGCTGCGCATCCGAACTGAGCTGACTGACAGTCCGCATTGATGGGCGGCTGCGGGTGAGGATCCGACTGCGTAGAGGAAGCGGCCGAGCGGAGTTCGTCGGAGCAGCAGTGCGACACTGCAGCAGACGCAGGCAGCAATCAGTACCCCGGTGCGGAAGCCTGTCTCGCGGTGCTGGATGAACAGATTCAGCTGCTGCGGCAGACCGGTCACCGCGTTACGTCCCAGCAGCAGAATCACAATGCCACGATAAATCGTCAGAGTGCCCAGTGTCACCACAATGGAGTGGATGCGGAACCGAGTATGCAGCCAGCCATTCAGCAAACCGCAGCATCCGCCCGTGGTCAATGCGGCCAGAAACGCGAGCGGAATTGTCAGCGACACGGGGAGCGGTGTTCGCAGTACGTGGGCGGCAACAGCAGCAGCCACCGCCAGTGTTGATCCGATGGAAATGTCAATTCCGCCGGCGACGATCACGACCATCGCCGCAAGTGTCAGAATGCACCACGGCGCCGCGGCATCAATCACACTGAGCGGACTGAAGCCGCTGGAGGAGATTGACAGCAGCAGCATCAGCGCAACGACCACAAATGCCAGCAGTCTGCTGCGGATGTCCCGGATGCGATGGCTGCGGGTGCCGTTGCGGATGAATTCAGGAGCGGGTGACGGAGCTGCCGGACCAGCTGTGGCTGCAGCAACAGGCTCCGAAAGTGCTGCGTTCGTGCTGCTTTCAGGGCTGCCCACTGACTGATCGCTGGTCCCGAAAGCTGCAGCCGTGACGGCCTGTCGCCGGGATTCATCTGCCGGATAAATTCCTGCCAGCTGGCCGTGAGCAAGAACTGCAATTGCATGACTGCAGGACAGAGCTTCCTCCAGATCAGATGTCACCATGATTACGGCAGTGCCGGACATCGTCTGTCGAGCGATGGCGGCATGCAGTTCACTTCGCGCTGCGGCATCGACACCGCGAGTTGGTTCATCGAGGATCAGCAGGCAAGGATGATTGAGCAGACAGCGGCCCAGCAACAGCTTCTGCTGGTTGCCACCGGAAAGATACTGCATTGGCTGCTGCGGACCGGTACAGCGGACTGAGAATTCCTGAATGACCGACTGCGTCTGTCGGTATTCGTTGACGGGGTCCGCTGCTGCCATGGGACTGCGAGCACCCTGGGCAGAAATGACAGTGTTCGCACGGAGGTCGTGTGACGCAAACACCGCCTGTGTAAGTCGATCTTCGGGCAGAACTGACAGCCCTTCCAGCATCCGCTGGTGCGGAGTGATTCCTTGCAGGGGTTTGCCATCAATCAGAACCTGCAGGCCGTTCGGTTCGCGCAGATGCAGCATCCGCGCGATCAGTGACGAACGCCCGGACCCGACCAGGCCGTAGATCGCCAGAATCTGTCCCCGCTTCAGATTCAGTACGTGTTGCCTGTCTGAGGCACTGTCAGCGGGCCACGTGATTCTGACAGCTGCCGAACTTTCTTCAGCGGAGCTGGCGAATTGACTTTGTAATGGTGCTGGCTGTGTTTTGCTTTCTGCAGTCTGAACGGCAGACATTTCGCGGATCAGCTCTGCTGCGGTGAGTCCGGAAGCCGCCTGCGTTGACGTCACTCGACCGTCGCGAAGCACGGTGACTCGGTCACAGAGCTCGAGCACTTCGGAGAGTCGATGGGACACGTAGAGCACGGTGCCGCCGGCGGCTGCAAGCTCACGAATTCGAGCGAGCAGCCAGTTCGTTTCGTGATGGCTGAGAGCGGCGGTGGGTTCATCCAGAATCAGCAGGGATGGCTTCGCTGCCAATGCAGCTGCCAGTCGAATCAGCTGGCGAGTGGCGTTGGTCAGAGCATCAGCACGGACGTCAGGAGTGGGCGGGTGCGGCAGATGGTTGAGTACGGCCTCGGCATTTTCGTGCAGAGCACCCTCGTCGATCAGTCCTCGCCGGGCCAGCGGAAATGTTCCTGACAGGGCAATGTTTTCAGCGACTGTGAGGTGTGGAAAGAACTCGCCTTCCTGGTGAATTGTCAGGATTCCGGCCGAGGCAGACGTGTGCGCAGTCCAGGTTTCTTCCGGGGAACCGGGCAAGCGAATGATTCCGCAGTCCGGCGGCAGTAATCCGGAGATCATTCTGATCAGCGTGGATTTGCCCGCACCATTGCCCCCCACCAGTCCGTGAATTTCTCCCTGTATCAGCGTGAATGAGACGTCTGATACGGCGGGAATTCCGGCAAAGGACTTGCACAGCTGATGGAGTTCCAGTGCATTCATCGTGAAGACCGCGTCATCGGAAATGCAGTGTCCTGACAGGCTGCGGGCGACCTGCTTCAGTGCGTCAACGCGTACATGACGATGTTGATTCCGAGTGGATAGGACACCTGCACGGAGTACTTTTCAAAGTACTCGTGATTCTCGCCCTCACGTTCGAAGCCATCGCCAACATCGTTGTTGTAACAGAACACAGCGATGAGACGACCGGCATCGTCGAAATACCCCATGAAGTGCGGATCTTCATCACCCTCCGGATCACCGTGCCAGTATTCGAAAGTGTGTCCCTGCTGCCACGCTCGGATGCTTGGAATCCGCGGGATTGCCGGAAGATCATAGATCAGGTGAAAGATGGGATGACTGTAATCGAGTTCCACGGGTTCTCTGCCGGGGAGGACTTCCCGCATCACGCCGCTGATGTGTCGCCACGCAGTCGGCGTCCAGAAATCGTCAGCGAGCAGAAAGCCACCGTTGAGCAGGTAGCGGCGGAGTGCAAGGATCTCCGGTTCGCTCAGAGCAATCTGCTGGAGATTGGACATGAATACGAACGGGTAATCGAAGAGTGCGGGGTCTGTCAGACGCAGAACCTTTCCATTGGGGTCCACCTGCAGCGATGTCAGTTCCTGCAGCCGATAGGAAAAGTTGAGATCGCAGTCCGGATAGTCGTTACTCCAGCCACCGAATGAACCGCCGCGACCATAGGAATCGAACTGCACACGTACGAAGGTAAAAACGTCGTGCTGAAAACTCTGGTCAATCTCCCACTGCGGATACTCGTCGCGGTCAATGTTTCCGTCCGGAGCCGGGCCACGTCCGTAGCGGGGACGGCGGGAGTCCTGCGGGAATGGTGGTTCCTGAACTTGCGGCTCGCGCTGTGGACGTTGTCCGCGCTGCGGCGCTGATTCCTGCGGCTGCTGCAGTGAATGGAGTTGCCTGCCAGCCGATCGCGGGAGACTGACAGCAGCGACTTCAGGACTGCGTTTCACAGGCGGCAACACAGCAGGGAATGTGCCCAGAACCCAGCAGAGAACGATACAGAGACCAGCGATGGTGCGAGTCCACCACAGCTTTCGGCTCTTCGCCAGGTGTTGTGTGACTGGGAGTGCCTGCGATTCCTGCGTCATGATAAGGGTCTGCAGCAGCGGTCAGAAGAAGCATGCGGTCCAGTGGAAGCAGCAGGCCTGAATTTGCGATCACGGAACACTGCAGGAAACGTTCAGTGATGGTCGTCTGAGGAATTTGCCGTGATAGCCGGGACGTGATGCCGAGGGGATAAACACGGCGTATTCAGTCCGGGATCTGCTCACAATTGTCCGTCACTGTGAGCACCTGATCAAGCTTCATCAGCTGAATCACATCATGAATTTCGGAGCAGACATGGCAGAGGACAAGTCTGCCGGAGTGTCGTTTCATCGTGCGAGTAAGTTCGATGAATTCGCCCAGAATCTCACTGGAAACAAAAGTCACATTTGCCAGATCAAGAACCAGAGTCTGACAGGTTTCGTCGTGAGCAATCTTGCTGATCTGATCCCAGAGGGGCCGGCTTTCTGTGGCACTCAGAAACTGCGATTGCAATGGTTTGACGATGGTGCCGCGATCGCGCTGATCAATATGCAGGAGCGAGTTGTGCAAGGAGTTCTCCGGAGTAACGGTGGGAGCAGATATCTGTTCGCAAGTTCACTACCCGCCGGATGTTAGCAGGCCGACCTGCGACCTGCTACAGCAGATCTGAATGCGGCAGTGAATTCCGGCCATGTGGAGGCTTGCGGAAAGGCGGTTGCAGACTCTGCGTTTGCCGTTGTCGCATGAGCAGATAACGGCGGGCCGGCGGCGGGGAGCGGCGGGACTGTCTGCAGGGATAAGGTGTCTTGACGCGCTGCGGTATCAGTTGATCCGGTAATCTGCTATACAACGCAATACAGGAGCCACATCGATCGACTCAACTGGACTGAGTCGACACACGGAGGTCTGGTCAGGCAGGGAGCCCAACATGCAGCGCAACATGCAGCGCAACATGCAGCGCAATTTGTTTCTGGCAGCAGTGATTCTGCTGTTGTCGTTCCTCGGTGTGCAGGGACTTCCGCTCACTCAGACGGCGGACAAGGACGGGGGCAATTCTGCATCCGACGGCAAGGTACCTGTTCTGACTGTGGGTCAGAGTCGGGATCTGGGGTCCGCAGACACGCCGGGCTCAGGATCAGACCGTGCACCGTTGCGAATCTGTTCGTTCAACATTCAGTTTCTGGGTAACTCCACGGCCCGTGACGACGTAGCGCTGGCGTCGTTGCTGAAGGGTTACGATATCGTGGCGGTTCAGGAACTGGTATCGCCGCCATTTGCCGGTTTTTTTCCGGACGGCACCCCGTTTCGCCCGGACGCTGAGTCGGCAGAGTTTTTTACAGCGATGGCAGATCTGGGCTTTTTGTGGGTGCTCTCTGAGGAAGACACCGGCACGGGCGACACAATTCATCGCAACGGCTCATCCACGGAATGGTGGGTTTGTTTCTACCGTCCAGGTCGGGTGCAGCCAGCGGAAGATCTTCCGCATGGGTTTCTTGCGGAAGATCGTTCCAACAATCCGAACTTTGAACGCGTGCCGTATGCCTTTGCATTTCGCACTCCGGGACGCACGCTGGACTTTGTTCTGATCTCTGTGCACCTGCAGCCGGGGGATGGCAGCAATGACCGCGCGCGACGGGCTGAAGAACTGGCGACGATTGATCAGTGGATCCGCAGGCAGACTCTGGCGGAACGTGATTTCATAATCCTCGGCGATATGAATCTGGAGGATTCTGCGGAGGTGCAGGCGGTTACTCCGGCCGGCTTCGTTTCGCTGAATGATGAGTGTCGACCAACAAATACCAACGTCAATGGACCGAAGCCATATGACCACGTGATGTACTCACCGACGTTCAGTGGTGAAGTCGACACGGTATTTGACATGCAGATTGTGAACCTGATCGAGCAGCTTGCAGGGAGCTGGAATTCGACGGGCGCCTTTCCGGGCGATCCGTATGATCATAATCTGTTCCGTGCGTACTACTCTGACCATCATCCGATTGTCTTCCAGATGGTCATCCCTGGCGAGGACGATGACGGGCCGTTGCGTGTTGCCGAAAGATCGGCGACCGTCAACTGAGCATTCACCGAATCCGGGATCAGCGTGAGCGGGTGCGACGGATGCGGAAGGACATGGCTGGTGGAGTCTGCGCTGGGTGTGAGAATCAGCGGTCGAGGGTGGTCTCCATGCCGTAGGCGTGTCGGCGTCGGGGCTGCTCATCGGTTCTGTTGTGATCTTTCGGGTGGATGAATCGCATGTTTGCTGACTACGGCCGTCTGACGCTGCTGCTCTGCATTGCTCTGGTGCCAGTGTTCGTGCAGGGAGCAGGGAGTCCTGCTGATGATCGTCGAGATCTGCTGCAGATCGTGGAGGATCGTTTTCGTCGCTGGGATCGAAATCGTGACCGTCGATTGTCTCCGGGGGAGGTCAACCTGCTGGTTGCGGACAGTAAGATCGAGGATCAGGAGGCTGCTGCTGTCGCGGCAATCAAACGCCACTGGCGATCCGGGGGTGAAGTTCGTCCGCTCAGTCAGGAGCAGCTGGAATACCTGATTGCACAGCGGTCCAGTGCTCGAAACGCCGATCTTGTAACGATGTATGCTGAGGGGCTGCAGCAGATTCGCGGGGGTTCCGAACGGTTATTCGCGTCTCGACGTCCGCGTCTGGAAACCATTCAGCAGGGAAGGCTGGGCAATTGCTTTGTACTGGCGCCGCTGGGGGCTGTTCTGCAGGTTGCCCCGGATCGAGTGACCAGGATGTTCATCGAGCAGGCAAATGGTCGTTATGGAGTGCGACTGGGGGGCCAGGTGATTCAGGTCGACGCTCCCACGGATGCAGAGCGGGCGCAGACCGCAGGGAATGAGGGCGATGGGATCTGGGTGAATGTCTTTGAAAAGGCAATCGGGGCGGCGTTGCGTGTTCGCGGATTTGCTGCAGGCAGTTCACTGGATGCAATTGCGGGAGGAGGATCCGCCACTGAAATACTCCAACTGATGACTGGGAACCGAGTACAGGCGTTCCTGCTGGATGGATCCCGTCAGGCTGGAGCAGCGGATCGTGATCCGGAGCGAATTGATCGACAACTGCGTGAATTCGTGCGAGACACTCTGGCTGATGAGCGGGCCGCTGTCTGTACAACTCGAACATCCACCACCCCGGGACTGCCGGGAAATCACGCCTATGCTGTGCTCGCATTTGAGCCGCGGACGGATGTGATCACGCTCTGGAATCCGCATGGTGGAGTGTTTACGCCGCGAGGAGGCAGTGGACCGAAGTTCGGGTATGCGAGCAGAGATGGACGGTTCGAGATGCCGCTTTCCGAATTTCGCCAGTTGTTTGAGGAACTGTCCGCAGAAAGCAATCGCTCTGTACGGACTAGTCGCCCATTGCCCGACCTGCCCTGAAGCTCGCCCTGAGGCGGGGCTGTTGATGCGATGGAATCAGCTCAGTTGTGATCGCTCGACAAAGATTCACGCACTGAGGTGAGTCGTTCGTCTGCGATGTGGAGTAAAGCATCGACTCCCGCATGGTCTGGTCGTAAAGGTGTCCGAAAGAGCCAGCACCGACCGGGGGTGAATCAGCATCTGGTATTCGTGCGTTCTTCCAGGTGTTTGATGCGGGATAGCCCTGATGGGCAGCGCCTCCCACAGCGCGGGGGCGGGTGGTGTTGGTAATTCGGTTTGCAGCGGAAGGGCTGGCTGCACTGATTGTTCTGACCATCACGATGCGGGTTTAGCCCCATAGGGTTGTCCAGAAGGGTCTCCTGGAAAACCTGTTTTGTCCTGACTGGTGCATGCTGGTTGACCGTTTGGGCATTTGCTGCTGGGTTATCCCTTAATTCATGTCTCTCAATGGCAGCAGAATATAAGGGCATTTGCCAGGTGATGTTGCTTTCTTTCAACAGCCTGCGAAGGCTCCCATAAGCAGCATGCGTGAGCGAATTCCTGAGTTGAGCCGGATGTATCGAGGCAAACGAGGACTGGATTTCCCTAAACAATTCTTTGACTCAGATTCCCCTTGATTCCTACCGTCGCTGAACCTGCGTGACTGTTGTTGCCTCATCTGATCGTTCGGGGCATGTGCAGTTGTGAGGTTCGAATTGGCAGGGTGTGTGCCCTCCAATTCTGAGCGGCGAGATCAATTTGCCGTTCTGGAAGGAGAGACATCTCGTGAGTGTTTCCATGAATCAACTCTGGACAATCTCGGCTACGCTTCGACGACTGGTCGCCCTCGCTGGCGTCGTCGTCGTTTGCTGCGGAATTGAATGCGTCGTTGCTGGATCAGGCAGCGTTGCTGGATCAGGCAGCGTTGCTGGATCAGGCAGCGTTGCTGAATCAGGCAGCGTTGCTGAATCAGGCAGCCCGAACGTCATTGTGATCATGGCTGATGATCTCGGCTGGAATCACATTGGCGTGGATCGTGCCACCGGCGGGACACACCACTCGGCGTTCGTAACGCCGCATCTGCAACAGCTTGCAAGGTCGGGACTGACGTTCCTGAACGCCTGGCAGCAGCCCAACTGTGCTCCAACGCGTGCCGCAATGCTGAGCGGTCAGTATCCCGCGCGGATTCACAACAACGTCTACGTGGTGCAGTCGCTGAACCGCTACGGTGGGGGCGGCGTGACGCGGTCAGACGCAAAATTTCGCGGACCCGAGCAGTCACTGGATGTGGCTCCGGAAGCGATCACGATTGCTGAGGCTCTGCAACACAACGGCTACGCGACGGCTCACATCGGAAAATTTCATGTTGGCGGTCAGCGGGGGGATGAGACGCTGCCGGAGAACGCTGGTTTCGACCTGAATATCGGCGGTTTTTCACAGGGGAATCAGCCCACCTGTTTCGCGGACATGGACGGCGAGCAATGGCGATTTCGCGGCGTTGGTCGAGGGGATTTTGATCGCTTTTCTGCTCCGTACACGAGGGAATATCTGTCTCGTCGCGGTCTGACTGTGGACCTTGAGGGAACAGCAAAACACATCTGTGACGCTGTCGGTGATGCGGCCGTTGAGACGATTGCGGCTCTTGCTGCCGGCAGTGCTCCGTTCTATCTGCAGGTTCACAGCTATGCAGTGCACGGCCCAGTGAAGGCACGCCCCGATCTGCTGCAGGCAGCGGAGCAGCGACTGCAGGGAGAAGGTGGTCGACGCATGGCGGAGTATGCCGGCTTTGTAGCCGGGATGGATGAGATTGTCGGACGGATCGTTGCCGCAGTCGGGGATCCGGATGGTGATGGATCGCAGGCGGACTCGATCAGCAGCAACACCCTGATCATGTTTACGTCTGACAACGGCGGAACGCATTTCACCAATGCACCTTTGCGCGGTGAGAAAGGCATGTTCACCGAGGGCGGACTGCGTGTTCCGCTGATTGCCACATGGCCGGGAACGATTGCAGCCGGGCAGACCACAACCCGCATGGTTCATTCCGTCGATTATTACCCGACGCTGCTGGATGTCGCCGGCGAGAAGTGGATGCCGGAACACAGTGTACACCCGCTGGACGGATTTTCCTTTGCAGATGTGCTGCGGAATCCGGAGCTCGGAGCAGCGCCACAGCGGCCACCAATTTTCTACTGGTTTCCCGGCTACCTTGATCGCCGCGCAACTCCCTGCGGAGTGGTGATTGATGGTCAGCACGGGCAACTCAACAAGCTGACTTATTTCTTCGAGTCGGATTCGTGGGAGCTCTACAACCTCACGAACGATCCCGGAGAAGAGCGTAATCTCGTTCAGACATCAGCTGAGACTGCTGCCGAACTGGCGGAGTCACTGCAGCGATGGCTGAATCAGGAACACCCTACCTGGAAACCTTTGTTTCCGCTGACGGTCGAAACGGGCCAGCCGGCCTTATTACCGATACGTCGCTGATACTCCGGACCGAGTCCTCCGGCGGGTGCGAACCTGCTCGCAGCCGCCGGATGACTCCGCAGATCGACAGCGTGCTGGATACAGCATGGCTGTCTGCCTGCTGATGAGGTGACCGGGAAGGATGTTCATTTCTCCTTTGTCGTTACCTGTATCAACAGCTGATCGGCGATGTAACAACCGCGTTCTGAACCGCTTCTGGTGCCTGCAGAAGTCTTCGGGTTGCAGATGGCCTGTTGCTCAGCTGATCGATCACCTTTCTGCGGAGTCGAATGATGAATTTCCCTTCTTTCAGTCGTGACCTGTCACGGCATGCAACGCGATTCTGGCGTTGTGCAACAGCAGCTCTGTCTGCTGCTGCATTTCTGGTGCTCAGTCTGACCCGGACCAGTGAATTGTACGCTGAGGACATCAGGACAATGACCCCTGTCCTCGGATCCAGCCAGAGCGGCAGTTCTGCGTCAAAGGGTGGAACAGATTTCCAGCCTGTCTCCGGAAATGCTGCCGGCAATCAGCGGATGTCTTCGCTGGATCGTGAGCTTTTCAGAATCCTTCGGCGCGACGGTGTTGCAGCGATCAGTGAGGCACCGCCGCAGAATCCGCAGATGGTGAAGCTCGGGCGAAAACTGTTTTTTGACCGAATCCTTTCCGGCAACGGTGATACTTCCTGCGCCACCTGCCACCACCCGGTGCTGGGAACCGGGGACGAACTTGCTCTGTCGGTCGGCACAGGTGCTGAGAACCCGGGGGCCATCGGGATCTTTCGACAGAAGCGAGCATCCAGCCACTTCATTCCTCGAAATGCTCCCGAGATATTCAATCGCGGTGCCGAGCAGTGGCATACTCAATTCTGGGATGGTCGTGTTGCGGAGGCTTACAATGGTTTCCAGTCACCTGCTGGCGAACAACTTCCGGAAGGTCTCAATGGCGTACTTGCGGTGCAGGCCATGTTTCCGGTGACTTCCCGCGATGAGATGCGGGGAACTGTTGAGGATGCTGGCCGCGAATTCACCTACGGAACTTTTCAGATCACTAATGACATAGCGGGAATTGGCAACAGTGATCTGACTGCGATCTGGGCTCGTCTTACGGAGCGACTGCTGAGCATTGCTGAGTATCGCACCCTGTTCAGCGCCGCTTACGGAATCAGCGATGCGAATCTTGATGACGAAATTGGGTTCCAGCATGCTGCGAACGCTATTGCCGCTTTTGAAATCAAAGCCTTCACGTTCACTGACAGTCCCTGGGATGAGTATCTCAACGGCAACCTGCGAGCCCTGAGTGACCGGCAGAAACGCGGTGCTTATGTATTCTACGGCAGGGCCGGATGCAGCTCCTGCCATTCCGGTACGCTGCTGACTGACCAGAAGCCTCACAATATTCTCGTGCCGGAGATTGGGCCGGGCAAAACTGCGGAGGGCGATGACCCGGGCGTTGTTCTGGTCTCTGGTGATCCCGCGGACGAATACTGTTTCAGAACGCCACCGCTGCGAAATGTGGCTGTGACCGGTCCCTGGCTCCATAATGGAGCTTACAACTCCCTCGAAGATGTGATTCTTCATCATCTCAGTCCATGGAAGAGCTTTCTGCGATACAACCCCGAGGATTCCCTGGAGCAGCCTGAGTTGCGGGAATCTGTTGATCACAGCGGTCTGCTGCTGTCCACGATGATGCTCACGTTCAGCTGGGAGATGTTGCCATCAAGCCGCATCACCCGAGATGATGTTCGGGATCTGGAAGCCTTTCTGCATGCTCTCACGGCTCCGAATCTCCGTCAGCGTCTGCAAATGCAGATTCCGTATTCGGTACCCAGCGGACTGCCGATCGACGGACAGTAAGCAGAACTGGCGGCGGCAGCCACAAACGCTGCTGCCCGCAGAAACAGGTTGCACCGCAGGGGCATCGTTGGACAGCGACGATGCCCCTGTGTGTTCAGCTGCAGCCACTGCGGGGCAGCTGTGAGTTCCTGACTGGATAGCCCGGATCTGTTCTGCCTGTCATACTCCCCGAAGTGACGGCAGATCGGACAAGGAATGCGTTGCCCCCGCCAGGGAGTGCGTTGCCCCGCGTTCATTCTGCCTGCGGCCGGGGCAGGCCGTGCATATCAGCAATCGGTAACAGTAATCACAGGGAGCAGTCGATTCCATGTCACGGAGAACCGCCACAGTTCCGGGGGTAATTCTGCTGCTGAGCATCTGCTGGAGCGGCAGTTCTGCCGACGAACCGGCTGGAGCGGCAGCAGATCAGCAGATTCGCGGAGCGTATGCCGGGTCAGAAATCGTCATCACAACGACGAAGCGGCTTGCAGGTGCGATCCATTCGCTGGAATGGAATGGTGTGGAATTCATCGACAGCTTTGATCACGGCAGACAGTTGCAGTCGGCCTGCAGTTTCGATGCATCTGCTGGTGGGCGTTTCGTCGCTGAATGCTTTAATCCTACGGAGGCGGGTTGTCGCAATGATCGCGATGGCGACGCATCCACCAGCCGACTGCTGCGGATGCAGGTCCACGGGGCCGCTCTTGATTCCACAGTACAGATGGCCTTCTGGCTTGCTCCCGGTCAGCAGTCCGGCGGACGAGATGCGATCAACAGGACACGACTCTCTGATCACCGCGTGAGAAAACAGGTGCAGATCGGCTATCGCAGATTTCCCAACGTGATTGACTATCGAGTGACGTTCACCGTTCCGGACTCGGAGCGACACACCTATGCTCAGTTTGAATCACTCACCGGATACATGCCGTGGAAATTTTCACGATTTGAGACGATTGATCTGACGAACGGAACGCTGCAGGCGATTGATGACGGGCCTGGTGAGCAGGCCCTGCCGCTGATTTTCAGCACCGCGAACGGGGAGCATGCCATGGGAATCTGGTCTCCGGATCAGCCTTCCCTGGGGTATCAGCACGCCGGTTACGGTCGCTTCCGATTCGAAGCCGCCAGGGTCGTGAAATGGAACTGCGTGTTTCGAGTTCGGGACCCTGCCGGCGTTCGCAGTGGTGATTATGGTTATCGACAGTTTGTGATCATTGGCGATCGAGCAGCCGTGCGCGAGACCATGACCGCGCTGGCCGCTGATGTACTCCGGAATCCGGAAGACTGAAGCCTGAAGATGAAGGCTGCATGATGCATCCTCAAGGCTGCATCACCGCCTGCTCTGGTCGGGCAATCGTGCTCCGGAAATCATTGTGGGGATCTGCAGCAGGCGTGTTCCGCAGGTGACATACAGAATGCGGCCGTCCACTCCGCCAAAACAGCAGTTTGTCACTGTGTCTTCCGGGGTCTCACGAAACGCCAGCAGTTTTCCTGCCGGTGAAATCACATGGATGCCGGGTTTTGTGTCGAGCGTTTCGCTGGTCTTGCGCGTGGCGTGCAGTCCTGCGGCTACGTACAGATTGCCTTCCGCGTCAACCGCCATTCCGTCTCCGCTGCGTCCCGGGTAGAACGTAATCAATGTCTCCGGATTACTCAGTGATCCATCGGCGGCAATGTCCCAGGTACGGATATCGCGGTTTCGATCTGCGTCCGGGTGAGCTTCGATGACGATCAGTTTCCTGCCATCCGGAGAAATTGCCACGCCGTTCGGCATCTGTACCACCGGCCATGCCAGTGGCTGGGTCAGTCTGCCGTCCGGGTGGATACAGTAGACAGCATTGACGTTGCCCGCAGAGGGATCCTGAGTTCCAGGGCGAGAGGAAAACCAGATGCGGTCGGCATGATCAACGCAGATATCGTTGGGAGCCGCCAATGGAAATCCGTTCCATGTTTCCGCCAGGACTTCCACTTCATCGCTGTTCAGGTGGCGGCGAGTGACACGCCCTGCCCCGCCTTCACAGCAGAGCATACGGCCCTGTCGGTCGAAGCAGAGACCATTCGTCTCTCGTGTGTCCGAAAAGGCAATCGAGAGGGAACGGTCTGCAGGTGACCAGAGGTGGATCCTGCTGGCGGGGACATTGGTGAAGTACAGACGACCGTCCGGAGCGGCCGCTGGGCCTTCCGTAAAGATGGGTGGTTCAGACAGTGTTGCCAGTATCTCCACCTCACCGAGGTACTTCGATGAATCGAGATTTGCATAGTCCTGCGAAGTCAGCTGTGCGTGCGCTGTCAGACACTGTGTGAGCAGCACCGTGGAAAACACGGGGCTAAGACCCAATTCCACCGCCACGCCCAGTTCTGGCAAAGTGTATTGGAACCCATAATCTCCGGCAATTGCCACGACCGGCAGATCTGGGCGTGCAACGGCGCCACCGATAGCTGCAGGCAAAGCATACCCCAAAGTGCCAAAGCCGTAAGGATGATGCCACCTTGATGGCATTGGCATATCCCAGACCTCAGTCGCCAAATAGGCAAATTGTGTCATATCGGAATAAACCAAAGCGTCCTGAGGCATTGCATCCCGAACGGCTTCAATTGCGGGAAAAATCCCTGAATAGACATGATCCGCTTCAGCCCGCCAAACCGACAGGTCGCGTGCAAAGTCTTTGGCAGCCCATTCAGAGACCCGCGGCACGTCTTTTAACGCGGCTGCCAGCGAGGGCACAAAATCTTCAACCCGCATTGCAACGCGCAGATCTGCATTATGTGGATCACTTAAAACTTCTGGATCAATATCGACCCGAACCATGGGCGCGCGATGGCCCAAGTGTTCCCGCCACAAATCAACCTCAGACAATTCGGAGCCCAGAACAATGACAAGATCAGCCCCGGCAATAGCGGGCGCCGTATCCGGTCGCGGTAGAAATGATCCCCAAAAATAGGGATAGGTTGCTGGCACCAAACCCCGTCCGGCAAAAGTTGTCACAACCGCCGCTTTGCATGTTTCGATAACCGGCAGCACATCCGCTTTGCACGCCCCGCCACCCAAGACAAAGAGCGGCCGTTTTGCATGACCCAACATGTCCGCAACTTTTGAAATCGCGCTATCGTCTTTGTAAGAGGGCACTGCGGCAGAACGGCAGGGGGGAAATTGCGGCGCCTCGGCCTCCAGTACAGAAATCGGAACTTGGATGTGTTTTGGTCGGGGGCGTTTTGATGCGAATTCTTCAAAGGAACGCTCCAAAAGCCCATAAGCTGCAGAATAACTATGAGCTGTTTCTGACCATTCGCAAACGGCACGCGCGGCGCCCTCTTGATCAAGCATTTGATGCAATTGCCCGCGTCGATATGCCGTTTCATCCAGACAGGACGAAATGACTAGCATCGGAACACTGTCAGAATAGGCCTGCCCCATGGGCGTCATTATATTGCAAAGCCCGGGACCGGTAATAACATAGGCCACACCGGGTTTTCCGCTCGCGCGGGCATATCCATCCGCCATAAAACCCACACCTTGTTCATGGCGGCCAAGGATATGGGTAATCCCAGCCTCTTCGATACCACGATAAAGTTCCTGATTATGGACCCCGGGAATGCCAAAAATGACATCAACACCGCGGCTTTTTAGGTAATGTGAAATCTGCGCACCCAAAGGACGATGAGCCATCTTATGCTCTCCAAAACTGACGTGTTAGAATTGCGAAAACTGCCAAAAGTTCAAGCCTGCCAATCAGCATCGCGGCCGAAAGAATCCATTTTGCGTAATCATTCAAACCCGCATAATTTCCCGATGGACCGATATGCTCGCCCAATCCGGGTCCAATGTTGGCAAGTGCTGCGGCGGAGGCTGATAAAGAGGTGATAAGATCAAGTCCTGTCATCCCAAGCAAAATGGCAACAACCCCTAAAGTGACCATGAAAAAGATGAAAAAGGACATTACAGAGCTGAGCACATCTTCCTCTATCGCCCGACCGTCATACCGAGGGATAAAAATCCCATTTGGTGACCGGATTTTCCGCAACTGTGTTGTGACAGAGGCAAAAACAATCTGATAACGGAATATTTTTACAGAACAGGCGGTCGAGCCAGCGCAACCACCGATCAAGCCGATGATGAAAAACAGGGTCACTAAAAATCCACCCCAAAGGCCATAATCCGCGCTCGCATAGCCGGTGCCTGAAATAATGGACGTGATGTTAAACAGCGCCTTACGAATGGCTTCTTCTTCAGCAAAGCCGAAATTTCTGTAAACAACGCCTGCCGTGAGCACTGATAGGATGAGTATGATGAACAGAAAGCTTTTGACCTGCACATCCTTAAAAATGGCCAAAAAGCTGCCGTTTATCAGCTGCACATAACGCACAAAGGGGAGTGCTGCCAAAATCATAAAGACAACGCAAACATATTCCGCCCCAGCGCCAAAGGCTCCGAACGACGCGTCATAGT
>JALQUR010000561.1 GCA_023260695.1 Planctomycetaceae bacterium
ACTGCGCAACATTAAAACATTAGAGTCTCGTCAAAGCGCCATCGCTTGGCTTATTGATCAGTACCGATTCGAGCTTTTTGATGACCATCTGCGCCAAATTGGCGATATGGAACGTATCCTATCGCGAATTGCACTTCGCTCAGCAAGACCACGTGATTTAGAGCGCCTAAAAACAGCGCTACATCAGTTACCTCAGATCCAGTCACTTCTTCGGTATTGCGATACAGTGCATTTAGCATCACTGGCAACAAACATCAGCACTTTCCCTGAGCTTGCCGATCTCCTTCTTAGGGCAATTAAGGAGAATCCGCCTGTCGTGGTTCGAGATGGTGGAGTGATTGCGGAGGGCTATGATGCGGAACTGGATGAGCTTAGAGGCCTAAGCGAGAACGCTGGCCATTTCTCTGAAGTCGGCCAAATCTGACCCCGGTCAGCTGCTGAAACACGTTTCCCAGTCAAAGCTGCTCTCTGAGGGAAATCGAACCGCCGTGCAGAAGGTTGAAAAAGCGTTCTCAGACGCTCAGTCAAAAACCAGCAGCGAGGCGACAAAACTGCTTCTTGGCGCACCGCTTGCTCCACCTTCACAAATCCCCGGCAATCCGGATCCGCTTGCCATCCCAGGCCTGCTGCCCGGCAATCTGCCGGCACTGCTGCAAAAGACTGTGACGAAACCAGCCGGAACCAGCCCGTCGTCGCCGGGGATGCTGCCAGAAATCATTCCCGGACTGCGCTGGAATCGCTAACGGCTCCGCAGCTACTCCGTCGGTGTCTTCACAGGGGTCAGCTCACCCGTGGCCAGTGGCAGGCTGCCTGCAAACAACCCCTGAATCACTTTCGTCATGTGCGGAATGTTCAGACGTGATACTTCATCGGTCGGCTGATGATAGTCGCTGTGCAGCGACCCGGCAGAGATGCTGTGAGCAATCACTCCTCGATCGACAAAGGCATAGTTGTCACTGCGGGTATACAGCATCTCACTGACATCTTCGCGATGAAAAACCTCAACGCCGACCCGCTGTGCGCCGGCGGCAACCTGTGCACAAAGACTGCTGCGGGTCCAGCCGGTTCCCCACGCTTTGGACTCAGCGTTCTCCTCAGGACGACCGATCATCTCGATATTGATATTGGCCACAGTCTGCTCCAGCGGCCAGAGCGGATCCTCGCAGTAAGCCCGAGAGCCAAGCAGCCCTTTTTCTTCTCCCCAGAAGGTCATGAAGATAATTGATCGAGCTGGACGCTGCTGCAGTCGTGAGAAAGCATCTGCAAGAGTGATGACCGCAGTCACGCCTGTGGCATTGTCATCAGCGCCATTATTGATCGTGTCTCCTCCACGGTCGCCGTCCAGCCGCCCGATGTGATCCAGATGAGCGGAAATCACAATCGCTTCGTCTGCCAGATCCGGATCCGAGCCGCGCAACACGCCAATGACGTTGCGTACCTCCGCTGCCAGTGATTCCTGAGCAGTAGACTGCAGCGTGCCGCGACCGCTGAACTGCACAGAATCGTCAACAAGCAGTACTGGAATCTGCGGCCTTAACTGATCCGGTATCCTTGCCGGACGAGTGCGAATTCTGTTCGGAAGTGAACGCAGTGGGCTGTCGCTGCTGCAGCGTATCAGAACCGCAATCGCGCCATTCCGCTGATATGGCTGGACCAGTCGAGCCACCGCAGCGAGCGCGGATGCCGGGCGTTCTGCAGCCTGCGGAGGAAGCACAGGGGCATCAGTGACCGCGATCCTGCCCGCAGCCATATCACTCCCCCCCGTTGACAGCTCCCCTTCCAGCAGCCCGGCCGTCTCAGCCCCGAACAAGGCACCCAGCAGCGGGACTTCACTGCCACCAGCCGTGAGCACACCGGGATCTGCCGGCGGCACGGACTGCACATATTCGTGCGTCTGATAGAAGCTTCCGTCCGGACCGATTCCTTCCAGTCCTGCTCCACGAAATCTTGCCGCGACATAGGCCGTTGCCAGTGTCAGTTCAGGCGAAGGTGTATCGCGACCAGCCATTTCATCCGATGCCAGAAACGCGACAGTGCCGAGCACAGCACCAGACTGAATCGAAGCGACTGCCTGCTGTTCATCGTCAGTCAATGCACGTACGGCGATCTCATCCGCAGGGACAAATGGGCTCAAGGTTGCTGCCACGAGTGTGGCCAGAATAGTCACCCTGCGAATCATGTGGTTTTTCCTTACTCAGAGATTACTGCTGTCAGAACTGTGCGGCCAGAAACCGCCGGGCCTTGTGGGACATGCCGGCGTGCGCTCAGGAATCAGAATCCTCGTCTTCCACTCCCGGATCAGGCTCGTAGTCATCAGCATCCAGAGCATACTGCAGCAACACATCCATCGAGACATGCTCAATCGCCGACATGTGCGTCGCCTTGAGCAGAAGTTTCGGCGCACACCCGTATTCCAGTGCCTCCTGCCACCGCGGCAGACAAAGACACCAGCGATCCCCCGGTTGCAGTCCGGGAAACTGCCACGCCGGCATCGGTGTACTCAGATCATTGCCGACCGAGCGCGAAAACCTCAGAAACTCCTCAGTCATCTCAGCACAAACCGTGTGCATTCCGACGTCGTCGCCGCAGGTGTCGCATTTCCCATTGCGGAAAAAACCAGTCACCGGTGACATGGAGCAGGGAATCAGCTCCCCGCCAAAAACGTTTCTTGCCATTGCCCGTCCGCCTTCAGGTTCAGAACACTCACTGGAGATATCGAAAGTCAATACTGGCAAACAGAGAGTGAAATACCAGTGTCAGCCCCGCCTCAGAAACTTCGCCGCCTTCTGACTGCACTGCGGAAAGAAGAATCCCGATCTCATTTTCATGTGCACCGCGGCCAAGCGTACGTTCGACCGCCAGCAGAACCAGTTCTCTGCCCGCCAGATCCGGATATTGCTGCTTCAGCCGTCGAGCTGCAGACTCTGCCTGCTGCATGACAAATTCACTGTTGAGCAGATACAACGCCTGAGCCGGCCGTGTGGTGTCCGATCGCAGTCCGGTCACCGTATTCGGATTGGCAAAATCAAATGCATCAAACACATCCGGTATCGAATTTCGAAACACAGGCATGTAGATGCTCCGGCAGAACAACGGATGATCCGCATGCCGGTAGCCACTGTCGTACTGACTGAGCGTTCCGATTGTCCGTCCTGACTGCAGTTTCAGATCCAGCGTGCCGGCAACCTGCAGCATGCGGTCGCGCAGATCCTCGGCTTCCAGCCTGCGGGAGAAAGCATGAGTCCAGAGCCGATTGTCAGGGTCCGTTTCAGCTGTGCCTTCACTCGAAAGAGACGCCATTCGAAATGCGCGGGACAGGCAGAGCTGCTTCACCAGGGCGCGTGTTGACCAGCCATGCTCATGCACCAGTGTGTGAGCAAGGAAGTCAAGCAGTTCCGGATTGTCCGGCCGATCCCCATGCAGGCCGAAATTATCCGGAGTGCGAACCAGCCCGGCCCCCATGACCCAGCCCCAGATGCGATTTGCCCAGACACGTGCGGTCAGCGGATTCCGGGAATCTGCAATCCAGTCAGCCAGCTGCAGACGTCCACTGCCGTTCGCATCTTCTGCCAGTAACGCACTCTGCGAGGAGGGTGTCGCTACCTGCAGAAACCCGCGTGGCACTACCGGGCCCAGACTGCGAATCTGGCCCCTGAGATGCACATGCCAGTTCGCAGGTTCGGATTCATCAGTCACACTCATGGCCTGCAACGCCTGCGGCTTTTCCGCAGCATGCTGCTTTCGAGCAGCCTGCAGCGCCTTCAGATCAGAGACGCCCGACTTGTCAGAAATTTGCAGCTCTGAACTGCGGACGACATGCAGCGCGTCGACGATTACATGTCCCGGTGCCGCATCTCTGGCCTGCACTTCCACTGTCAGTGGTACCGCAGCTTTGAGCTGAAATCGCCCCAGCTCGCGGAAGATCTCTCCTGGCGGTGTTGACTGCTGCTGATTGACATGGACCACCGACTCACCCACGGAGTGCACAATCCGGACCGGAACCCGCGGGGAACGATTTGCAGAAGCATTGATCACCATTCGCACGGAATATTCGCCGTCCTCCGGCACTCTCACAGTCCAGCGTGCCGAACGTCCCGTGCGTGGATCATCACTGTGATGGTAGCCAGCGCCGAACCACGGCTGCTGAAACGTGGACAGCACCCAGGTACCTTCCAGTTCGGCTTCCGCTTCGTCAAGAACCTGTCCCGGCAGATCCCGTGCGGAGACTTCTGCTCGTTCCGCCGCCCTGATCTGCTCATCCAGTTCCCGGTCACGCTCGAGCCACCGCTGCAAAGCAGCAGCATCCAGCCCCTCCTGCAGGTCGGTCGTGACCCAGCCGCTTACATTTCCCGGTGTCAGAGATTTTGTGCTGCGAAAGATTCCTGCCAGAGCGTAGTAGTCCCGGGTCGGAACCGGATCAAACTTGTGATCGTGGCAGCGTGCACAGCCAAGGGTCATTCCCAGAAATACCTTGCCAACCGTATCGATCTGTTCATCCACAACTTCCATTCGCAGCAGTTCCTTATCCTGCTGCTCGTAGTTGATGGCACCAAGAATCAGAAAACCCGCAGCAATATGCTGCCGGTCATGCTCGGCGGCAGTTTCGTACGGGAGCAGATCTCCGGCCAGCAGTTCACGAATGACCCGGTCGTACGACCTGTCTTCTGCAAACAGATCAATCACATAATCGCGGAACCGCCAGGCATCCGGCAGCATCATGCTGCGGCCTCCGCCAGTCGATTCGGCAAACCGCAGCACGTCAAGGAACCGCCGCGCGAATCGCTCTGCGTAACGTCGCGAAACGAGCAGTCGATCCACTTCGTCAGAAATCGCACGCTCAGGATCCAGCTGATAGTGCGACAGAAATCGCTCTCGATCGAGCTGCTCCGGCAGCAGTCCGCTCAGTACAAAATGCAGTCTCTGCAGAATGACCTCGGCCGAGGCCTCCGCCGAAGTTCCCTGAACTTCGGCGGCCTGCCATCCCGCTTCCAGAAATCGATCAATAGCATTCCCCCCGGGAGCAGCTGTCTCCCGCGGAATCGGTGGCCGCTCCACGGCCTGAAAGGACCAGAATTGCCGGCCAGCCTGAATATCAACAGCGGCAGCCTTTTGAGGTGCTGCTCCCTGTCGAGGATCAGCAGCGCCGGCATTGATCCACTCCGAGAAATCCTTGATGACCTGATCCGACAGGCGTCCGTCCGGAGGCATCTCATAGGTTTCATGACGCAGAGCCAGAATCAGCTGACTTGCATCGGCATCACCCGGGATCAGCGCGGCCCCGGAATCTCCACCCTGCAGCAGCCCTGCCCGACTATCCACGAGCAGTCCACCGCGCACCTGCTCAGACTTTGCCGAATGGCACTCGTAGCAATGATTTACCAGCACCGGGCGAATTCTGGTTTCGAAAAACGACAGCTGCTCCGGCGTAAACGATTCTGCGACAGAATCATCCTGAGCAAGTCCGGGCACTGCCAGGCATGTGAATATCAGCAGGAACGCTGAGAACCGGACAAATCTGCATCTGCAACCATCGCAACGCTGCAGAGCATCGCGAATTCGCTTTGAGGCTAACCTGGCAACTGTCTGCTGCACGCCACTGATCTTCCTGCTTGAAGGTGCGAGGACTGCTTACCAGCAGCATAGCTTTCCGGACTGCTCACTGCACCTGTTGCTCAGGAAATTTCGCAGAGCGATCTCACTCGAAGATGGTAACCGACCTGCCTCCGCCGCAGAGCACTCGGTTTCAGTCCAGAGCAGCCTGCTCGCCGGCACGCAGAATCTCCAGCACTTCAGCAGGTGACCCCGCTGTCCGCAGTCGCTCAGGAATGTACTCACTCTCATCCAGCAGTGTGGCAATCACGGCCTGCAACCGCTGATGCACGCGTGGCTGTCCGGCCGGCGTGAGCAGCACAAACAAAAGATGAGCACGCTCTGTTGTCCCGCGGTACGGGATCCCTTTTTCAGATCGAAGGACGAGTACCATTGCCCGCAACAGTCCCGGAAGACGTGCGTGCGGCATGCCAAGATTCCGCCCGAGATAGGTCTCTACAAGTCGCTCACGATCTTCAACTGCGCGGATTACTTCCTCGCGAGAAACGGGGAGAGACTCGGGGTGCACCTGCATGAGCGCCTTGCGAACGGCCTCAATCGCGCTGTCAGCCTCAATACTGAGCTGCACCCGATCCTCAGCCAGCGCATCAGACAGACTGATCGGTTCCTCGTCCTCGAATTCATCGCGAATCGTTCCCACGATCTCCTCAATCACATCCTCCAGTGTAAGAAATCCGCTCCAGGCCCCCGAATGATCACGAACCAGTGCAACATGGCAGCGTTTCTTCTGCATCTCACCGAGTACTGATTCCAGCAGCGTTGATTCTTCTGTCAGAATCACAGGTCGACTCAACGACTTCAGATCCTCTGACCCCTCCTCCATGAGCAGCAGATCCTTGAGATGAATGAACCCCTGAGGAATCTCGGACCCATGCTGCAGAGGATACCGGCTGAATCGGTACTTTCTGGCAACGGCAAGATTGTCCGGCAGGGAGGCACCGGCATTCATGCAGCGCACCTGACTGCGCGGACGCATCGCATCTCGCACCAGCAATTCCCCCAGATCGAATACGTTCTCCAGATACAGCAGCCGCCGAAAACTCATCGTACCGGTTGACTGTGACTGATTGAGGAGAATCCGTAGTTCATCTTCACTGTGAGTTTCCTCGTGGCCCGTACGCCCCATGCCCAGGAGGCCCATCACAAAATTGGCTGATCCGTTGAGCACCCACAGGGGAATTACGAAGAAACTGCGAAAGATCTTCAGCAGCGGAGCAGTCAGCAGAGCCGCGCGATCTGTGCGACGAATCGCAATTGACTTGGGAACCAGTTCGCCGATGAGAATGTGAGCGTAGCTGACCACGGCGTAGGCGACTGCAAAGGCAACGGAGTGTGCAGTCAGCCATGTTGCCGAGCTGTCTTCAGCGAACAGCCCGCTCCACACAAGCAGCGGTTCCACTCCCCGCACAATGGCAGGCTCCCCCGCAAATCCCAGCCCGATGGAGGTGAACGTAATGCCCACCTGACACACCGACAGGTAATCGTCCAGATGCTCCTGAATATGAGTGGCAGTGGCAGCCCCGCGCACTCCATCATCCTGCAGTTCACGCAGGCGAGATGGCCTCATTTTGACGGCTGAAAACTCAGCCAGCACAAAAAAACCGTTCAGCAACACCAGCAAAACTGCGATCAGCAACAAAAACAACACTCACCCCTCAACTCAAACCAAAGGCGATTATCATAAGCACGGAGTATAGGTGCTTCCGTTGGTAATGCCAGCCGACGGTCTGCCTGCTATGCTGCTGACGCTCGGCGCATCCATTGCATGCAGTCCCTGTGCCCTGAATCGGCACAATCCATCTGCCCATCTGCAATGAATCGCCGGGAACAAGCATGCTCCAGCAATCTGTCCTGTGGCTCATTTTCGCAACTGCCCCCCAGCCTGCTCACCAGGGTGCCTCACAGAATGGCCTTGTCATGACCTTCAGAAGCGCTGTCATCGATCTGAGCCTCGTCCGTCTGCCCACGGGTCCGCCCGCCGCGATTGATGAGGTCTGCCATGAATGGCTGCAGGTTCTGCTGCCAATGGTCGATCAGCTGCAGCTGCGGATTGCTGTTCAGCTTCCGCCCAGGTCGCAGCCGCAACACACCCCCGAAACTTATGCATTGCTGCAGACACTTCACAACGTGCTGGAGGCCCGCCGCGCTGCCGCGACAGACCGACCGCTCTTTCAACCCATTGAAATGCGAGCAGCAGGCACCGGCGAAGAACCGGGCGATCTGTACATGATGCTGCTCAGGCAGGAAACCGATCTGCACGCTCCGGTGTCAGCAGGAGGAAGCTCACGCACCTGGTGGTGTCAGCCCGGCAAACGCGCGGCAGAAGTTTCAGCACTCGATGCTTCCGACGCCGGCCCGCCGGAAGTTGCCATCTTTGTCAGCCTGTCTGCATCCAGTGCACTGATGCAGATCGCGGTCTCCTCCGCCCACTGGAAAGAGGCTGGACTGCATGTCATCCCGTTACTTGATAAGAAGGCCGAACACACCACGGCAGCAGCAGTGACCGCCCACGCACAACAGCTGCTGATGGAATTTGATTACCGCACGCTTTCCGCCGGAGTCCAGTTGCATACTCCGGTACAGCCTTTCAGCCCGGAGATGTTCGCTGTGTTTCACGAAAGCAGCGGACCACTGTTCCTGCTCGCCGATACCAGTCTTCTCGCCGAATTGAGCGACGAGACCACAACCCAGTTCTGGCAATTCCTGCAACAACGATCTGCACCACTGCTGCTGTTCTCAGATGCAGATTCCTGATTGCGCCGGCATCACGGCTCGCATATTCACCAGCTCAGCAAAGAGAATCCCATCAACCGTTCCATCCCCGAATACACGACGAAGCAGTTTCTCACAGGAGCCGCCATCTTTGAAGGCGGTCTGCTGCTGCTGGCGATTGTCCTTGGCTGGCTCGTCAATGTGGACCCCCTCGAAAAACTCAACTTCACTCGCAGGGACCTGCTGCTGGGACTGATCGCAACACTGCCCATGCTGGTGTTCCTCTTCGTCTGTCTGGTTGCCCCCACGGAAGGTCTTGCGCGGATTCGTGATTTTCTGCGACAGACCATCTCCCCCCTGCTCAGTCAATGCCGCCTTCCGGACCTGATCCTGCTCGCCGCTCTTGCCGGCGTCTGCGAAGAAATCTTCTTCCGCGGATTCCTGTACCTCGCAATTGAACCATTCAATCCTTTCCTCGCGGTACTGATCACAAACCTGCTGTTCGGCCTCGCACATGCCGTGACTCCGCTCTATACCGTACTGGCTGCCTTCCTTGGTCTCTATCTGACATCGCTCCTGTCTGTCGACTCCACACCCAATCTGCTGGTGCCGATCATCGCCCATGCAGTTTACGACCTGCTGGCCTTCCTGCTCATCATTCAGGATTACAGGCGTTACGTCCGTGGGCAGGAGCAGACGGATGCAGATCCCTGACGCTGCCGATCATTCTTCGTGTCTGCCGCGCCGGTAAAATGATCTCGCCCTGGTCGCGTCTCTCGCTCTACACTGCAGGTCGACGGTCAACAGATCACGACGGCAGTTCGTCGTCCGGGAAGCGAAGCAAGGAAAACGCAGGCCATGAAGTCCCTGCAGAATCGCACGGCTCTGATCACCGGGGCTGCATCAGGAATTGGTCGAGCCCTTGCTCAGGCCCTGGCGGCCGAAGGCTGCCATCTTTACCTGGCTGATCGTGACAGCAATGGTCTGACTGCACTGCAGAACGAACTGGGATCCGCACAACTGCAGGTGCGTACCCATGTCTGTGATCTGAGCAATTCTGAGCAGACTACTGCAATGGTCGCTGCAGCTGTCGCTGAAACCAACGGTATTGATCTGCTGATCAACAATGCCGGAATCGCCTGCTACGGCCCCACTCATCAGATGACCATGAAGCAATGGGATCAGGTGCTCCGGATCAACCTGCTGGCCGCGGTGCAGATCACCCACGAACTGCTGCCGCATCTGTTGCTGCGACGAGATCCGCACATCGTCAATATGTGCAGCATCTCAGGACTGGTCGCAGGGGGCCGATTCGCTGCTTATCACACTTCCAAATTCGGTCTGGTCGGCTTTACGGAAGCACTGCGGGGTGAATATCGACGACAGGGTGTTGGTGTCACTGCCATCTGCCCCGGACCTGTGACCACGCAATTATACCGTGATGCCAGTTCCTCTCGTTCAGACGGAAAAGTGCCACAGCCTCCGGCCTGGGCCTGTGCCACCCCCGAACAGGTGGCTCGCCGGACTGTGCATGCAATCCTCAGAAACGAGCGACAGGTACTGATCACACCAATGGCCCACCTGCTGTTCCTCCTCAAGCGGTTCGTGCCCGGTCTGATTGACTTCGCCAATGGTTTCAGCCGAAATGGAAAAAAGAAACGCCTGCAGCAGGTTGTTGCCCATGAACTGCAGTCCAGCGCAACCAACGTCAGCTCTGCCCTGCCACCGTCGGATTCAGCAGCCTCAAAGCGAGCCGCCTGAAGCACAATCCTGAACTTCCTGAGCGCTGCCGCAGTTCGTCATTCCGGGAATAACAGTCTGTTGCGAACCGCCGTCCTGCCATCAGGCCAGCGCACCTGATACTCCGAAAACGTCGGCACAGGTTCAGGGAAATCCGTGCTGATATACTGAGCACCACTTGCGATTGCCCGATCGCGTCGAAGCGTCTGGTTCCCCCTCGCCTCACGCGTGTCAGCATCAGCCCGCGTCCGCACAAGGAATCCGGTCCTGACCAGCTCCTGAATCTCACGAAACTGCCCCACTGGATCATTGCGTTTCATCCACGCCGCGCGTGGATGATCCGGCGGTACGGAAACAAACAGCATTGGCGTCTGACCTGACGGTACTGATTCCAGGTAACGTCTGACAAAATCACCCTCATTGTCGAGGCAGAAGAAGACCTTTCCACGCAGCCCCCCAACCTGCGGCCAGCCGCGTTTCCTGACGGCATCACGCACAGTCTGATCTCCAGCCTGTTTCAGATCATCGGGGACAAAACAGGCGGCAGGTGGGAGCACACTGCGAATCTCAGCTTCCAGCTCCCGGAGGCGAACGTCCGTCCACGGGACAAGATTCACACCCGTTGGATTCGGAACCGACTCCTTCAGCTCCAGCAGAATCATCACCGGCAGATGCTCTGGTGCACCCTCTGACCACGCCTGAATCTGTTCCAGTGCGGAACGCAGACTGCTCACGTTGCTCAGGAAATCAAATCCCGGCGCATGCAGGATCTTGATTCCAGGCCTGTTCAGCACCCCGCCCCTGCCGGGATCCGGTCCCGGATCAGCACCGGCATTCATCGCCAGAGTGCGCCCGAGTGGGGTGGCAAACAGACCGCCTTCCGGATCTGCAAACAGATCCAGTTCCAGCTGGCGGATCTGCAGATCACGCAACTGCTCCACGATCGGTCGATGCGTATACTGCAGTCCCTGAAGCACGGATTCGCCGGCAAGCCGGATCAGCTGTCCGACGCTGTCCGCAGGTGCAACGTGATAGGAATTATGAGTTCCGATCAGCTGCAGCTGGTGCAGACGCAGTTCATCAGGAATCAGGGTGTCGGCAGTCTGAGCTGCCGCAGAACCGCAGCAGACCATCAGCACCAGAGATGCCAGCAGACAAACCAGCATTTCAGTTTTCCGTGAACCATGTCACGGCGTTGCGGAAGATCCGGATCCCCTCACCTTCCCCCCGCAGCCCCTTGCGTGTCCACTGCGGATGCTGAGTCGCAAACAGGAATCGCTCCGGGTGCGGCATCAGCCCCAGCACTCGTCCACTGGCATCGCACAACCCTGCCAGATTCGCCAGCGAACCGTTCGGGTTTTCCGGCTCAGGAAGCAGATCAATTTGAGTCGGGTCGCCGCTGACTGCCGCCATCTGAGCAGCTTGTGGCGACCAGTAGCACAACGCCATCTGTTTCCGCTCACGTAACTGATCGGCAATCTCCGGTCGAGATATCGCCAGACGTCCCTCCGCATGAGCAATCGGGACGTCGAACTCATCCATTCCCCGCAGGAATGCAGAATTATCGGAGGTCACCTTGAGCCGAACCCAGCGATCCGTGTAACGCCCATTGCGATTCCACGTCAGTGTCAGATCCTGCTCCAGCCGGGAATCATCCGCCTGGCTCAGACCACGGTCCATGAGCAGGCCCGCCTTGAGGATCGTCTGAAAGCCGTTACAGATCCCGAGAACCAGATGATCGCCACGCAGAAATTCGCAAAGTGCATCATTAAGCTGTCCGCGGAGCTGACGTGAGAAAATCACTCCCGCACCCAGGTCATCGCCGTAGCTGAATCCACCCGGCACGCAGAGAATCTGAAAATCCTGCAGCTGCTGCGGGTTCTCCAGCAGGCGATACAGGTGTACTCGCTCGGCAACTGCACCAGCAAGCTCAAAAGCGTGAGCAGTCTCGAGATCGCAGTTTGTGCCCGGTGCACGCAGGATACAGACTTTTGGTTGGGCCATGGGAACAGACCAGTCACGAATGGAATCAGTGAAACGCAGGCCGCATCCAGCGATGCGACGATGAAACCACCGGGAGTTCTAGCAGAGTGTGTTTCCTGTTGCACCCGGTGCCACGACAGCCCCGTTAACTTCCCACGATTTGGTACAGCAAGGTGAAGCCGCATCTGCGGTGAACAGCAGATGCGGTGCAACGAA
The DNA here is from genome assembly GCA_023260695.1 of Planctomycetaceae bacterium. Lineage (GTDB taxonomy): Bacteria > Planctomycetota > Planctomycetia > Planctomycetales > Planctomycetaceae > SXXK01. The sequence goes on from JALQUR010000561.1 coordinate 12,262, forward strand.
AATCTCGGCGGGACCTGCAAAGTCATCTCCAGATGAACAGCCAGCAGAACACCCGGACCAGGTGCCTGATCGCGTTGTCCTGTGCTGCCGCCGTTGCAAGCTGGCGAGGCAGCGGAAAGCGAGTCACTGCGTCCGGATGCAGGCTGGACTCATCGGTTCCTGAAGCTTCCAGTGCCAGCCACTCTGCGATCTTCTGCGATCTTCTGCGACTGAGCTGCCATACCAGTCGAAAACGCCCTGATCTCGATGGCGCTGAACATGAAAACAACATGGATGCCACTGAAAACGGCGGCCAGAATTCCGCGTCCGATTGCCTCCAGAAATGGAACCGCCGCCCCCGGCAGCCGTTGGATGCACAACAGGAGCGTGACTGAGCATCTGCCGCAGGACGAAGGACAGGGCCACAGGAATACATTCGTCGTCACTGCCTGCAGGACACCACTGAACCGTCGTCCCGATCGGCGTTCCTGATGATCGGACTGCCATTCAGTTTCTGTTCTTCCGGGTTCGCTTTTTGCGATGGTGACGAGCAGGGCCGGAATCACTCCGACTCCGCGAACCTCCCTGCACCTTGTCCGCCTTCCGTCGCTGCGAAACTTTTTCCGGTCGCATGCTCTCGCGGGCTGGACCTCGCGACGGTTGCTCCCTGCGCCGCGGGCGTCCCCCCGACCTGCCACCATCGCGAACCGGCAGCAGATTCATCTGCCGACGATCGACGTTCACGGAGGTGATCAGTACCCGAATCCGGTCACCCAGGCGAAACACGCGACGACTCTGAGTCCCGGTCATGGTGCGCCCGGCCGAATCAAACTCCCAGTACTCGTCCGACATCTCACTGACCGGAATCAATCCCTCAGCCGGGATCTCAAGTCCCTGACAGAACATCCCGAACGATTCCACGCCCGTAATCACCGCCTCCATTTCCTCGCCCACTTTTGGTTCCATGAACCGCAGCAGTCGTACCTTGATCACCTCTCGCTCGGCTCGCTCCGCACGCCGTTCAGTCCGGGAACAGTGCTTGCCAAGTTCAAACAGTTCT
>JALQUR010000600.1 GCA_023260695.1 Planctomycetaceae bacterium
TTGGTGGCTCACTCACCTTTGTCGGAGCCATTATCGCCATGGCGATTATTGATCCTGTTTTGCTCGGGCTCACTGTCCTGCAGCGCGATGTACTGACTTATGGCACCAAAATAGTTGCCCCAGTGAAACCGCCCCGTAGGCTGAATGCCTGACAATACTTTCATGAGCAACTCAATCGAATCGAACAGGAACAGGAAACACACCCAGAACGGGAACAGTGGACATCACTTCGAGCCGGCTGCAGCGGGGCTGCAGGGAGCAGGGGGGCGAACTGGAATCTTCAGTGTCCCAGTCACTGCAGACGGACCGGAGGCTCCCAGCTGCCGAATGGCATCAGGAAGCTGCTGAACAATCTCTGCGGAAAGACCCGGGCGGTAGAAATTCGCCGTGCCGATCTGCACCGCAGAAGCCCCGGCGACAAGAAACTCCATCACGTCATCCAGACTTTCAATACCACCGATACCAATAATGGGTACCGGCACCGCCTGAGCCACCTGCCAGACGATTCGCAGAGCCAGAGGCTTGATCGCCGGACCGCTCAGTCCACCGAGAACATTGCCCAGAACCGGTCGCTGACGTTTCCAGTCAATCGCCATCCCCTGAAATGTATTGATCAGGGAAACAGCATCCGCTCCGGCATCGGCTACTGCCTGCGCAATCGGGATTACACTGGTGACATTCGGCGTCAGCTTGGCGATGACCGGATGCTCGCATTCACTACGGAATGCAGCGACAGCTGCTGCCGCCATATCAGGGTTGGTCCCGAAATCCACACCACCCGAAACATTCGGACAGGAGATGTTCAGTTCCACACCACCGATCCCGGAATGCCGCTGCAGTACTGCAGCCATGCTGCGGAATTCATCCATTGTCCTGCCGGCAATATTCACAATGATTGCTGTGTCGAGGGACAGCAGCCACGGCAGTTTCTCTGCAACAAACTGGTCGAAACCGTCATTGTCCAGCCCGATGGAATTGAGCAGACCGCTGGCTGTCTCTACTGTTCGAGGTGGCGGATTGCCAGGCCGAGGTGCCTGAGTCACAGTCTTGGGAACAATTCCTCCCAGACTGCTCAGATCTACCAGCGATTCCATTTCGCGGGCATACCCAAACGTCCCTGATGCAACAAGGACAGGATTCTTCAGCCGCAGCCGGTTAAGACTGACACTCAGGTCCATCGAATTTTCGCTTCCCGCATTCTGACAGGCAACTCCATGATCGTGGCCCCCGCATGTCTTCGGTCCCCGGACGATCAACTCCCGCTGAGTCTATCACAAAGCACGCAGATTTCAGCGAACCACGCTCGGGAACTGATTTCCCGCTCCGTTTTCTCGACCATCGTCCCCGGAACCGCACCGGCAACAACAGGCCATCGTCGCTGTCCATCATTTCAGCGCTGCCACAGCTCCTCAGACTGCATGCTTCTTGCAGCAGATCCCCGTCAATCATTAGGATCCGACGGTTGACCCGACCAAGTTTCTCTGCTGTGTCAGCTGCCTGTGCCCGGACCTGATTTCTTATGAGCAATGCAACCGATTCTGAACCGGTATTCCTCGGCATCGACCTCGGGGGAACCAACATCAAAGCCGGAATCGTGGACAACTCCGGCACAGTGCTCGGCTCCACCAGCCTCCCCACAGAATCTGAAGGTGGACCTGATCACGGCGTCTCCCGGATGCTGCTGGCTGCACAGCAGGCTGCAGATGCTGCCGGGATTCCGCTGACCGCTGTATCTGCCAGCGGACTGGCCAGCCCGGGAACAATGGACCTGCGGAAGGGGATGCTGCTGGAGCCGACCAACCTGCCCGGCTGGGATGACTTCCCGATTCAGCTGCGGATGGAACAGTCGCTGGGCCACAAAGTTGTACTGCAGAATGACGCCAATGCGGCGGCCTACGGTGAATACTGGGCAGGGCAGGCACGGAATGCCGGGAGCATGGCGTTCTATACGCTCGGAACCGGACTCGGTGGTGGTCTGATCATCGACGATCACATCATCGAGGGCGAAAACTCCCATGGCTCCGAACTGGGACACGTCGTACTGGAAATCGAGAATGGCCGATTCTGCAAGACGGGACAGTATGGCACCGCCGAAGCTTATGTGAGCGCTACTGCTCTGCTGGAACAGTTTACCCGGAAACTGGATGAAGGATCTGCAACAAGCGTCCGTGCCCGCATCGATCGGGGCGAAGAACTCAGTCCGCTGATCATTTCCGAAGAGGCGGAAAAAGGTGACCAGCTCTCCGAAGCACTGATCATGGAAATGGCCATGTACCTCGGCGTGACAATCACTTCCTGCGTCCACATCATTGATCCCACCATCGTGCTGCTTGGCGGGGCAATGACGTTCGGACGCAACAGCACTCGTACGGGCCGGCAGTTTCTGGAGCGAGTCCGGGCGGAATTCCGCAGCCGAACATTCCCGACGCTGGCAGAACGCACAGTCATTGACTGGGCATCACTCGGCGGTAATGCCGGCTTTATCGGTGCCGCCGGATGTGCTCGCAGAGCCTTTCTGCGACGATGACCCGATGCCTGCTCGCAGGCCGCCCGGTTCAGGGATACGGAATCGTCAACCGGCCGCTGCGACAACGTCCGTTGATCTGATCAGTGCCGGTGCCTCCGCCCGCGGAAACTTCAGAGTAAATGTCGTACCGCGGCCAACCTCGCTCTCAACACGGATTCGTCCCTTGTGAGCCTCCACAATGCGACGACACAGTGCCAGCCCCAGACCAGTCCCGCCCTGACCATTCTCGTCCGGCTGCTTCGTGGAATAGAATGCGTCAAAGATATGCTTCAGTTTTTCCGGAGCGATCCCGCAGCCACTGTCAGCGACAGCGATCTCTGCCCAGCCATCTGCGGCATTGTCGCGAATACTGATTCGCAGGCGTCCACCCTCACGCATCGCCTGTCGCGCATTCACGATCAGATTCATCAGCAGCTGCTGCACCTGGCTGGAATTCACTTTTGCCCAGACAGTTCCCGGGGCCTCCAGTTCAACATTAACGCGATGGATCTGCAGATCCTTGCGCACCAGCACCAGTACATCTTCCACCACACGATGCAGATCATGAGATTCGATGCGGGAGGAGGTATTGCGAGCATAGCTCAGCATGCCGGTGGTGATGACAGCGGCTCGCTGTGATGCCGAGAGGATCCGATCCAGACAGCGGTCACGCGTCTTCTCATCCTTGTGACGCGCGCCCATTTTCGCGTAATTGATGACCGTCGTCAGGATATTGTTGAACTCATGCGTGATCGACGATGCAAGCGCCCCCACCGAGCTCAGTCGCTGCGCCCGCAGCAGCTCTTCCTCCAGCGTGGAAATCCGCTGGAGCAGTTCCTCTGTCCGACGTTCCGAATCCATAATATCTGCTTCTGGGTTTCTTCAAGCGACTGCTCGAATTGCGTTCTGACGTCTGCCGCAGGGTTCCACTGACACCTGCCGGAGAGTTATCGTCTCTGACGATTTGAACGCTGAAGCCTGCAATGACGGTAATATCAGGATTCGCGATTCCAGCGGCCGCACCCGAACAGGAAGCACGCCGTTCACCTCCCCTGCCAGACCGATATGGCCCGCAGATCCCGCAGGGTTTGCCCAGACTACGGAACTGGTCTTCTGCAGCCCGCCGATTTCTGCGCTGGCAGAACGCTGCTGCAGATCACTCGGCGTGCGGGTCACCCAGCCGCTGCATTTCCCTGTTCAGCAAAGCCAGCATTTTCTGCAGCTGCGCGGCATGAGCCGGGTCTCCGGCCAGACTTATCTGCTCGGGCAGCGGCTGAATCCCCGTCGCGGCAATGACTTCCGGCCGCTGATGTTCCAGCAGAAATTCATGCGGATTTGTCTTCAGATCGAACAGCTGCACCTCATCAATTTCTCGATCGGGCGCCTGATAGGTGATCAGCTTCCAGTCGCCGCGACGCAGGCAGCGAATCCCCGGTTTCGATCCACCTGAATAAACTCCGTACATGATGTCTCGAGTCTGCTCGGCAGTTCCATCGAGCACCGATCGCATGCTCAGCCCTTCGCTCGATTCCGGTATGGGCACCCCGCTCAGATCACACAATGTACTCAGCAGATCCAGGAGATAGACGTTGCCTGGAGCACGCAGGCCTTTGGCAATCCCGGGCCCGGCGGCAATGAATGGAACCTGCCAGGTATGCTGGTACAGATTCTGTTTTCCCATCAGTCCGTGCCGTCCGATCGACATGCCATGATCTGCGGTGTAGATCACAATCGTGTTTTCCAGTTCACCGCTCTGCTCCAGCCGCTGCAGAACTCGCCCGATCTGCTGGTCGATGAGTTCACTGCAGGCAAACTGTCGTCCCAGTTCGTTGCGAACTGTGGCGACATCACGACGCTTCCAGACACCGCTCACAGCGATCTCATCCCTTACGTCAGCATGAGTCGTGTCAAACGGGTGAGCCGGCAGGTAATTCACGGGCAGCTGCGGCTGATCCGGATGCAGCGGTGGTGCCTGCTGCTGGTCACGATGATTGACAGCCCCGTACCTCGCCAGCAGTTCCGGAGTTCCATCGCGCTGATCGTGCGGATGAGAGAATCCCAGATAGATCAGAAACGGACGTTCATCCTGCTCCTGCTGTCGCTGCTGCAGGAAATCGAGCACTCGCTCCGCATGCCATGGACTGCCGTCATCTGCAGCGGCCCCCCGTTTTGTCGCGTCGTGACGAATTTCAAACTGCTGATTGGCCGCTTCGTAACTGTTGCCTCGCTTGCAGGTTCGCATCGTCGCATAACCCGCCCGCCGGAAGACTGCCGGCAACGTCCACTCAACAATGTCCTCCGGGCAGTTTCTGATATTTCCACGGACGTTGGGCAGGTGCCAGACAGTGCGTCCCGTCATGATCATGTGACGCGATGGTGTGCAGACCGCTCCGGAAAACGATCCCATGTGGCAGGCGTTTTCAAGCACCACTCCCCGTTCAGCCAATGCTGCCAGCACTGGCGTCTGCAGACTGGATCGAGGATTGTAGATCTGCAGATCCTGTGAACTCTGGTCATCGGCCACGATCAGCAGAATATTTGGCCGAGCATTCTCAGCCTGAGTCGGCAGCAGGCCCTGGTTCAGCAGACACACTGTTATTGCCGCAACTCTCCAGCTCATCGTCGTCTCCATCTGACACTTCTGAACTCAGCGTTCATTGCGTTTCAGCAGCCGTCTTCAGCGGCTGCTGCACCAGCGCTACCACAGCGAATCAAGGATCCTCGGCCAGCTCAGGCAGCTTTCAGCGGTCTGGCATTGGCTGCCCAGCTGATCCACTCGGCAACAGTCTCACGATCCGGCAGGCCCAGATCGGCGTGCCCGGATTCCTGCTGACGTTTCTGCAACAGCCCATTCAGTAATTCCAGCAGTCGATCGGGGCTGGATTCACTCAGCGATTCCGCTGAACGCACTCCGGCCGCTACCAGAAACTGTGCTGCACCACCGCGCAATTCGGGAATCTGGCACATCAGTCGCGCCTGAGACTGCCACTGCTGCACGACAGCTTCTGTGACTCTTGACTGCCCCAGTCGCCGAACGATGCGAAGCGGTGGCAGACTCAGCAGGTCCGTCACATTCGTGATGCCGGAATCCTGCAGCAACTGAGCCGTGCGCGGTCCGATCAGCGGCACACTGCCAACTCCGCTTGCCGGCTTCAGATAGAATCGCATCCCGCCAATCTGCTCGACAACTTCACCCTCTGCAGATGCAGCAGGACCAGACCGCAATTCTGAGGCTCGCCGCTGCAGATGTCTGAGTCGACGCTGGCGACGACGTACAACTGTGACCTTGCTGTGATTTTCCGGCAGCGGATGCGCCGCCACGCGATTACGAACGCGGTTCCGGCGGCGGCGTCCGGGAAGCACGAGGCGATCTGCGGATACGCTGTCACTCGCTGTATTCAGAGCCTGCTGCAGACTTCGTGATTCCTGCCCAAAGCGGGCCCAGTTCAGCGCCTGCTGCCGATCTGCAGCGCGATGCCTGCGACGGTACGCGCGCCCCTCACGACTGCTCTGAAAATCCACAACCGCCTCATACAGCCGTTCCGGGCGCAGACGCTGCAGCTGATCTGCTGAATGGATTCCGGACGCGTACAGCAGCGCAGCATCGCTGCGTCGGAGCATCGGGACGCGGACACACAATTCAGCCTGCCCGCGCAGTGCTCGCAGCCGTTCGGGAGGCACAGAAAACCCCTCAGCCACTGTCAGCTCCAGCAGTTTTTCAACACTGCACTCCAGCAGCTGCCTGACCGATTCGATCCCGGATAATCGCAGTGCTTCCAGTTCTCCAAGACGAATATCCGCCAGATCTTCGACGCAGTCACTGGCGGACAGATAATACAACAGCGTCGCCTGGGGGGCGGTCGCAGTCTGACACGGCTGTTCAGGTTCATTGACCATCAGCTGCAGATCGGGCGTACCGGTCTCAACCGCAATGTCTTCGGCTTCTTCGTCGATCGATCCGGCACCCGGAAACTCCAGCGTTGCAGGAACCTCTTCCATCGCGACTGTCTCATCAGCGATCACAGGTTCCTGCTCCGGAAGAAACATCGTCAGGCAGCGAATCTCTGCTGCAGGCAACACGTCTTCAGCGATGTCAGAAAGCAGCAGCAACTGCTGCCCTGCCGCTGCGACTGTCGTCAGAACAGCGGCCACACCGTCTGCCCACGCCACCCCTTTCTGCAGAGTCACTTCTCGCAGCACCAGCGGCAGACTCAGTCCCTCTGCTCGCCATTGCTGCAGCAACGCCAGCCGCAGCACCAGGCCCGCCAGATCACCCAGCACCGGATCCACTGCGGTCAGCGCTTCCGCTTCGGACTTGCCGGCCTGCTGCAGCAGAAATCTGCCAGTGTCGGAAACTTCCAGTTGTGTGTACTGCCCCTGAGTAATCTTCCGGATCCATTCTGAAGCCTGCGCCAGAACCTTTTCCGTGGAGTTCTCAGTTGCCTGTGACAGGGCTCGGAGCAGTGCACACTCCACCTGATCAAGTTTTCTTCGCTGTTCCTGCAGCAGCTCAATTTCTGCAGCCAGACGGGCAATCTCTGCGTGAGCACGATCAGTTCGAGGCAATGCTTCTTCCAGTGTGGGCACCGAACGCAGCCATGATTCTGATTCCTGCATCCTTAGTCGCTGTGACTGCAATGACGCCAGCTGTGATTCCAGTTGCTGTTCTGCAGCACGCAGTTCCGCAAGCAGTGACCTGGATGCCGCCTCGCAGAGCAGTGATTCACCGGCCAGATCATCGCCGGCTGCTGCCTGTGCCGCAGACCCCACATACGATGGATTGATGCCCGGATCTTCCAGAAGCTCAACAATGTCCATCAGACAGTGTTCCATCAGCCTCAGACGTCTGGCGCTGGCGGACGGACGACGCAGTTGTTCTGACTGCACCCGGTCCTTCATTTTCTGAATCCCCTGCTGCAGTTCTTCCAGCATCTCTGAATCCGCTGCTGCCGATCGGGCTGTGACCGCCATCGCCTGGCGGAGTGACTGCAGCTGCTGGTCAAGGTCCTGCAGCGTACGTTCATGATCGGCATCCGGAATACTCTCAGCATCGCGCAGCTGCAACGCCACCGCACGCCGCAACTCCTGGGCAACCAGATCCCGAATTCGCACCCAGGCTGCGGTTGATGCAGAACGGGAAAGATGACGTTCAGCGGTGGCAGGTACTGGCCCGGAATCCAGACACAGCAATGCTGCACAGCGAACTCGCCGCAGTCGCAGCTGCTCCAGCTGCGACTGCAGCTGCTGTTCGCGAACCCCGACCTCCCGCAGTTCAAGCTGCAGTTCTTCCAGCCGCTTTGAATTGCGCTGATCCTCAAGCTGTTGCTGCCGGACCTTGCGCTGCAGCCGCCCCTGTTCCCGTCTGAGCACAGAGATCTGGTGGACAATTCCGCCGTCCAGTCCCGTTCCATCCCGACGACCGCGGACCTCCTTCAATGTTCTGCGAATTCGGCCGGCGGAAGGAACGGCTGCAGTTTCGGACCGAGTACCGCAGCAGAGCTGTTCCAGCAGTGCAAATCTGCCCGCTTCTTCACTGCCGGGGGTGCAGATCTCGCGCAACACATGATCGTCAATCCATTGTGGCAGCAGCTTCTTCAGGGCCCGTTCCGGGGCGGCGACAGACGCATGCAGACGGTTACGATCAGCATCGGCGAGGCTGACAACCAGCTCTCCTGCGGGATCACCCAGAACCAGCTCCGAGATTCCGTTGAGCTGCTGCTGCGGCGATATCGGGAACTGCAGCAACGCACTTCGCACAAAATCGACAAAGTCATTTCCAGCCTGTGGATTCAGCCCCCGCAACAATGTCAGTCCGGGGGAAATCTGCTCCAGCTGCAACTGCTGCAGTGTGCCGTAGTTATTGAGACGAATCTGATTCAGAAACATGAAAGCTGGTCCTGATTCTGTTCCTTATTGTTCGGATCTGACATCAACAGTCACACATGACCGCAGCTTCAGGCAGCGCGATGAAGCGCTGCCAGTAATTCGGGAAGTGGTTCAATCAGACGCAGGCAGCACTCCTGATCTGCGGAATTGTGCGTACCCGTTCCATACGCCTCCGGAATCAGCCCGCACAGCAGGTCCTCCAGCTCCGCACTCTGCCCCTGCAGTCGGCTGTCTTCCGCAAACCGAATCCGCCGTGGCCAGAAGCCTGACAGACCGCCCTGCAGCGTCTCTCGCAGATCACTCAGCAACTGCTGTTCTTCCAGATTTGCGTCACAGTTCAGGTCGCTGAGCAATGTTGCCTGAATACTCCAGTCCACAACATTGACTCGACGCGTCGCAGTGGAACGACGACTCCGCTGCATCAGCTGCTGCAGCAATTCACCGCGTTCCAGTGGCTGTTCAGTGCGGAATTCTTCGCGACAATACCGCAGCACATCGGTCGCACAGAACCTTGCGGTCAGCGCGGACTCAGTGTCCGACAATTCCACAATCAGCGCTCCGCACGCCGCCGTTTCCGCCGGGTGAACTGCCTGCGGACTGCTCAGCTGCAATTCGGCATCCCGCAGGAATTCCCATGTCGATGTACCCGTCTCCTGCGAATCCGTCGCCATGTCCCCGCGCTGCAGCCGCAGCCGGAAGGCGGAAGTCGATGGAAATTCGCCGCGACAGACAAGCAGACCTGCTGACGGTGTCTGACCAGGTGATTCGATCAGCTGCACCGCAAGACCGTCCGCGGTGGCTGTGAGTGCAAATGTCCTGTCCTGCGGAACAACGATCGTCGCAGGCAGTGACTTCAGCAATGCGGCATCTTCAGCGGGATGCCCGCAAAGAATGAGCGATACACCCTGTGCCTGAAGTTGTTCGCAATGTGGCCGGAGCCAGCGTACCGCAGCATCAAGCAGCGATGTCTGCTCGACGAGACGGCCATTCACCAGAATGGCCTGGCATCCGCTGAGTACAGCGGCTTCGCAGAGATTCAGTACGGACTGCCGAACCGCTGACGCAGCGATCCGACGCAGCCATTCCGGACTGCCGGCAAGACCCTCCAGCGGACTTCCCAGTCGCAACGCATCGGTGCAGATTACTCGCATCACCGACATGAACGCCTCCATACGTATCCAGCCGGGAACGCTCTGCCAGTCCTTTCGGCAGAATACAATGCGATCCCGCGATTCGCAGCCTGCGGGAATTCTTCCGGATCAGGGCCGTGAACCTGCGGAAATGTAGCCATTTTCACCGGATGGCCTCCAGATCAATTCAGCAGAAACTGCCGGTTCACAACCCCCGAGACACCCCAGCCTGACAGACCGCTCGGCAGTGATCTGCATCGTATCCCGGGATTCATCGCCCGGCGGATGAACCCTGCGGACCGGATCCTTCCGCTTCCGAACCAGCTCGTTCGCATGCATTCGGGACCGCCGGTCAGTAGAATCCAGCGACTGTACAGCCGGCAGTCAGCCACTGTGGAGACTGCTGAGCGTACCGATCTGTTCACACTGGAGCCTGATATGATCCTGTTTCTGTCCCGCCCGCTGATCCGAGGCGTTTTCATGCTGCTGTTTCTTGCTGGTGCCCTGAGCACGTCCGCGGAACTGCTGCATGCACAGGATTTCGCGATCCCGGAAACGGATGATGGTCTGCCCGGAGCCGGTACAATTCGTCGCTACGACTGGTTTCGAAAGCTCTGGGAACAGCGACGTTCTGCATGGGCCGGCCGAGTTGAGCAGGATCAGGGTGCTGTGGTCTTCCTGGGAGACTCCATTACTCAGGGCGGCGGTGACAGCTTCCACGGTTTGTTCCCCGGGCTGAAGATTGCCAATCGCGGCATCAGTGGCGACACCACTCGCGGAATGCTCATTCGACTGCAGGAGGACGTGCTGGCACTGAAGCCGTCCGCCATCGTGATGCTGATGGGCACCAACGACCTGGAAGAAGGTGTTGAGCCGGAAGTGATCAATGGAAACCTGAAGCTCATCATCGATGCCTGTCTGAAGGCAGATCCGGACTGCCCGATCGTCCTGAATCTGGTCTTTCCCAGTTCCGCTTCCAAAAAGCGTCCGGCTGATTCCATTCGTCGCATCAACGAACTGTATCAGGACACTGTCCGGGGAAATGGTGCGATCACTGTCATCGACACCTGGACACTGTTTGCAAACGAAGAGGGCGACGCACGGGCTGAGGAAATGCCGGACCTGCTGCATCCAAACCAGCTGGGATATCAGATGTGGGCTGCAGGCATGCGTCCCGTCCTCGCCACGCTTGGTCTGCTGGAAACGGAACCGGAGGAATTCACTCCCGAAGCCGGATTTACCAGTCTGTTCAATGGACATGATCTGACCGGCTGGCGTTTCAGAGTTACTCCGGAAAGTGCACGTGAGGGAGCTCGTCGCTGGATGGAACGAAATCCTGGCAAGGTAGTCTGGCCATTTGTCGACAGGGAGGAAGCCTTCGACGGCAGGAGTCAGACTCCGGATGGACGCTACCGCGCCATCAACGGCCGACTGGTTGTGGCTACTCCCGCGGAAGGCCGCCGAATCCAGCAGCTCTGGACCACAGCGGAATTCGGAGATGACTTCACACTCCGGCTGGAATTCCGGGCTACGCCCAACGCCGACAGCGGTGTCTTTCTGCGCGATCCTCAGCTGCAGTGCCGCGACTTTCCGCTGGCCGGCCCATGGAAGGATCTGCAGAAGTTCCGCTCCGGCGACTGGAATCAGATGGAAGTTGTTGTTCGTGGCGGAGAAGCTCGCTGCACATGCAACGGTGAAGTTCTTGAAGAAGCGATGAAACTGCCGGAAAGCGGCCCGATCGGTCTGGAGGGAGACCGCGGACAGATGGAATACCGTCGCATTCGGGTTCGCATCGACAAAGCGGCAGCAGAATGAAGGACCGCATCTGAAGGCTGAGGCTCAGATGCTGGATTCACCTCGAGCGGGAAATTCGGAATTCATCCGAATTTCCCGCGATTCTCCCACCATCTGCCATCAGCAGACGAAAGAATGTCAGTTTGCAGAGGAACAGCATGAAGCGGCTGTAAGCTTCTGCTGGAACCGGCGGTAAGTACGCTGGCCCTGCAGACTCAGGCCGGTGTTCACTTCTCGGAAGATTCAATGCGAGCAGATACTTACAAACGCCTTCGCATGGTTGCTGATCTTCGCAACGCCAATCTTCTCCAGCAGCCTCTGCCCAATGGCTATCTCTGGCAGTCCTGGCGTCCCCTGCTGGTACCACGGCATGCGCAGGTCAAATGGCACTCATTCCGTGACGATCTGGATGGCCGTGTCTTTTCCTGCCTCAGCCGTGCCGAAGGATGTCTCTCACTGGTTCGCGAAATTGCATCCCAGCGTACCTTCTGCCCGCAGGCCACATGGCTCGTCGTGTACCAGCCGGAACATGACTGGCCACCCACAGACGTCGGCACGATTCAGGGCATCATCCGCAGTGGTGGCCGTGGAGCCATCCAGAATGTTGGCGTTGTGCCTGGACACCGAGGCCTGGGACTGGGCCGTGCACTGGTGATCCAGACAATGCTGGGGTTTCGGCAGTGCGGGATGAACGAAGTCTCACTGGAAGTCACGGCTCAGAATATTCCGGCTGTTCGGCTGTACCAGTCGCTGGGCTTCACAATCAGCCAGACGCTCTATCGCGTTGCCGAAACCGGTGAGCCGCTCACAGCAGCCGAAGTGGATCAGCTTGACAGAAGCAGAAACGCCACAGGGCTTCCCTGACCGCAGGATTGTGATTGCTCTGATGTGCTGCGTCCGCCGGGACGGGCCCGCAACTGCCGCCACGACGATCACGACCTGGCCGTAATGCAACACAGGCCGCCAGCGCAACACGGGCCGCCGGAATCTGGTTCTGACGGCCCGTTGTTGCTCTGCAGGATGATCACGCACGAGAGACTCTGAAACGGTGCACAGCGTCGCCCCGGGGCCACTCAGTACTTTGGTTCCCAGCCTTCGGCGTAGCTGCGTCCCCACAGTTGTTCGGCCTGTTCGTTCTCCTGGATGTGACCATTCTCAGCATCACATGTGAGCGCATCACCGGTGCGATAGGCGATGTTGCCCAGATGACAGAGGAGTGTCGTGCGATGCCCCTCAAGAATCTCGGAGTTCAGCATTCCGGAATCGCCATTGCGAATGGCATCCACAAAATTCTGAGCGTGTGCTTGCATGCCGTCGCTGCCGTTCTGCTTTTCCAGCTCCTTGTTGCGGGCATCGTATACGGTGTAACCGGAATCGTTCAGGGTCAGTGTCCCTTCGGTGCCGTGGAATGTGCAGCCAAAGGAAGACCCGTCCAGACCCCAGCGATTACAGCTGAGCCCCTCCCAGATGATCTGCCGGTTGTCCGGAAACTCGAATGAAACAATGTGTGTATCCGCAGTCTGCTGATCATCTTCGAAGGCATAACGTCCTCCGGACGAAACGACGCGGGTGGGATACTCCGCCTGCAGTCCCCAGCGGCAGAGGTCAATGGAGTGCACCCCATTGTTTCCCAGTTCGCCGTTTCCGTAGTGCCAGACCCAGTGCCAGTTGTAGTGCAGGCGATTGGAGGTAAATGGCTGTCGCGGAGCCGGCCCCTGCCAGAGGTCATAATCGATGTGGGGAGGCACATCCGCCGCCGCTCCGCTGCCAATCGGTCCTCGACTGTTGGCGTACCAGCTGCGGCTGTAATAAACCCGCCCGATCACTCCGTCGTGCAGTTTCTTCATCGCATTCTGAATCGGAGTACTGCTGCGGCGCTGATTTCCCATCTGCACACAGCGGTTGTACTTTCTGGCCGCCTCGACCAGCATTTCACCTTCCCGCGCATTGTGGCTGCAGGGTTTCTCAACGTAGCAGTGCTTGCCGGCCGCACAGGCCATGATTCCCGCCGGCGCGTGCCAGTGATTCGGAGCTGCACAGACCAGAGCATCCACCTCCGGATCATCCAGGATCCTGCGAAAGTCGGAGACCGACTTCAGGGAATAGTCAACAGTGGGAGCGAGAGATTCCCCCAATGCGGCCAGACGATTGCTGTCCACATCACACAGATACCGCACTTCAACACCAGGCAGTCCTGCGAAGACCTTTGCCAGTGCAGCTCCGCGGCTGGTCCCCATTATCCCGACAACAACACGCTCTGACTTTTCATCGGCCGCTGCGTTCTCGGAGACAAAAAGTGAGGAGGCAACGGAGGCCACTGCAGATGTCTGCAGGAACGAACGACGTGATCCAAAGGAGCTTGTGGACATGACAAAACCTTTATGGATTGAGGTGGGACGATTGATGCGGGACCAGCAACATCAGAATTCTTTACTGACGCTCAGCTTAACATGGAACAGCGGCGGGATGCCATCGAAGCGGGTGCCGGGCCGTGGGCTGCTGCTGCGATTCAGTATGCCCGCATCCGGAAACGCCACCGCCAGTGCTGTTCCGGAAACTCCAGACCCGGCAGCCGGGAGCCCATGAATCAGAGAATCAACTCCCTCGGGGACTTGATTCTCTCAGATAACGGTGCCATAACTTATTCAGGATTTTCGGCGTTGTGTCGGTGGCGGTCTGGCATACCAGTGTCCTGACCGTACCAGTGTCCTGGGCTCAGATGCTGGCGATGTTCGCTTTAATGTTCGCTGTATTAATGTTCGCTGTATTGTTCGCTGTATCACTTCGCCTCCCTCGGACTCAGCAAGGCTGCGGCGGCAACGTGCAGCTGCTGCAGAGATCCGGCGGTACTCCCCGACCAGCCCGTGATGAATCCGTCCCTTCCGGGTTCCAGTATTTCAAACGAGGTTTTTTCAGTGCGATGTCCCTTCTGTCGTCATGATGAAACCAAAGTGATTGACTCCCGCAACAGCCAGGACTTCTCAATCCGCCGTCGCAGAGAATGTCTGGGCTGTGAAAAGCGATTCACCACCTATGAACGCATGGAAGAATCCCCGGTTCGAGTCATCAAGAAGGACGGCACGCGAGTTCCCTTCGATCGCAATCGCATCCGTTCAGGCATTGAAAAAGCCTGTTACAAACGGCCGATCAGTCCCGAACAGATCGATCAGTTAACCGGGAAAGTGGAGTCCCTGATTTACGAAGATGGAGAACGTGAGGTTCCTACACGGCGCATCGGAGAATTCGTCTTCAGTGCACTCAGAGACCTCGACCACGTAGCCTTTGTGCGATTCGCTTCAGTCTATCGGGAATTTCAGGACGTGCATGACTTTGTAGAGGAACTGCAACCGATGCTGGACGGACGCAGGAGAGAAACTCCGCGTTGAATCCGACATCCGATCAGTCGGGACAACCTGTCGTCAGACAGCGTCCGCCACTGATCCTGTTGCTGGCCATTTCCCTGACGGCTGGCGTCTGGTCCCGCTTTCCTGCGGGACGCTCCGGTGAATTCCTGCCCCTGCTTTCGCTGTTGCTGATGATGCTCTGCGCTTTCGTTGCGCGCCACACTCGCCCACTCGCCCTGCTGTTCCTGCTGAGCGGATTCTTTCTGCTGGGGGCTCAGCTGAACCAGCAGCAGTCATCCGGCATTCCCGACGAACAGCTTCCCGCAAGAATCAGCGACACACCACTTCAGTGCCGGATCACAGGCACTGTCCACGGTCTGCTCTCCGCTCGCGGCAATCCGGAGTCTGCGGAAATCCGTGAGCAGGGGTTCCGTTTTCTGCTCAGACCCGACTCCATTACGCAGACCGGATCCACAATCGAGGCCACGGGACTGGTGCAGGTCTTTGTCGACGGGCCACTCCCCGATCTGAATACCGGTGATCAGATCAGTGCCATGGGACAACTGCAGCGGCCACGCTCGGCTGCAAATCCCGGTGAATTTGATTACTCCGGCTGGGCTGCGCGAGAGGGTATCATGGCGACCTTCCGAGTTCGGCATCCGGCGGCACTTCAGCTTGTCAGCCCGGCACCAGTCTGGCAACCACGTGTGCTGCTGAGCCGGCTCAGACGGGCGTCATCGGAGCAGATCGGGGCACAGCTGCCGGCAGGGAATCAGGCGCTGGCAGAAGCACTCCTGCTGGGAAACCGAGGCCTGCTCAGCCACGAAACCGAACGCGCATTCGCCCGCAGCGGAACTCTGCACCTGCTGGCAGTCTCGGGACTCCACGTCGGCATTCTGTACGTGTTCGTGCTGCGAATCCTGCATGCGCTGCTGTTGCCGCGGGGCAGATCGCTGATTCTGGCCATGCTGATCTGCATCATCTTCGCTCTGATCACGGATCTGCGTCCCTCAGTTCTGAGGGCAACCTGTTTTCTGACGATCAGTACCTGCGCACAACTCCTGCGTCGCGAAGTCCGTCCGACGGCAGTGCTTGGACTGACACTGCTGATCCTGATTGCAGCTGATCCGGCCACAGCTCTTGATACCGGTGCGTGGCTGTCATTTCTGGCCGTGGCGGGACTGTGCTGGTACGGCGGCAGCCAGATTCGCCAGGACGGCGAAACTCCCGCGGACACATTTCTGCTGCGTGACCGCATGCGTCTCTGGCTGCAGAGCGCTCTCTGTGCGTTGCGGCAGAACGGCGGACGAATCCTTGCCGTCAGCCTGTTTGTCAGTCCGCTGGTCGTCGCCGAGTTTCATCTGTTTTCACTGACTGGACTGGTCATCAATCTGGTACTGATCCCGCTCACCGGCCTGGTGCTGACCGCAGGGTTCCTGTTCCTTGCCGGAGCATTGCTGTTGCCGCCCCTCGGCCCCATCATCGCAGTCCCGTTCCTTGTGCTGCAGAACCTGATGCTCTGGAGTGTCCATGCGGCGGGAGACTTTCACTTCGGGTACCTGTTTGTTCCCGACCTGCCGTTCTGGTTCCTGCCACTCTGGTACCTGCTGCTCACCGGAATCGTGATCTGCCGCAGACGCATCGCCCGGCACGTGCTGCTGCTGGGACTGCTGCTGCTGACATCGCTGCAGTTGCAGGCTGTCGGATCGTCGCGTCTGACCTCTGATCTGCTTTGTACTGTGCTGAGTGTCGGGCATGGCAACGCCATCGTCGTGGAATCAGACAGGCATGTGCTGTTGTTCGATGCGGGAGCTATGAACCAGGGGCCGGTCGCTGCTGAACGAATTCAGCAGTTTCTGTGGCACCGGGGCCATCGCAGCGTGGACGCGATCATCGTTTCACACGCAGACGCCGATCACTACAACGCCCTGCCGGCAATGCTCCAGGAAATTCCGGCAGGTGTGCTGCTCACCAGCCGACAGTTTGTTCGCTCAGCGGCGCCGGAAGTTCAGCGCCTGCTCAGAATCGCCGAAGACATCCGATTGCCCGTCCGCCTTGTCAGCAATCATGACCGACTCATTTCCGGAGACCTCGAAGTGGAGTTTCTGCAGCGTGAGGCGGGACAGCAGGACGAGGGCAGCGACAACGAAAACAGCCTCGTTGCTGTGCTCCATTTTCACGGTCAGCGAGTCTGCCTGCCGGGCGACCTGGAGCTCTCCGGCCTTGACCAGCTGCTGCCACAGCTTCCGACCTGTCGTGTTCTTGTCAGTCCACATCATGGCAGTACCGCCTCCAACCCACCGCAACTGGCAGCGCGGATGCAGCCGGAACATGTTGTCGTCAGCAGTGGAAACGATTCAGGACGCAGCCATCTGCAGCGAACATATCCCTCGGCAACGCTGTACTTCACCAGCCGGAGTGGAGCTGTTTCAGTGCATCTGAACAGATCCGGAACACTGCAGGTCTCCACATATCGGGGTTCGTCAGACGCCGAATTCTGAATTGCTTCTGTCCGGCTCAGTTCAGCCCGGCACCACAGCGATCTGCTCGCGACGACAATTCCCTGCGGCATTGCTACGATGTCCGGCAACGCACAGCAGCCCGGGCATTCACCCACTGCTCGTTTCCAGCCGAATCTCACTGAAAAAGGGCCGCCTGTATGCAGCAGGTTGTCGTGGAAGAACCCTACCGAAATGTCCCACCATGGCGTGGGACGCGGTTCTCCACGCTCTTTCAGAAACTGCTCATGACGCCGTTTCTGAAGCATCGGTTCGGGATCGTTGACCACAAGTTTCATGGCATCGAACGGTTTCAGCAGAGCCTCGCTGATGGCCACGGAATCCTGCTCTGCCCCAACCACTGCCGCGATTCCGATCCCATCGTCATGGGCCTGATCTGTCGCAGTGCACACTGTCATATTCATCTGCTTGCCAGCTGGCACGTCTTCAGACAGGGCTGGCTGGAGTCGACTGCAGCGTGGCTGCTGGGCGGATTCAGCGTGTATCGTGAAGGACAGGATCTGCAGTCACTTTCCTCCGCGATCCGGATCGTCACTGAGGGCCGACGCCCCCTGGTGATTTTTCCCGAAGGCGCCATCTCGCGTTCCAATGACCGGCTGCTCCGCTTCATGCGCGGCGCATCCTGCATCGCAAGGGCAGCATCACGACGGCGAAACCGCACTGGCGGAAACGGCCGAGTCATGATCTTTCCACTGGCGATCCGCTATGAACTGCTCGGGGCACTCAACGAATCTGTGTCCCCGACACTTTCAGCAATCGAAAAACGAACTTTCTGGAAGACATACGAACACCTGTCACCCGGCGAACGTATCCGGCAGCTCGGAGAGGCCCTCGTTGCGGCTCGAGAGGTGGAAATCACCGGGCGGACAGGCAGCGGCAGGTTGCGTGACCGGATCGAGACGCTCATTGAAAACACACTTCGGCCACATGAACTGCGCTGGCTGCAGATCTGTCGACGCGGCGATCGCATCCAGCGAATCAAGGATCTGCGAACGACTATTCTGCGGGAACTGATGGACCCTCAGTCAACGCCGGAGCAACGTACGGAGGGGCGACGTGCACTGATCGACTGCTACTATGCACAGGCCCTTTCCCTGTACCCCGAAGATTATCTCGATCAGAATCTGCGCGGCGCTGTCACACCGGAACGAGTAGCAGAAACCGTTCATCGAATGGAAGAAGATCTGACCGACTCCATCACACTGAAACCTGAATGGCGGGTGCATTTTCACTTTGGTGAGCCGATTCACGTGGAATCCGGGAAGGCTGTCCCGCGCAGTCAGAACGATGAGATCACGACACAGCTGCGAACAGAACTGCTGCGGCAGCTGCAGGTGCAGGACTGGTGGCCGGATCAGTCTGTTGCAGAAGTTCCGGATGCAGAATGATGGACCAGACACAGCCAGCCAGCCCGCACGACAACAACAGAAATGCTGCAGCCGATCGTCCTCCGGAGCCCGTCTTTCTGGTGGAACCCTGTCTTTCCGGGACTCGGATCGACTCCTTTCTCTCACGGCATCTGCGGAATTACTCCCCCTGGCGAATCAGTCGAG
>JALQUR010000629.1 GCA_023260695.1 Planctomycetaceae bacterium
GAGAGTCAGGACCTGCGGCTGATCAGATTCGATGATCCGCAGGAGGTAGTTGGCACAATTGGTGCCCGTCAGTTTGTCGTTGTGTGCTTCACCGTCGATCCACTCGGGCTGAGCGGTCCACTTCAGCTGATCTTCTTCGTATGTCCGTGTGAGATCGGTATCAAGTTCGGGGGCAAAGACTCGATCAAACGCTTCATCCATACTGGCCGCTGGGAACGGTCCGATGTGGTTCCATGGGCCGGCGCCAGCAAGTTCTGCCGCGACACCGGGAAGTACGGCGAAGTAAAACCCGGATGGTCCGCCTCCGTTCACGATTTTGATGAGCAGTTCATTGCGGCCTTTACGCAGCCGTGCGGAAACAGTGTCCTGGCCGGGAACCACGCCACCGGAAGTGAGGCTGGAGAGGATCTGTTCTCCGTTGAGCCAGACCCTGATGGCATCGTCTCGTCCGAGTGAGAGTGTGACCGTCTGGTCCTCTGCAGATTCAATCTCGCGGAAGAGATAGTTGGCAGCATTCGGCTCGCTGAAGGGATTGTGAACGGTGGCGTCGGCCCATTCCGGGTGTGGTGTCCAGCGGAGTCCTGCGTCGCCATAAGCGGCAGCGAGGTCGACCCCGGATTCCGGCCCGAATTCCTGTTCGAAGGCTTCTGCAAATCCTGCTGCAGGAAATGGCCCGACGTGCTGCCAGGTGCCTGCGGTGAGCGATGGTGCACTGGTGTCAGCAGCAGTGACGGGCAGTGATGTGTTAAGCCATTGCTCAAGACGCTGCGGCAGTTGCTGCTGTTCGTAGTCTGTTCTGGCGGCGACGAGCGGAGCATGTGCGGCGTCAAATTCTGCGCGTGCCTGCTGCCACGCCTCAGGTTGCATGTTGATTCCGGTATCGGCTGAGCCGACCTCGGCAAAGCAGGAGGCCAGACGATAGTAGTCGGTCTGAGGCAGCGGATCGAACTTGTGGCTGTGGCATCGGCTGCAGCCGACGGTAAGGCCCAGCATCGATGTGCCGATCGTGCTGATCATGTCGTCCAACTGCTCATAGCGACTGCGTTCCCGTTCCTTCTGCGTCTGCTGTGACGTAAATGTCCCCGCCACCAGCAGTCCCGTTGCGGCAACTCGATCGACAGCCCGTACAGCTTCCGCCTGAGTCTGCACTTCCAGATCTGTCAGAAGGTCGCCGGCAATCTGCAGCCGGACAAATTCATCGTACGGCAGATCTGAATTCAGGGCTCGAATCACGAAGTCGCGGTAGTGCCATGCATTCGGTCGATCCAGGTCAAAGGCAAAGCCATTGCTCTCAGCGAAGCGAGTAACATCCATCCAGTGGCGGCCCCAGCGTTCACCGTAATGCGGGCTGTTCAGCAACCGATCGAGCAGCTGATCCCAGGCACCGTGAAGATCCGTGGCGGCCGCTGCCACGAACGCATCCACTTCCTCCGGTGTCGGCGGCAGACCAGTCAGATCAAAACTGGCACGACGGATCAGTGTGCGGGCAGCAGCGGTGGTATTTGGTGCGATTCCGACGGCTTCCTGTCGGGCTCGGATGAACTGGTCCACCGGTGTGCGGATCCAGTCGGTGTCAGCCACCTGGGGAACCGTCGGTTCTGTCAGCGGCATGAATGCCCAGTGCTGTCTGCCAGCATCGAGATCAATTTCCGATGAGAGAACGACGGAGATATCGTCACGTGGATCGGGGGCACCCATGCTGATCCACTGTTCAAAGTGGGCAACCAGTTCGTCTGGCAGGCGACCAGCCGGCGGCATCTGCAGTCCGTCGTAGTGGAGTGCACTGATGAGCAGACTTTCCTTCGGTTTGCCGGGTACGATCGATGGACCGCTTTCACCACCGGTGAGCATCCCCATGCGGGAATCGAGCAGCAGGCCGCCCTTCAGCTTGTTCTTTGCGACTGCCTCGGCAGAGTGACAGGAGTAGCAGTGGCTGACCAGCATTGGGCGAATCTTCGCCTCAAAGAAGTCGAGCCCCTTGCGGTCGGCTGATTGTCCGCAGACAGGGCTGGCAGGCAGAGACAACGCAATTGCGAACAGAAGCAGACGCTGCGACATAGCCGATTTCCTGGGCTGGATCTGATGAAGACGGTCCGGGCGGGACAGGCCGGTGATTCTGCAGGAGGATCGCCAGCGGCGGGCGAGAGGGACATTCTATTCGAACAGTGAGATCGCTGGGAGTCAAAGGGAATTGCTGCGGATGAACCGGAGTGAATTCAGCGGGATTGTCGGGGAGATGCGGGGATGCTGTTGTTCAGTGATGTCATGCTGCTGGGTACAGCCAGCAGGCCGAACGTCGCCACGACTGGCGGAGAATCATGGGTGTCGGGATTCTCTGCATCAGCTGAGCAGATCGTGGATCACTCGTCCGTGCACATCAGTCAGTCGATAATCCCGTCCACCGTGTCGGTAGGTCAGCCGCTCATGGTCGATTCCCAGCAGATGCAGAATTGTGGCATGAAAGTCGTGAACATGGACCCCTTTTTCGGCCACAGTGGCACCGATTTCATCCGTTTCGCCATAGCTTGTGCCTCCGCGCGTGCCGCCGCCGGCCAGCCATGAGGAGAAACAGGCGCTGTGGTGGCCGCGTCCCTTGTCGCCATCCACGCCCGGTGTGCGGCCAAACTCGGTGGTCCAGACGACAAGTGTGTCGTGGAGCATTCCTCGTGATTTGAGGTCGCGAATCAGTCCGGCGAGCGGCTGGTCGATTACCTCAGCGTGTTTCGCATGCTCTGCCATATTTCCGTGCTGATCCCAGTTATTGCTGCTGCTGCCATCAACCAGTTCGATGAAGCGGACACCACGCTCGGCCAGCCGTCTGGCGACCAGACATTGCCAGCCAAACCCATCATGCTGGCCTCGCCGTAATCCGTAGAGTGCAAGTGTGCGATCATCTTCGCTGCTGACATCAAACGCTTCGGGTGCGTCTGTCTGCATGTGGAATGCAGTTTCAAAACTGCGGATGCGAGCGGAGAGTTCCTGATTGCCTGCGTGTGCGGCAAGGTGCCGTGAGTTGAGCACGTCAGCCAGTCCCAGTTCCAGCTCCTGCAGCCCAGGCTGCGTGGAACGACGGCTGACGTTGGGAACAGGTTCTGCTCCGCCGATGACCCGCACTCCCTGATGCCAGGCGGGGAGAAAATCGTTGTTGAAGATCTGGGTTCCGGCATAAGGCATCTGCGGTGCGAGCGCAATGAACGAGGGCAGATTCTGATTGCTGGTACCGAGCCCGTAACTCACCCATGAGCCAATGCTCGGGCGGGAGAAAAAGAAGGAGCCGGTGTGCATCCCAAGTGTGGCGTTGTAGTGTTCGTTGTCGTTCCCATGGAGCGATTTGATCAGACAGATGTCATCCATCTGCTCACGGAGGTGCGGAAACAGATCACTCACAAGAGTTCCGCAGGTGCCTCCCGGCTGAAACTCCCAGAGTGGTTTCAGGAGTTTCCGCTGCTGGTTGGAAAGGCCGCCACCAGCTCCGGTCCTTTTGCCGTCCGCACTGATTTCGAGGAGGCGGACATGAACAATTTTTCACGACGGGACGACAAGCGATATTCGTTTGCCGAAGCCATCCAGGCCAGGATCTCGTCCTACCTGTATGAGGCTTACGCGGCGGACTTCGGGCTGCTGGGCGATC
>JALQUR010000728.1 GCA_023260695.1 Planctomycetaceae bacterium
AGCAGTTAGTAACGACCTCGCCCGAGTCGTTGGGAATAACCATCAAACTGGCACACCGTTCAAGATCACCTCGACATCAGCAACATCATCCCATCCTTCTTCGCAAAGCCTCGACCTGAGGTAATGACTGTTGGCAACCACCCGATGAAAGCCGCTCCGCCAGTGACGTAACAATCGCAATTGCAGGAGCAACAAGGGAAAGGCCAGCTTGCTCAAGCACCCCTGACGCAAGCACTCGACTCCTGCGGAATACCCGCACGGACGCAGATCGGGCAACATCTTCAAACCGGTTGGACAAACCAACTCATGCCATGAAGCATGGTAGATGGTGGGATAACCACGCAGCGCAGGCAGGATCAGCGGCGAAAGCTGAGTCGTCAGCATACGTACATGCACGATGTCCGGTCGAAACCGGGATAGTACCTTTCGAATCTCGTTCCATGCGGAGGGATTGGCTACTCGCAGCACCTGCCGGAACGGAGTAGTCGAACCAAAACAGGTGTGGTCCGCCAGAACTGGGGGTTTTCCGTACAAAGCGCGACTTGAGAAAAGCATCGCTTCGTGGCCCCGCTCTCGATAGCTGTCCCGCAACGCCAGAGACATAATCTCTGCCCCACCCGAACTGGTCGACGCATCGTTGACCAGCAGGATCTTCAGCGGTCGGTCTTGATGTTCACGACTCATCAGCATCAGCCGTCCCGCCCCATGCACCATCGTCGCACCCACAAACCTGGACGTTCGACGGGTTCTGCAACCGGCAATCGGTCGCGCAACTTTGCTTTGAATTGAAGATGTCCGTATTAAGCTCGCGAACGGCCACGGTCGAGTAAGAAAGACTCACCGGCCAGCTCAGCACAGGAGCAAAGCGTCCCGGATACTTACACGCCCATTGTCCATGTTCCAAAGGCAGGGTCACGATCGAATCAAGTCCCCTGAATCCATCGCTGCAGCGTCTCATGAGTGAAGATAAGGCACCCACAGAATTCATCACGCTGGCAATTGCATTGCAGATCCGCTGGTTCGTCATCCATTGAAGCTGCCACAATAAAGCACAACCGGTGAACGCTGTGAGAAAAACAAGTGGAGCCGCCGATGCAGGTCGTAACCACACCAGACACGCAGAAGAACACACGCCTGGAAGAAAAAGACTGGTCAGGGTCTCTCGCGGCCACCTATCCGGATCTGTGCGAATCGCCCGAAAACAGCCCAACAAATCCAGCGAAAATCGATCGCGGATCGCGTCGCCGTTGCTGTCATCGGTCTGCTGCTGCTGGACGATTACTGGAGTCATCAATCCACTTCCACAGGAGGGAAAATCCAATTTAATGATCCTGCACTTCTCTGAGAACATCGCCAGCAGAGGCGTGATCGCCTTTGTTAATGCCACGGCCTGACCAATATCAACATTCCTGGTACTTGCGTTCTTCGGACGTCAATCAATCCACTTTCGGCGATTCGCTCTGAAATAAATAAGAACTCAGCGAACCTCTGCGATCTGTCTCCGGCCTTGATTCCGGTGCTTTACTTTCTCTGGATCTGCTCTTAATTGCTTCACGCGCGAAACCCAGCGTGTTGGCGATTTGCCACGCGACCAGCAGCAGAAGGATCTGCCCTCTCTTCAACCAGCTGGGAAATCCCTGCAACTGCCGCAGAACCGCAAGCGGAAGCCGCCGATGAAACCCCGTAGGGACTTTGCCTTTGCACGATTCGCTTCGAGCGACGACCTGATGAAATAGAAAGGCACCCTGCCCGTACCGAAAATACATATTCAGAAACCGGGAAAAATCCTGATGATGCAGGTGCTTCGCGCGAGCGTCACGCTTCCAGACAATTGGATACCCAGCGGCGCGCCAGCGAAAACAAAAATCCCGATCTTCCCCACCTGCCTGGCGAAATCCGTCGTCAAACCCACCCAGGTCAAGGAACATGTCACGACGACACAGCCAGTTGTTGCTCGCGAGGAATTCCGCATCCTGTGGATTCGGGTTGTAGAACTCGTAGACGATATTCAAAATCAGCTGGTTGGTAATGGAACAGATATTATCATCCAGAGCATTTGCGCTTTCTCCCCCCACCAGAGCCTGTGGGTACTGCTGATGCGTTTCGATCAGCTTCTGAAGCCACCCTTCTTCCGCCAGGCAGTCATCGTCAATGAAGGCCACCAACTCGCCACGCGCCTCCCGAACACCCACATTGCGCGCAGCGGCCGGGCCAGAATTCACCTGCCGAATTACCCGCACATCCGCAACTGGTGCGGATCCACATTGGTGATCTGTAAGTTCTGCAGCGTCGACGGGGGGAGTGCTACCATCATCGACAACCAAAACCTCGAACTCTTCAGATGCGTACGTCTGCTGCTGCAGCGCTCGGACACAATTCCGGATCGCTTCAGGACGATTGAACGTTGGAATGATGATCGAAGCTCTCATCAAATTGACCAACAACTTTCTGTTTCAGGATCAGCGAACGGCATGATCGACGATTCTGAGCCCCAGCATGACAACGCTTGACAACGCAAACAGCCGCCGCCGGTCAGAAGACCAGAGCAGCGATCAGAGAGCGCACTCTCTGCTAGTTGAAATAAGGACTCTCACAGGCAAAGTCAAAAACGATTGTCCCGCGACGCGCGGGGACGCAGTGGCAACAACAAAGCGTCCCTCCCCAAAAGGAACAACCGTCTCTCACCGCAGATTCACAACGCGCGGCGGTAACATCAGGCCAGCATTGCCGCTGACACAGGCCGTAACACCCCTGCAACTGACGCGCATCGCCGAATCGAGGTAACCGTCACAATCCACGAGGCCGTCCACACTTCGAAGGGCAATAGTCGTCGATTGGACAGATTCGTACCGCCCACGGCATGACTGCGATCCGAGTGACGCTGGACGTACCTTTGCTGCATTTCTTAGTGGATGGCCCCGTTGCGAATGGATGGCCCCGTTGCGAGT
>JALQUR010000295.1 GCA_023260695.1 Planctomycetaceae bacterium
CCGAGGACGTGCCATCGGCCCGGTACACCTCGCGGGCCGCCGCGGCGACGCGCTCGGCCTCCTCGTGCGCCTCGCGGGCGGACGTCGCGCGGGACTGCGCGAGCCAGAGGGCCGAGCTCACGGCGGCCCCCAGCGGCAGTCTGGTCAGTGGTCAGGCGTCAGTGATTCAGCTGGATGGCTGGACCTGGGAACAGATGACTCTGAAGCCATCGGCAGCGATGGTTGTGCAGTGGCCATCCAGCGAGGACGAAGTAACGACATTGCGGAAGCTGTTTGCTGACGCGAGGGCATGGCAGGCAGCAAGGGGGCAGAGCAATTCGCGGCAGCGCTACGATGTGCAGCTGGACGCCATGCAGTCGGTGCTCAGCGGTGACGTACCGCTGCTGATTGCCGCCGATACCGTCTCACGAATTCAGGCTGCAGTTGCATTCTGTGCGGAGCACAAGGTGCGGATGATTCTGTTTGGCGGCTATGACGCTCCGGAGTGTGCGGAGCTGCTGCGGAAATATGAAGTTCCTGTCATTGTGGATGCGATCCATCGTGACCCGCGTCGCAATCACGACGACTATGATGCCGCGTTCACGCTGCCGCTGCGTCTGCAGCAGGCCGGCCTTTCGTGGTGCATCTCCGGATCCGGTCGCGGCGAAACCTGGAATACTCGCAATCTGCCGTATCAGGCCGGGACCGCCATTGCCTGGGGGCTGTCACACGAAGAAGCACTGCGTTCGATCACACTTTATCCGGCGCAGATCCTGGGGATCGCCGACCGTGTTGGAAGTCTGGCCGTCGGCATGGACGCGACTCTGATTGTCACGGAAGGTGATCCGCTGGAAACTGCCAGCCATGTGACACGAGCGTGGATTCAGGGCCGCCGTGTGGATCTGACCAGCCGTCACACGCAACTGCGGGACAAGTACACGGAAAAGTATCGCCAGCTGCGGGATACCCCCTGAACTTCCGGGACAGGGCTGACGCGGAAGCGGTCATTTCGCTATGCTTTTCGGTGACGGGCGTCGTGTGATCTGCGCACGACCACCGTTTCTTGCTGCGGATCAATTCCACCGACCGGCAATTCCATCGACAAGGATGTGCGATGCCAATCAGACAACTGTTCCCGGTAATCGGGCTGACGCTTCTGGTATCACTCGGGTGCTTCGGAAGCACGCCGTCGCCTGGGCTGACGGCGCAACCGAGTGGTGGCTCGTCGTCATCAGCAACGCCGGTGACATTTCTTGAGAGTCCCGAGCTGAAGCGCGGGACAGGACCGGTCGACAGCGGCACGGCGCGCGAATTCCAGACAACGCCAAGTGGTCTGCGGTATCGGATCCTGCGGGCATCCGAGGGGCGTAAGCCACAGGCAACTTCCAGCGTGGAGGTTCATTATCGTGGCTGGCTGGATAACGGCCGCGAGTTTGACAGTTCCTACAAGCGTGGTGAGACGACTTCGTTTCCGCTGAATGGTGTGATTGCGGCGTGGACCGAAGGACTGCAGCTTATCGGTGAAGGTGGCATGATCGAATTGTGGGTTCCTTCTGAACTGGGATACGGAGCCCGCGGCATGCCCGGAGCCATTCCGCCGAATGCAACGCTGCACTTTGTTGTGGAGCTGATGGCGGTCAGGTGAACTTTTGCTCCCGGGGCAGACTGACACAGGCTGGACAGCATGCCGGGTTGTACAGTCTGCATGATCGAACGGCAGATATTGCCGATTCCGGGCGTTCGCTTGCTGATTGCTTCCGGCAACTTCTGCTGATCGTGCGGCAGAATCTGCCGATTCCTGCCAGCAGGCCGATTGAGGTCGTGAATTCGCGGCGATCGACCGGGAAAAGACTCATACTCGACATAGGCGTCTGCAGAGAGCCTGAGTACCCTGACGACTGGTGAAAGCTCAACTTTCAGCTGTATTGCCCGAATTCTGGATTCGGGCTGAATCAATTACGCTGGAAGCCCCCGGATGTCAGGGATGACCGGAAGAATGACCAACTTATCCACGCACAGATCGCAGCTGATGTTGCTGACTCTGTTCCTCGCGGGCTGTTGTCATGGACGGAACAGCGAGGAGCTGAACAGCGCACAGCAGCACGCTCGCGAGTTATACCTGGAAAATCAGCAGCTGCAGCAACTGAGTCAGGGGCTGGGCACAGAGAATCAGATGCTCAAGTCACAGCTGGCCGAAACGACCGGACAGCTGGGAACGATGAATGAGCGTCTGGACAATCTGGCTCAGGAGCGAGCGGGGCTGACGGAGCATCTGAATCGCGCGATGGATGCCACTCTGACGAATCGAGGCGCCCTCACACCGGAACTGGAGGCTGAAGGATTTCAGTACGATCCGATTTCCGGGCTGTGTCGATTTCACTCCAATATCCTGTTCGATCTGGGGAGTGATCTGATTCGGCCGGAAGCTCAGCCGGTGCTGAAGGAATTTGCGTCCAGCATTACCACTGGAGCAGCAGCCGGGATGAAGGTTCTGATTGTCGGGCATACGGATGACCAGAACATTGCCCGTCCCGAAACGGCAGTGAAGCATCCCACCAACTGGCACCTGAGCACCGATCGATCTGATGCGGTGATTCTGGAACTGCTGCGTCTGGGTGTTGAGCCGGGGCGAATTGCTGCGATGGGTTACAGTGAGCATCATCCACTGGCGGATGGGTTTTCTGAGACTGCCAGACAACGCAATCGCCGAGTTGAGTTATTTGTGATTCCGGACGACCCGAATCTGGCTCAGTGGGACCCGGTCAGCTCTGTGCCTCAGTAGTGGCCGGTGCACCTGAAGACTACTTCGGCCGCGACCGAAGATATTTGCTCGAGAGGCTTCCGACGGATGGATGATTCGCTTCCGGAACCATTGGACGTAATTGCTGTTGGCGCCCATCCGGATGATGTTGAGATCGGCTGTGGTGGTACGCTGGCCCGCATGGCACAGCAGGGCTATCGCACGGGAATCGTGGATCTCACTGATGGTGAGCCGACTCCGCTGAGTCCCGGTCCGGAAGTTCGACTGCAGGAGGCTCAGGCTGCGGGCCAGGTGCTGGGCGTCAGCATGAGGCAGACCCTGGACCTGCCAAATCGTCGTCTGTTTGACAACTACGAAAGTCGAGTTGCTCTGGCGAAGGTATTCCGTTTCTGGCGTCCGCGGGTAGTCCTGGGAATTGCTGACAGAACCCCGATGGCGTCGCCTGATCACTGGCAGGCGCGGCAGATTATCGACGCTGCAGTATTCTATTCGCGACTGACGAAGTGGGACGATCAGTTCGACAATCTTCCTGTGCATCGTGTTTCCAGGCAGTTGTGGTACCCGCTGGGACTACAGACGCTGGACTTCCCGACTGGTGGTGGAGCGTTTGTTTCGGACATTTCCGAGACGCTTGATCTGAAAATTCGCTCAGTCCGCTGTTATGAAACTCAGTTTCCACCGGAAAAAGACAGGGTATTCAGAATGATTGAAGGGATGGGGCGATCTTTGGGTGCGTCTGCCGGTTTTGCGGCTGGCGAGCTGCTGATCAGTGCCACAACTCTTGGATTGAGTGATGTTCTGGGTTCGCTCTGCCCACGTGAGGGGTTATCCTGAGTCGATTGCAGTCTCGGGAGATTTGTCGTATTCCCTCACCACAGTTGCGTTTGAGCGAGATTCCGGGAGAATCACTTGCTTGCGAAGGAACTTGTTTCTGCCGGTTCATCCCTGAACGTCTGGCCAGAGCAGATCCTGTTCAAAGCCGTGCCGGATGTCGTTTCCAATACCATGCTGACCCGAAGCCAGTGACTGGAAGTCACACCGCTCTCATTCATCTCAGGCAGAACCGATGGTACAGATTCGCGCAGGTCAGCTCAGTGTGACCGGAAACTACCGCGAGAATAACGAAGACAGCTGCATGATGGACGATCAGCAGCGAATCTTTGTGGTCGCTGATGGGATGGGTGGGCAAAGTTCCGGCGAATTTGCCAGTGCGATGGCAATCGAGTTCATTCCGAAGGTCCTGAGAGAGACCTTGAATTTTGATTCTGCGACAGCTCGGGACGTTGAGCAGGCACTGGATAAAGCGATTAGCTCCGCCAACGCTGAGATCATTGCCCGAAGTGAAGCTGATCCTGCCATGAAAAACATGGGGACGACAGCAGTCATCATGGTTCAGGTGTCAGGAAAGCTCTACGTCGTCGGTGTGGGTGACAGCCGTGTTTACCGTCTTTCGGGCGGCCGTCTGGAACAGCTCACCACAGATCACTCCATCACGCAGGCGCTGCTGGATTCCGGCACCATCACGGCAGAAGACGCACAGAATCATCGCTATCGCAACGTTCTTTATCGTTATCTTGGTTGTCGCGACGGGGCTGCGGCTGCGGATGTTCGTGAACTGCAGCCACAGGCCGGCGATCGGATTCTGCTGTGCAGCGATGGACTCAATGATGGCCTTAAAGATCCCCAGATTCTCGCCTTGCTGAAGGCAGCGCCTGATCCGGACACTGCAGTCAGAACCCTTGTTGATGCAGCTCTTGAAGCCGGCTCACGTGACAATGTCACCGCAATGGTCATTTTTGTGGACTGAGTTCCGGAACAGCTTCAATGCCCGAATCGAATGTCCCGACGCAGGTGGATGTTCTCCGCTGCCGGATTGGAACGGATGTGGCGTTTGCTGCTGAGTGTCTGAGGTCCGGTGGACTGGTCGGGATGCCGACAGAGACAGTTTACGGTCTGGCGGCATCGGCACTGCAGCCGCAGGCGGTCGCGGCAGTGTTCGATGTCAAACGCCGACCGCATTTCGATCCGCTCATCGTGCATTTGTCAGGCATCGATCAGCTGCCGATGGTGGCAAAGGAGATTCCGGAGCGAGCATATCAGCTGGCGGAGCGCTGCTGGCCAGGCCCATTGACCATGATCCTGCCGCGTACGGCTGAAGTTCCTGATCTGGTGACAGCCGGACTTCCCGGAACAGGTGTCCGCATACCAGCTCATCCGATGGCTCGCCAGCTGATTGCAGCGGCGGGCTTTCCGCTTGCGGCTCCCAGTGCCAATCTGTTCGGCTGCATGAGTCCCACGACTGCCGAGCATGTGCGTGATGGTCTGGGAAATTCAATCGACTATGTGCTGGACGGAGGTCCCTGTTCGATCGGCGTCGAATCGACAGTGATCTCACTGATGGAGGAGCAGCCGGTCCTGCTGCGTCACGGCGGCCTCCCGCTGGAAGAGCTCGAGCAGATCATCGGTCCAATTGTGATTGCCGCGGCGGACCCGGACGCTCACGACAGAGCTCAGCCAGCTCCGGGGATGCTGTCGAGGCATTATGCGCCACGAACCCGCATGCAGTTGATTCCTGCCGAAGCGGAGGCGCACCCGGTACCCGGAATTCGAAACGTGCTGCTGACCTGGGGAAATGCGCCGGTAGCCCCGGGATTTGACCGAATTCACAGCCTTGGACCTGCCGAAGACCTACGAATATGTGCTGCCGGTTTTTTTGCAGCACTTCGTATGCTCGACGCGCTCGCCCCTGATGTTATCATCGCGAGAGAGTTTACCGATTCCGGGCTGGGTCGGGCACTGAATGATCGTCTGCGTCGCGGAGCGGCAGGGTCCGAACAGAGCCACGCTCATTGAGTTCCAGAAGCCGTTCGTTGTTCCGGGGGGTGAATAGTTGTCACCCGGAAGTACTGCCACTTGCGAGCAAAACTATGCGAAACAACTCAAATCGTCTCCCACTGCTGCTGCTGCTGCTCTGCGGTCTGACGGTCGTGCAGCGTCAGCTTCCTCTGGGGACGCATAATCTGTCGGCCCTCGGAGCCCTGGCGATTGTATCCGGTGCTTACTTCCGGCCGTTCTGGCTGGCGCTGGCGTTTCCGCTTGGGACCCGCCTGCTGACGGATTGTCTGCTGCAGTACCAGACTGGTTTTGGCTTCTACAGTTCGCTGGGGTTTGATTACGCAGCTTATGCACTGATAGTGTTGCTGGCCTGCCGGGTTCGTCCGCAGCGATTTGCCGGCAATGCGAGTACGGGCGTATTTGCCGGGGCTGCAACCGGGTTTGTTTCGGCGACGATCTTCTTTCTGGTCAGCAACTTCGGGGCGTGGCTCCTGCCAATGAACGGCGAGTATCTTTACCCGCAGACTCTGCAGGGACTGTTCAGCTGCTATAGGAATGGAATTCCGTTCGCTCGCGGTACCTTCGGCGGTGACATGTTGTTTACCCCGATCTACCTGCTTGCCGTACAGATGCTGCTCAAGCCCGTCCCGAATCTGCCGGAATCGACTGTACGCACTGCAGAATAACTCACAACCGGTTGCCCTGTTCAGGCGGCCAGGAGGAAACTATGGCTCGCCACGATCAGCGTGCCCCGGATCAGATTCGCGCGGTAAGCATTCGCCGCGACTTCACGCGCACGGCGCTGGCCAGCGTCCTGTACGAATCCGGCAGCACAATGCTGCTGTGCACGGCAAGTGTTGAGAATTCAGTTCCGCCATGGCGCCGTCCGAAGTCTCCTGACGAAACGGCTGCGGGCTGGGTTACGGCAGAATACAACATGCTGCCTGGAAGTACGTCGCCGCGTAAGCAGCGAGATCGCAAGAGCGTCGATGGCCGCACGACAGAGATCCAGCGTCTGATTGGCCGCAGTCTGCGCGCTGTCGTGGACTTCGAAGCCCTGGGAGAACACACGATCACTGTCGACTGCGACGTGCTCCAGGCTGACGGCGGTACGCGGACCGCTGCCATCACCGGCGGCTACATCGCTCTGGCGGCTGCCGTGAAGCGGCTTCAGCAGGAGGGACGTATTCCTGCGGAGAGCGTGGTGCTGAAGGACTCCGTTGCTGCTGTCAGCGTCGGCGTTGTCGACCAGACGCCGGTGCTGGATCTTGACTACCACGAAGACAGTCAGGCTGAAGTGGACATGAACATTGTGATGACGGGCAGCGGTCGTTTTATCGAGGTTCAGGGCACTGCGGAGGGCGAGCCGTTTGACACTGAAACTCTTAACCGACTGCTTGAGCTGGGACGCACGGGGATCCGCCAGTTGACCATACTGCAGCATGAATCCTGAGCAGGTTCAGGGAAGATTCCGAGAGCCAGCAGGCTGTATCTCCCTGCAGAATTGAACCACCTGAGCATCAGCGTTAAATTCTGCTGCCAGAACGGGAACCAGGGCGGTTGTTCCTGTGTCATATCAACAGGTGCCTGCTGATGATTTCCCGTCGCCTGATCCGGAAATGCAGCCACACAGCGGA
Organism: Planctomycetaceae bacterium; assembly: GCA_023260695.1. Classification (GTDB taxonomy): domain Bacteria; phylum Planctomycetota; class Planctomycetia; order Planctomycetales; family Planctomycetaceae; genus SXXK01. Next base: position 7,213 of record JALQUR010000295.1, read on the forward strand.
GCTGATGCAGAACCATGCAATTCAATGATCTTCCGGTGACAGGACCATGGGGTGAGCGACATCTGCTTGGTCTGGAGACACTCAGCAGGGATCAGCTCACCACGATTCTGGATCTTGCTGACTATCTCCGCGAACAGACTGAAAACGGGACACGTCGGCTTGAACTGTTACGTGGCCTGGTAGTGGCCAACCTGTTCTTCGAGAACTCAACTCGCACCCGTACCAGTTTCAGTCTGGCAGCTCGACGACTGGGTGCGGACACAGTGGACTTCACTGCCAGCAGCAGCAGTCTCTCCAAAGGTGAGACGTTTATTGATACAGCGCGCACAATTGAGGCAATGGGCGTGGATATGGTGATCTGTCGGCATCGCACGCCCGGCGCGCCACATCTGCTGGCAGAGCATCTCACCTCCTGTGTGCTCAACGCGGGCGATGGCACGCACGAGCATCCGACGCAGGGACTGCTTGATATCTTCACCATCCGTCGCCACCTCGGCAGGATCGAAGGGCTGACCGTCGCCCTCGTTGGTGACATCCGGCACAGCCGGGTGGCGCGTTCCAATATTCACGGCCTGCTCAAGCTGGGAGCTCGCGTCATTGTCTGTGGTCCTTCAACTCTGATTCCGGCGAACATTTCGAGGCTGGGAGTGGAGGTCGCGTGGGACTTTGATGCAATTCTGCCGGAGGTTGACTGTGTCAATCTTCTGCGAGTGCAGTTTGAACGCCAGCGTGGCGCTTTCTTTCCGTCGATCGCGGAGTATGCCAGTTTGTTTGGCATGAACGGCAAGCGAATTCGTCGGGCAAAAAAGGACCTGCTGGTTCTGGCCCCCGGACCAATCAATCGCGGTGTGGAACTTACTCCGGAGGTGGCGGACGGTCCACATTCGGTGATTCTCGATCAGGTCACAAATGGACTGCTGATTCGGATGGCATGCCTTTCGCTGCTTGCCCGTGAACGAACAGCAACGCAGGCAGGTATCTCATGACAGATATGTGGATCACAGGTGGCCGTGTCATCGATCCGTCAGTCGGACTGGATGCGATCGCTGATCTGCAGATCAGTGACGGGAAGATTGCAGCTCTGCATCTCCATGCGGACTCTGGCAGCAGCCAGCCGGTTCCTGCTGGCGTGCACATCGTTGAAGCAACCGGGTTGATTGTAAGCCCGGGGCTGATCGACCTTCATGTTTCTCTGCGGGAGCCCGGGTTCGAGGAGGATGAGGTCACCGAAACTGGTACAGCAGCAGCTCTGGCCGGTGGATTCTGTACGATTGCTGCGCAGTCAGACACCAGCCCGGTTGTCGATAATCGTTCAGCTGCGGAGTTCATTCGGCTGCAGGCAGACAGGGCCGGCAATTGTCGAGTGCATCCACTGGGTGCGGTGACGCGTCAGCACGAAGGGGCTGAACTGGCTGAGATCGGGCAGCTTGTCGCGGGAGGTGCAGTGGCGTTTTCAGATGCCAAGAACCCCATCTCCAATTCTGAAGTCATGCGGCGTGCGCTCGAATACACGAGGATGTTTGATCGTCCGATACTGCATTTCTCCATGGTTCCCGAACTGATGGAGGGCGGAGTGATGCATGAAGGGTTTGAAGCGACGCGGCTTGGTCTGCGCGGGATCCCGGCTGCAGCACAGGACATCATGACGGGCAGGGACATTGCTCTGGCAGAACTGACAGAGGGGCGCGTACACCTGATGTGTGTGACCACGAAAGGATCTGTGGAGCAGATTCGCAAAGCCCGCTCCCGCGGGATTCGGGTTACCGCCGATGTCACGCCGCATCATCTGCTGCTCACGGATCAGGTGATGAGTACGTTCGATACACTCTGTAAATGCAATCCTCCGTTTCGAACTCAGGACCACATTGATGCACTGATCGAGGGTCTGCAGGATGGCACCATCTCAGCGATCTCGTCTGATCATCAGCCGCACGCGTTTGAGAAGAAGCAGGTGGAACTCGATGCTGCTCCATTCGGCATCTGCAGCCTTGAAACAGCGCTGGCAGTGTGCATCAGGGCTCTGATTGAACCGGGCCATCTGACCTGGAGTCAGCTGCTGGCAGCACTGACCAGTGGTCCAGCTGAAATCCTGGGCCTGCCATCGGGGAATCTGCGGCCGGGTTCGCCGGCGGACATCACCATCATCGACCCCGGACTGGAATGGACGGTGGATGCCCGTGCATTCCAGTCACGAAGTCGAAACACACCATTCCACAGGCAGCAGTTTCGAGGTCGCGCCGTGACTACGATTGTCGATGGCCAGATCCGCTGGAACCTGAATCAGGATTCAGCACGCGGCTGATCAGAACGATTCAGATGACCTCGTCATCCAGCAGCATCAGCAGTGCTTCACTCAGCAGCAGTTCATCTGAGGCAAACTCCGTGGGCTCCTGGTCTGAGGCATCTGTGGCGATATCTGACAGACTGACAAGAGGATCGTTCTGACGCTGAACCGGGACCGCCGTGTTGTGAATCTCGACCAGGATCGGTGCAGCAGCCTCTCTGCCGAATTCATGCCTGTCATCGATCAGCAGTTCCGGCAGCAGTGGATCAATCAGGCTGGTGTCAGGAAGAAGTGGTTCGTCAGCCTGAGCGATGGTGAAGTTCAGAACTTCGCTCCATGGCCCTGCTGTGCCGTTCGCGGTGACTGCCTGAATCCAGCCACGGTACGTGCCAGCGGCCAATCGACTGGTCACGTCGTGCTGAGTTGTTGTCAGACCTTTCAGGTCGATTACGTTTCTGCTGACTGGAGTGAGCTGAGAGACAAACAGGTTGTAGGAAACGGCATTATCAACATTATCCCATGTGAACCGTGTCAGGCCACCGGCAGCTCCGTCGGCATCGACATACAATGTGGAACGGCCACCAATATACAGCGGATTCGTCGTGGAATACCCGCTCCTGATGGATCCTGCTTCCGGCTTGCTGACGGCCCAGACGGTCCACGTGTAGGGACCGCTTGCCAGTGGCTGGCTGAGAGCATAGCTGGTCGCTCCGATCCGCTCTGCATTCAGAATGACAGCACCGGTCGACGCATTCTTCAGCGTCAGTTCGTAAGCAACTGCCCCGGCCACGGGTTTCCATGAAAAGATCGGGTTCGGACTGAAGGTGGATGGCGATGGTGTCAGCACGTTGACGGTCGTCACCAGCAGTGACTCGTACAGCACCGACCAGAGTCCGGTTGTTCCAATTTTGTCCACCGGCTGAATCCAGAAGCGGTAGACTCCCATTTCAAGATCGGTGGGACTGGTCCAGCTGGTTCCACTGACGGACTGATAGACGATCTTCTTCTGACCAGTGGAGTTATTATCAGCCCACAGATTATAGGAAACGGCCCCTGGCAGGGGCTTCCATTCCACCTTGAGCCGAGACTCGAGCCGCGTACGGTTCATCGCGGTCCATTCTGCTTGTGGGCGGATATAGACTGTTTCCGGAGCACTCCAGTTTGCAATTCGACCATCAGCAAAGACAGGCTGAACCCAGACTCGATACTTGCCCAGAGGCAGATCGACATTCGGAACATACGTGTTGGTAGTTGTAGTCCCGGTATGGAATCGAGCCACACCGGTGGTTTCATTGTTCATGTGGATGTTCCACGAAGTGACACCCTCAATGGCTGCCCAGCGGAACGTCGGTCGCATTGTGAATGCATTGGGGCTTGGCGAAGTGATTCGCAGCCCGATGAATTCTGCAGCCCCCATATCAATCACGGCCGCGGGTGTATTTCCGGAGGCATCGCCATCCAGAATTCGCACAAATGCCCCCTGACGCTGGTCTGCGATCATTGCGGGCTGCGGCTCATCGACCGCGACCTGCGTTACCAGATCGACGGCGAGATTATTGCTGCCATGGTCAATGGCCGGACTGCCGGTCAGTGGCACATGGACAGCCGTCAGCCCGGCAATCTTCTGCAGCGGACCAAGTTTCGGATCGATTACAGAAGCTCCGGAATTGCCGCCGATCAGATTTCCTGAGGCATCCGCGAAAGCACCTGTCGCCAGCAGACCAGATCCATTATTGGTGCCGATCAGTGAATAGCTGGAAGTCACAGTTGCACCAGCAACGGAGATATCAGCAGCACCTGACGTGGCTGAATTTGCAGCAACGATCGTATTCCGAAGCTCTACGTTTGCTGCTGTGCTGATCCCCCCGCCGAGCCCGGCTGCTGTGTTCAGGGTCAGAGTACTCATCGTCACCAGGACCTGTTCAGCTGTGGACGCACCAGCACCAATGGAGATTCCGCCACCGGAGGCTGCAGTGCCACTTGTGGAGTTTCCTGAAAAAGTTGACTGTGAGATGAGCATGACGCCGGAATCATGGTGCACGCCTCCGCCAGTGGAGCCTGTCCCGGCTGTGCTGTTGTCACTCAGTGTACTGTTGCCAATGATGAGTCCACCGAGTCCCTCGGAGTCGGAATAAGAGATGCCGCCGCCGGGAGAGTTATTGCCTGTCGTCCGGTTGCCATTGAGGGTACTGGAAAGGACTCTCAGTTTGTGATCAGCTCCGTCAAAGCTGATCGCTCCGCCCGGGCTGTCACTGCCGAAAGTACTGGATGACTCCACTGTCGTCCGCTCGACCGTAACGATGGTGTCCCTGGCATGAATTGCGCCACCGGGGCTGGCTGTGCCTGACGTCGTGTTGCCGGTGAACGAGGAATCCTCGATGACAAGTGTGCCGCCCACACTGTGAATCGCTCCGCCCGGCGACCAGCGTCCTGAGGTCGAATTACCTGCAAGGGCAGTATTCTGCAGCGTAATCGTTCCGGTAGATCGGTTCCGCAGAGCTGCTCCACCCGGCATCGGATCATTCGGGTACTGTCCGTCTTCCGCGACAGCTCCCTGCTTCAGAATGATGCCGGAGAATGTGACATTGAACTGCATTGGACTTGTGCTGAAGATCCGCGAATTCTGCTGAGCATTGATTGTGATTCTGTTTGCAGCATTGCCGGAAATCACGACTTCGTCGGAGATCTCCAGTTCACCCAGCTGCAGCAGAATTTCCTTGCCATTGAGGTTCGAAGCAAAATTGATCGTATCCGGCCCCGGATAGGCATTGGCTCGCAGCAGCGCTTCCCGCAGACTCAGGTTTCCGGAGGTGAAGTTTCCATCCATCTCATCCGTAAGACTTGAGACGGTCTGCGTATCCGGAAGCGGGAAATACTCAGTTGCCCCCATATCAACTCTCGATGTCACAATGCGTGGCAGCAGCGGAATTCCGCGCTGATCCGTTGAGAGATCTCCACTGATGCCTGTGGGGTCAGTGAGCAGGGCGTTGTTGCCTTTGTCAATTGCCGGACTGGTGAACACCGGCGGCATCGAAATGGTCGGTCCACCGTAATAACCTGGCAGACCAAGCACGGGGTCCAGCAATGTCGTCTGTGTGGAGCCCCCGATCTGATTACCGGCAGGGTCCGCGAACTGAGTTGGTGACTGCGCAAGACCTGAGCCCACATTTGTTCCCAGAAGACTGTACGTGGCGGTCACGGTTGACTGATTCAGTGAGCCGATGTCAGAAGGACTGCCATGGCTCAGATTTCCGGCAACGATGGAGTTTCGTATCTGTGCCGTAGAACCGGACAGATAAATCCCTCCGGCGACCGGGGACTGATCGCTGATCAGATCAGCATTGAAGTTTCGGCCAACCGTACTCTGGCTGAGCAACAGAGTGCCACCATTGATGATCGTGATGGCCGCCCCCAGACTCTGCTGCTGCCATGTTACGTTGAAGCAGAAAGTCGACTGGCTGATAATGACATCTCCGTTGTTTGCCGTCAGCGCCCCGGTTGCTCCTGTTGCGAACCCATCGTTGCGATAGAAGGAACTTCGCACCATATTCAGCCGGCCGCCATTCAGGTACACACCAGCTCCGGGAGAGTCATTGGCTTCGGTCCAGTTTTCTGAGACCTGCACTGTATCCAGGGAAGCCGTTCCACTTCCCATGGCGATCGCCCCACCAGGCGACCGCTTATCCATCGTGAAATTCAAACTGAGTTCAGTGTTGACGAGTGTCAGGTCACCGGACACCAGCTGAACAGCACCTCCGGATGCTGTGTCGCCGGATGTATTGTTTCCCGTCAGTCGGGAGCCGGAGATTTCAACATCGCCGGATTCCGCATAGATCGCACCGCCGCCCGCTTGCAGTGCTGTAGTCTTGTTGCCAACAAATATGGAGTCGGAGACCTGCAGTGACCCGCTGCCGATGTAAATGGCTCCACCTCTTGCTCCGCTGCCGTCTGTCGAATTCGCCGCGAAAACAGAGTTGTTGACGATCACTGTTGCCGCCTGTGCGAAGACTGCACCACCGGGAGCCTCGCTCCCGGTGGAAGAATTGCCGATCACGTAAGTGTCGTTCAGAGTCAGTGTACCAGCTGCATTCTTGCGAATTGCTCCACCGTTGAATGCTTCGGAAGAGCCAATCGAACCGACGGGACGAACCACGTTGCCGTTCTGAAGTGTGAGCGAATTGAAGGTGACATTGGTTGCAGTACTGGTCACCAGAAACAGGCGAGAAGATCCGGCACCGTCGATGACAGTTGTGTGCCTTCCCGCACCCTGAATTGTGACAGACTCACTGATTGACAACTGCCCACCAGTCAGCACAAACGTCGCGGAACCAGTGCCACCATTGAACAGACTCGGCGAAAACTGAATCACATCCACCTCAGTGGCACTGCCGGCCGTTGAACCATCAACGGACACGTTCGTGTTCGCAGCGTGGATCGCTTCACGCAGCGAAACCTTACCATCTGTTGCAGTCAGATCACTGTCAGCAGCAGTGGTCACAGTAATCACTGCTGGCAGGACACGAGTCTCAAGCAACTCTGGCAGCTGACTGTGCCGACGCGCACGCCGAGATGTCGTGCCGCGAAAACTTCGCAGCAGCCTGGAAATGCCGTTAGTGCACCGGCTATTCTCCGTACGACGATACCTGCTCATCATTGACACCTTTTCCGGTTGATTGCGCTGTGTAGCTGGCGTTGCCGATTCGAGTCGACGTTTCTGCCAGCTCGCTGTGATTCACTCGAAGGTTCTGGAGCAAATCGGAGACCGAAATGGTGTGAATCTTCTGAATCCAGCCGCCGACGCCGGAATGCTGCGGTCCGCTTATGACGGTTCAGACGGAAATCCGGATTCCACGGCGGCAATCGCGCAAACACTATTCCGGGGAACGGGTGTGGGTTGTGACGATTCCAGGGATTTGGGCTGTTGGATGGATTTCATTGAGCTAAGGAGCAGCCGAATAATCGGTGAATTCAGTGCAACCTGCCGCCGCCGGTCTTCGTGAAGATGTCCGGCCACAACGCACTGCAACGCTGCGATTAAGCGCGAGCGAACTCCTGATTCCGGGCAACACCGCGGAATTCACGTGGTTCCCGCAGAACGCGTGCAGTACTCCGTGGTGAATCGGCAACACGATGTTGCCGATTCACAACATCATCAGCTGCCTGCGATGTTCAGACTACGGAACAGATGCTGCCCTGGATCCCCACTCAGTTTGTGCTTCACCCAGTCGCCTGAGGCCACGAGAAGCTCATTGGCAACGCATCGTCATTCTCAGGATTCAACATCGGCCCGTGCGACATCGTTGCAGTCCGCGCGGAGGAGCGTCCGCCGGCCAGCGTGTGAGAGGAGAGCTGCTTCAGTACGGTGGTGAATCCGGGGAAATCACTTCTCTGGTCTGCCCCTTAAGGTCGGGCATGCCCCTCAATTCCAGTTCCCCGGTCAACAGAGTGCTGTGTACCACAGCCGGCATCTGCATTGAGCATCAGAAGCCATGACCTGGGCGACTCATCCAGTCGGCTCAGCGCAAGGCACCAAAAAAGGCAGCTGGAATTCCAGCTGCCTTCGATTGGCACTATGCCGTTCACTTGACGGCTGCTGCTCGGCCGATCAATTGCTGGCCAGTTGCCGCAGTACCGTATGCAGAATTCCGCCATTACGATAATAGACCACCTCGACCGGTGTATCGATGCGACATGTCGTCACAAAGTGAATCACGTCGCCATCCGGGCGTCGCGCCATCACTTCAACGGCCTGACGCGGCTCAAGCTGATCGTTCAGAGCAATATCGAAGGTTTCCGTGCCGTCGAGCCCGAGGCTCTCGCGGTTTTCTCCCTCGCGGAACTGCAGCGGCAACACACCCATGCCCACCAGATTGGAGCGATGAATACGCTCAAAGCTGGTCGCAATCACGGCACGCACGCCCAGCAGGTAGGTTCCCTTGGCTGCCCAGTCGCGGCTGGACCCGGTGCCGTATTCCGCGCCCGCCAGTACAACCAGCGGCGTCGCATCTTCACGATACCTCATTGCTGCAGCGTAGATTGACGTCTGTTCTCCGGTTGGATGATAGACCGTCACGCTGCCTTCCGTACCTGGTGCGAGCAGGTTCTTCAGACGGATATTGGCAAAGGTCCCGCGTGTCATTACACGGTCATTCCCACGACGTGCGCCGTACTGGTTGAAATCCTGAGGACTGACACCCTGCTGCTGCAGGTATTCACCCGCAGGACTGCTGACTTTGATAGCACCTGCCGGGCTGATGTGATCCGTCGTCGTGGAATCACCGACGGATACGAGGCAGCGAGCACCCTCGATGGCCGCAATCGGTGCCGGCTCTGCGGGCATATCAACAAAGAACGGAGGCTCCTGCACGTAGGTGCTGGAAGGATCCCAGGAATACAGATCGCCACTGCCGCCGGCAATCTTCTGCCATTCTTCAGGACCCTGGGTTGCCTGCCCGTACTGTTCCACAAACATCTCAGGAGTCATTGACCGTGCAACAGCGTCGGAGATTTCCTGTTGTGATGGCCAGATGTCACTCAGCATGACGTCATTGCCATCGGCATCCTGACCAATCGGCTGTGTGGCGAGATCAATGTTGACTGTTCCCGCCAGTGCGTAGGCTACGACCAGCGGAGGACTGGCAAGATAGTTGGCCTTCACCAGCGGATTGACGCGACCTTCAAAGTTTCGGTTGCCGGACAGCACTGAGGTGACGACGAGGTCACTGGAATTCACTGCATCAGCCACGGGGGCAGGCAGCGGACCACTGTTTCCGATACATGTTGTGCACCCGTAACCAACGGTCTGGAATCCGAGTGAATCGAGGGCTTCGTCGAGCCCGGCCTTGCGGAGATATTCCGTGACGACGCGGCTTCCCGGTGCCAGACTGGATTTCACCCATGGCTTCCGCTGCAGACCTCGAGCAACGGCGTTGCGAGCAAGCAGGCCGGCACCAATCATCACGCTGGGATTACTGGTGTTTGTGCAGCTGGTGATCGCTGCAATCACGACAGCCCCGTCGCTGATCGTGTGCGATTCACCGTCAACAGTGATTGCAGCCTGCGGTGATGCTTCGGTACGTCCCAGCTGCGGAAGCGCCTTGTGCCATTCCGTCTGCATCTGGCTGAGCAGGATGCGGTCCTGAGGTCGCTTTGGCCCCGCCAGTGAAGGCACCACATCCGCCAGATCCAGTTCCAGCGTACTGGAGAATGTCGGTTCCGGTGAATCTGCAGTACGGAACAATCCCTGTTCCTTCAGATAGCGTTCGACAAGATCCACCTGAGCAGCAGCGCGCCCGGTCCGTTCCATGAATCTCAGGGTTTCCGAATCCACCGGGAAGAAGCCCATGGTGGCACCATATTCCGGAGCCATGTTGGCCAGTGTGGCCCGGTCGGCCAGACTGAGCACATCGAGGCCAGGACCGTAGAACTCCACAAACTTGCCCACAACTTTGTGGGCTCGCAGCATCTGCGTCACAGTCAGAACCAGGTCGGTGGCAGTTGCACCTTCCGGCAACTGCCCGGAGAGCCGGAACCCGACAACTTCGGGTGTGAGCATATAGATGGGCTGCCCCAGCATGACCGCTTCCGCTTCAATTCCGCCGACACCCCAGCCAACCACACCCAGACCATTAATCATCGTGGTGTGACTGTCGGTCCCGACCAGACTGTCGGGGAATGCCACACCATTCTGAGTCATCACGACCGTAGCGAGATATTCCAGATTGACCTGGTGAACGATGCCCGTGGCCGGAGGAATGACGCGGAAATTATTGAATGCCTGCTGACCCCAGCGGAGAAACTGATAGCGTTCCTGATTTCGTTCAAATTCAATTTCGACGTTCTTCTGCAATGCCAGTCGACTGGCAAATTCATCCACCTGAACACTGTGGTCGATGACCAGATCACAGGGCACCAGCGGGTTGATTTTCTTGGGGTCTCCGCCGAGTCGTACCATGGCACTGCGAAGTGCAGCGAGGTCGACGACCGCAGGTACACCAGTAAAGTCCTGCAGCACAACGCGTCCCGGCTTGAAGGGAACCTCGTTCGGGGCCGGGCTGGCAGCATTCCAGTTCGCCAGATTCACCACGTCTTCCTCGCGAACCACGAAATTATCGACGTTGCGAAGACAGGCTTCGAGGAGCACGCGAATTGAATATGGCAGAGTTTCGATGTGGCCAACACCATCATCGATCAGCTTTCGCAGGCGAAAGTAGCGGACATCGCCGGCCGCTGTGGAAAGAACTGCTTCGGCGCCAAACGGATTACTGCTGGTCATATCGGGACTCGTGAGAGACGGACTAAACGGGGTGAAATCAGAGACAACGTGCGGTGGCTGCAGACACAAATCCGGCAGGCTTCCCGCTGGATCACAATGATGGCAGTTTCCCACCGCTGGAAGCATAATCACTCATCAGTCGGAAACGAAGGAAGCGACGCGAGCGTGGGCGGGATTCGCAAAAAACCCTCGTTTCTGCCGCAAAAGGAACGTGAGCCAGTGCGAGTCTGCCAGGAGGAATCGCTGCGACGCACTCAGGGTATTCCCAGTACGGGACGGATAATCAGCCATGTGGCACCCGTCAACAGCGGCACACCGATCAGATTCAGCAGAAATCCGTGCCGAGCCATCTGAGCGGCAGGAATCCTTCCGGATCCGAAGACAATCGCGTTGGGCGGCGTTCCCACAGGCAGCATGAAACTTGCACTCGTGGCCAGCGCGGCCGGAACCAGCAGCATGCGTGGGTCCATTCCCAGAGGCTGCGCCAGTACCAGGAGGGCCGGCAGGATTGCACTCACCGTCGCCACATTGCTTGTGAGCTCGGTCAGCGTCACCAGAAACGCACACACCGCCGCAACAACCAATACCGCAGGCTGATCAGCAAGCACTTCCTGCAACTGCCCTGCCAGCCAAACCGACAACCCGGTCGTTTCGAATCCGGCCGCCAGTGCAAACCCTCCACCAAACAACAGGATCATGTCCCACGGCAGACGATTGGCTGTCTGCCAGTCCATCAGAGGAATCATCCTGCCGGTCTGCGTTCGAGTCCCGGACGGGATGGTGAACATGAGAATTGCCATCAGCACTGCGACCGTGGAATCCGACACGGCTTTCTTTGCTTCCAGAGCTGCCAGCAGTTCCTGGTCCGCAAACACCCACGATATTCCCCGTGCGTACAGCTGCTGCCAGCCAGGCAACAATTGCCGGGAACCAATCTCCAGCGGTTCACGAAACACCCATAACAGCGCTGTAACTCCGAAGATCAGCAGCATCCGTTGCTCAGCAACGGACATTCGGCCGAGCGTCTGTAATCGCGTGGCAAGCTCATTGCGAATTGTCTGATCGGCAGCCGAAGCCTTCGGCAGACTCCAGGTCATCAGCAGCACCATCAGCCCGAGATAGATCAGTGCCACCGGACCACAGGCCAGCAGCCACTGCGAAAAAACAAGGTCGGGCGCATTCGGCACCTGCTCCCGATAAATACCAACCGCAACGGCGTTCGTCGGGCTTCCCACCAGAGTAGCCATGCCTCCGAGCGAAGAGCCGTAGGCAAGGACGAGCAGTAAGGGGACTCCAACTTTGTCTGACAAGCCGGAGCGATCAGCAGCCGTACCGGCCTCGGATTCTGACATCACCTGCAGTAG
>JALQUR010000300.1 GCA_023260695.1 Planctomycetaceae bacterium
TTCATCTCATTTCAGTCCCGGATTTGAAACCCGGCCCGTTATTTCTTGTCACTACCTTACTAACGCATCTGCTTCAGCAGCAGCAGCACTAGCTTCTCACAGCGCAGCAGCCACTAGCGCGACACAAGTCATTCCCGCGAAAGCGGGAATCCCGGCAGGCGATCCCGCCTGCACCCGGTGGTTCGCGTTGCCGCGAACCTGGTCTCAGACTGCAGCAATTCGTTTCGTTGGACGAAGCGTTGAATAGTGTCACTCAGATAAGGACGGCGGTGGTAAGCTTCTGGAATAGCTGTTCAGTAACCAACCGCATGCTGGCGAAAGAACGCAGCGATTTGTGGCTTGCCGGCAGCACCGTTCGCCACCGCAATTGTGATGTCGTACAACGCGCCGCTGGGTGGGGCAATCTCAATTCCATTCAGGTCCAGAAACAAAATGGACGCTACGGCACCCGCCCGCTTATTGCCGTCCACGAAAGGGTGGTTCTGAACGATGTGATAAAGATATGCAGCAGCCATTTCGAATGGAAAAGCATGCAGCATGCGGTTGTCATACGTGGCCTGCGGTTGAGCGATTGCGGAAGCCGGCAAATCAAAATCTCGCAGCCCGGTACTGCCGCCATATCGCTGGATCTGATCCTCATGCACAAACAGGAGATCCTGCAGCGAGAGAAAGTTGATTTGATCCATCTATTTTGCCAGACGTTGCAGATCATCGCTGAATTGGCCATTGATTTTGTCCAGCGATGCCTGCAGTTGTTGCTGCCGCCGTGTGTCACGGACGGGACGAACAAGGATCGCATCGCCGTTCGTTGTCAGTTCCAATTGCGTGTCTGCCGTAATCTGCAGTATTTCCAGAATTGGCTTGTCAATTACCAACGCCAGGCTGTTCCCGTGTTTGATCAGTGTTTTGTGCATTCCAGTACTCCTTTCCGTAAACACATAGTGTATACCGAGAGGTGTTGACGGGCAATGAGAAAGCTTCGCAGGCAGGCGATCCCGCCTGCACCCGTGTGGTTCGCATTGCCAAGACCATGGTCTCAGACTGCAGCAAATCGTCTCGTTGGACGAATGGCCAATCGTCGAGCTCGTCATCAATTTGTCAGCCGAAAATGATGTCTGTTTCTCCCGCTGACAGTTGATTGTCAGAGACCTTTGAGGTCGGTTTTGTTTTTTGTTATACGGGGAAGAGACTGCTTACGTTGGCCTGCTATTCTGCTGGGGTGCGTGTGGTCTTTAAGGCTGTTCTGGCTGAGGTGAACCCAGTCGGCAGGAAGTCAGGCAAGCCCAGAAGTTTCTGGCTGTTGTCGCCAGCATTCTCGCGAAGGTCAGACCGGACGTTCGCAACTTTCTGATCAGTCAAAAACAGCAACAGCAAAGATCACATCGTAGCGTGTAAGCCTGGACGATCATCACACCTCGTCATTCAGAAGAAGCAAAACTATGTCTCTGAACCAGTGGTTGTCGTCGCTTTCACGTTCCTTGACACGGCTCAAGGCCCGTTCCAGACGGCGTCCGCAGGTGCAGGATGTCCTCCGGCCCTCCGAACTGGCTCAGAGGGTTGACGGCCTGGAAGACCGGACGCTGCTGATCACAACACCGGTAAGCCACTGGAATTTTGACGAAGGTCCCGATTGGCACGACGACGTATTCGGCTCAATGTCGCAAGCCACGATCGCACATGACACTGCGGGGCAGAACCACGCGACGCTCAGAAACATGGATCCTTCAGACTGGGTCTCGGGGCGGCAATTCACGGGGTTGCAGTTCGACGGACAAAATGACTATCTCGAAACCAGCACCAACATCGGTGCCACGTTAGGTGGTACGGCAAGTCTCTCTTTCTGGATACAGACGAATCAAACCGGCGGGGGAGCACCCTGGTTGTCACCGGGAGTGACAGGTGTCGAGGTCGCAAACAGCGTGGACGACATCTTCTGGGGATGGCTTGATGATCAGGGGCGAGTGCTGTTGAGCGTCGGTGACACTCTGGCCGCGCGAAGTGCGAATCCGATTAATGACGGGCGGTGGCATCATGTCGTGATCACTCGTGATGCAACAAGTGGCGTCTCACAGATTTTCCTGGACGGGCAGCTCTCAGAAGAACGAGCAGGCCCGACGGGAACGGTCAGTACCCCCTTCAGGAGTCTTGGTCGGATTGAAGATCAGGCTGGCTCTCCGCATTACTTTGATGGCCGCCTTGACCAGATCTATGTCTTTGACAGCGTTATTAACGCTCAGGATGTAACGACACTTCAGCAAAACCACGCGCCCAAAGCGTACGGGACGACGTCGATCGTACCTAACGACCGGCCCGTCACGATCGATGACGTACGTCTGGGGCTGACTTACGACGTGGAGTCGGATGACCTGAGCGTTCACCGACTTGGCCAGCCGGCTCACGGTTCAGTCACGTTTGTTGGGGGAAGCTTTGTCTACGAGGCGGACTCCGGCTATCTGGGAACGGATCACTTCGACGTGATCATCACGGATGACAATGGCGGTTACAGCTCGACGACGATGACCTTGATCGTGACTGACGATTCGCGAACTCGATCGACGGGTGCGTTCAGGGACTTTCAGCCGGTGCAGGCGAATGGGAGCAGCCTGACGCTGTCGGGCCGCACCGTTCCACGTGCATTCGATTGGGATGGCGACGGCGATTCCGACCTGCTGGTAAGTGGCGGAGGGAGTATCTGGCTTTATGAAAATACCGGAACGCCAGCCAGCCCGGTTTTTGCCGCGGGTGCCAGGATTCAGGTCAATCAGGCAGACATCGTATTAGGATCATCAAACACCGCATTCACGCTTGCTGACCTGAGCGGTGACGGCGTCATGGACCTGATCGTTAACCAATCAGGCAGTGCAGTCAGACTTTACATCAATACGTCAGCGGCCGGTCAGGTGCCTGTTTTCGGTTCTTCCATATCACTCAAGGCAAGCGACGGAGCGGACCTGCAGCTTGGCGACTGGCGTTTTGACATCGGTGACTACAACTCTGACGGTCTGCCGGACATCGTGCAGGGTTCATTCGGCGACGGGCTGACTCTGTACGCCAATGAGGGGACGAGTACCAATGCGGTCTTCGGCAATGCGCAGCAGCTCTTTGGCGGAGCTTATAACCTGTACCCACGCCTTCAGGACATCAATGGAGACAATCGTGTCGATCTGGTGCGCGGCATCAATTGGGGCGATATCGTTTTCTGGCTGAATGGTGATGACGACGGGATTCTTCTGAACGCGAGTTCAGGGACGTTTGGGATCACGGACACAAATGGAAACACGGCTGACGTCAGAGCGGCTACCGATGGGGCAATTGTTGACTTCAGCGACCTCAACGGCGACGGTGTCCTCGACATGATCGTGGGTGGGCACCTCGGGGGTGTTGTTAACGTTGCTATGGGTCACGTGCCCTCAGACAACATCGATCAGATTGAAGGCATCTACGACGCGAACCTCAGCAACCTCGGCAACGCCCTCAGCGCAAATGATGACGAACTGCTCAACAGGGTGAATGCGCTCAATAAAGCGTGGATCGCCTGGGCTTTGGGTGGGTTTGCCACGCATGATGAACAAACCGCAGCATTCAATCGACTCGTCTCGCATATCAACAAATACCCCGAGTTTCTGAAGCACCAGCAGTTGGACACTGATAAGTACCACCACTTACCCAGTATCCAGACTCAGAATTGGATAACGCTGCATCAACTTGGCCCGGACACTGCCGCGCACCGCTCGGCCGTTGCTGATGCCATGGGAGCACTGGCGACCGAACCTTATCGCGCCATTTATGAAAAGTACGCGCTGGTTATCGGCGACAACCACTCAGCGTCAGCTGCGCAGCTGGATTCCATCAGCACATTTATGCTGCATTACCCGAGGGCACTTTTTCCTGATACAAATGTGACGATCAACAACCATTGGGGTGATGGAAATGGGGGGCGTGTTGAGAGCTTCACAGGCGCGAAGAACATCTTCGATATCGCAACCGGGACATCATCTGACGAATGGGCTGCTGACCTGCGCACTGCCATTCAGGCGATCAAGGGGCCAGGTTCCACCAGGGGAGACATTTTCACCTTCGTGCTGGCTCACGAGGCCGTGCACTCGATGGACAAGTACATCCGTGAGCGTGGCAATGAGGATCTTGAGCGTCGCTGGGGACGTTTGCTTGTGGACGCTGGTGGGCCCGACATCATTGGGAACAGCAGTGGATGGTTCGACCGAAGTCTGACGCAGCAGCATTTTCTGGATGAAGGATTGTGGGACGGTGTGCAGGCAAACTGGTCGACGGCCTGGAACGACTACTGGGATAGCCCCCGAGGCCAGCAGTATCACAATTTGACATTTATGCGTGGCGCAATGAAGTTCTTCCTCGACGCGCCTCAGGAATCGCTGGCCACGCAGGGCAACCAGCACTGGGTTGACTCCGAAGCCAGACTCATCGGCGCCATCGATCGATTCGAACGCGGATACAAAACAAATCTCACCGAGGTGGTGACATTCATCGATTTTGTGTCAGCAGGGATGAACCGGATCCCGTTCTTCGATATTGACGCCGCCAGCGGCGTTGCGGCCTGGAACACGCGATGGGCTGATCTGGAGCGAGACGACTATGGACACGTCACAACGATCACAGTCGGTGGAAAGACTTACCAGTTCGGAGTTGATGAGGACGGGATCGTTCAGAGCATCTACGCGGTCAACAACGCACCTACGCTGGATGCCGTCAGCAACGTGTCAATTGCCGAAGACGCGTCGGAGCAGACAGTGAGTCTTGGCGGGATCAGTGCCGGCGGTGGTGAATCACAACCGCTGCGGGTCACGGCGGTGAGCGAGGATAGCGGGTTGATCCCAG
>JALQUR010000471.1 GCA_023260695.1 Planctomycetaceae bacterium
CCGCCAGATGGCGCCCCAAACGCGATGAACACGATGCCGCTCCGAGCGTTACCCCGGCGAAACAAAATGTTCTCTGCAATGCTGATTGCACTTCTGTTGTATTCGACTGGAATCGGCAACGCCGAAGATTCCGAGCGGGAAAACGTGCACCAGCAGCATTTCATCAGGAACGAAACGTCTGGCACCCCGTTCTTCTCAAGTCCTCACTCTCGTCCCATCGCGATTCGCCACAATCTGCTCTTCGTCGCGAACACGCCGGCTGCCACTGTTGAGGTTGTTGACACCGACAGCGGAGCTGTTTTGCGCAGCATTCCATTGGGCATTGATCCCGTCAGTGTGGCAATTCGCCCCGATGGCAGGGAGGCCTGGGTCTCCTGTCACGTCTCAGACTGCGTGACAGTCATCGATAGCGACCCGGCCAGCCCGTCTTACCTCTCAGCGATCGCGACAATCCAGGAATTTGATGCAGACGCAGCGACCACATTTGACGAGCCGGTCGGGATCGCATTTGCAGGGAATGAAAAGGCCTACGTCGCACTTTCCTCCAGGAATGAAATTGCGGTGATTGACGTCCGTAGTCGTCGGCTAAAACGGCGACTGCAGATTCCCGCTCAGGACCCCAGATCCATCGTTGTTCACGATCACAGGCTCTACGTAATCCCTTTTGAATCAAACAACCAGACTCAGTTGTCCGGCGGCAATGCAGAGAACATAGACGGGGATCTGGTGATCTTCGATGCCTGGGAGCACTCAATTCGGAATAACAACGTCCTCTCACTCGGGCATGTCGTCGATATCGTGCGGCATCCAGACGTACCGGACCGCGATCTGTTCATCTTTGACACGGAAACTGATGAACTGGTACAGAGCGTGGATACTCCTGGAACGTTGCTCTACGGCCTTGCAGTTGCCAGCGATGGAACCGTCTTTATTGCTCAGACAGAGGCTCGAAATGATGTCAATGGTCGATCGGGAAGCAGGAAGCACGATCTGTCACAGCTGCAGAATCGACCATTTCTGAATCGCATCACTCGGCTCAGCCCTGCCGACAATGGGCTACCTTGGAAACCCGATTTCTTCGATCTGGAGCCACTCCCACCTGATCAGCCGGGCCTCAAGGATTGCCTGGCCACACCGTTTGCTGTCGAAGTCAGCAGCGACGGTGACACGCTGGTAGTAACCGCCGCTGGATCAGATCGCGTTGCAGTCCTCGATGCCAGCAATGGAAAGGTGCTGGGAAAGATCGACGTCGGGTCAGTGCCTCGTGGACTTGTACTGCAGCACAAAAACGGCCAGCCGGCAGCAGCCTGGGTACTGAACGCTGTCAGCAACAGTATCTCACAAATTGATCTTTCAGACCGAAGCAATCTGCACGTCACCACCGAAATCGAACTCCCCGATCCGACACCACCGCAGCTCAAGCGGGGCCGCATGGCCTTTGAGACCGCTGCGGCATCGTCCACAGGCACGTTCGCCTGTGCCAGTTGTCACCCCGACGGGCATACAGATCAGCTGCTCTGGGTGCTCAGCACTCCCATCGTGAGCGGTGGCAACCAGATCATGCCACGTTCCACAATGCCCATTCGAGGACTCCGCGATACTGAACCCTACCACTGGGATGGTATTCCCGGTGATCCCTACGGTGGCAACAACAGTGCTCAGATTCACGGCAGCGTTCCGCCAAATTCGGAGCCCGGGAATCCGCTCAGCAGCGCCCGGCACCTGATTGATGGCGGACTTGCCACAACAATGTCGTTTGTCGACACGGACAACGTCAACGACGAAGGCAAGCGAGGCAAACTTGACCGACAACAGCGCGACGATATGGCGGAATGGATTCTCAGTGTCATGTATCCTCCAGCGCCCGGAAGACCGTACACAGACGCGGTTACAGAACGAGCTCGTCGGGGGTTTGAGCTGTTTCATATCCTTGGGGATGACGATCCATCAAAGCCCCAGGCGAACGTCTGCGGTAACTGCCACCGCATGCCATTTCTTGTCAGCACCAACACACCGGGAACAGGGATGGATGCCCCGACATGGAGAGGGGCGAATGATCGCTATCTGATCCTGCCGCAGGGCCGTCTGAACATCATTGAGTTTCCGTTCTACCGCCAAGTCGCCGAAGCCGGCCAGTCTGAACAGGAGATCTGGAAGTTTTCATGGGCTGGCCGGGAACGATTCAATCCTGTCTGGGACATGGTGCTCCAGATGAGTACCGGATTCCACGGGAGTTTCGCTCGACAGGTCACTCTCACTGCTGCGACGATTGATGACAAATCGACCTCGCGGCTGTTTGAAACACTTGAACTCGCGTCAGCAGAATCCGCAATCGTGCTCAACGGGGAAGCCACCACGATCACGGACGGACGCTCGGTATGGAGCCGAGTCACTCGAACACCCGCCGGAGATTATTATGACACAACATTCCAGCGAACCCTTTCCCGGACGGAACTGTTGCAGCAGATTCGTCACGGACACATGCAGCTCACCTTGACTGCTCGTCTGGGCTCCGCCGGGCATGCCGGGAAACCACAACCGGCGTTGTGG
>JALQUR010000677.1 GCA_023260695.1 Planctomycetaceae bacterium
ATGCGTATCGGGATCAATTCCGGACCCGTTGTGATGGGAGATATCGGAAGCAAGTCTCGCAAGGATTTCACCGTGATCGGAGACACTGTCAACGTGGCCAGCCGACTGGAATCCACAGTTGCAGCACCCGGTCAGGTAATCATTGGTCCCGCAACTTATGAACATGTTTCGGATGTTTTTCGCTGCCAGGCCTGCACGCCCGTGCCACTCAAGGGGAAATCTCAGACTGTTCAGCCTTATCAGGTCTTCCCTCAGTAATCCCCCCTCAGCACTCCTTTTTCCCCGGATCGACCTTGTTGTCGGTGCCCTGCACGGATTTCCATGAGCAGTGATGTTTATTCCCCAGGACCGACGTCAGGAACTGTCGTCGATCATACAGGCATTGTGAAACAGGTTCCTGAGAACTGGGAACTGCTTCTGCCCGGCGACGCAGCACTGACCCGTCGCGTCAAAGCCGCCGGCGAACACTATGTTGTTCAGGAACGAAAAGGTCGCCGAACATTTTCCCGTGGTGTCTGGGCACCGGCCGACACGATCCGGCAGATCGCTGCAACGCTGCTGCAGGAACGATCCACTGACAGCTATGCCAGACGAAAAGTCGCAGATGCTGATCGCCGCGAACGATCGCAGGCTGAATATGTTCAGGAGTTCCATGCTGCGGTCGTGCAGTTTCTGGAATTCCATCCCCGCTACTCGGACCTGGCACACCAGCTTGCACAGACGGTCACCACTCATGCAACACCCGTCGGCAGCGGCACTGTTGCACGAACGCAGCGGATTCCGGTTTCACAGCGTGCCGAAGCCGCTGTAATCGCCTGGATGCGTCATCAGACAACCGGCTATGACGACATGGTCATTCCGCGCGTTCGCGGACAGCGCCGTGAGGTCCGCAGAATGCTCGCCAGACGATCTCATGCACTGCTGCAGACTTATCGCCGAGGACTGGAACAGGACGAGCACTGTCCATTGCGAAAAGCTCTGATCGCCAGCAACTCAGCAGACTCGTAATCATCGCTGACAACAACCACTGTCATACGTCCGGGAGTTCACCGGCAGCTGCAAACCATGCAGCCACGTGCAGCTCGTCGAAGACTGCATGATCAGCATGAAATTCAACGACAGGCTGATCCTGATCAGCTGCGCTGCCGGGGTTCACATCTTCCTGGTCATTGACCGCTGCGGCTGCCAGAGAGACAGCCGAATGATCGTCGGAAGGATTACGGACCGCATCATCTGCTGAACCAGGATTCGCGAGCAGGTCGAGTAAATCCTCGGGAACCTCAGGGTCATCGACTGCAGAAACAGTGAACACGTACTGGCTGGACCAGATGGCCACCTCACCACCGCCACTGATGGCCCGGACCCAGACCCGATAGGTGCCGCCGCTCTGCAGTGGAGTCTGAACCTTGAACCAGAAGTTCGTCAGGCTGGTTTCATGAATGACCTTCGGTCCTTCCGCATCGCCGTTGACCCAGAGTTCATAGCGGGCGGCACCAATCACGGGCACCCAGTCGATGTATGGGGTTCGTGAGGCGGAGGGTGACGAGGGACCGTAAACACTCGTCTGGCCGCCAACATGAAACTCAATCCGTGTTGACCATCCGCTGCGGAAATTGGCAACTGACGATTCTGCAAGAGCCCACCACGCATAGTTTCCATCAGCCAGATCAACGGACGGAGTCCACTCAGGTGTCGCCAGCCCGTTCAGATTTGCAATGACACTCCCGTCTGCAAGCCGTTTCAGGTATATGCCGTAACTGTCAGCCCCAGCCACCTCGCCCCAGCTGAACTGAGGAGTTCGGTCAAACGTTGGCACTGCCGGGGAGTCAATCAGGGGTGCAGGTGCAACGTAGAAGTCACTGCGAACACCCCAGCCGCCAAAGAATCTGTCAGCTGCGATTCCGCGAACCCAGATCCGATAACGCGACATCGGCAGGTCGGCAGCGGGAGTCCAGGAGTTGCTGCCCACTGTCTGGCGGATCACCTGCGTTTCACCCGTGGATGTGTTGTTCACCCAGACGTCATAACTTTCGGCCCCGGGGATCGCCTGCCAGGTGACGGTGGGGCGAGCGATCTCCTGACGGACGTTGAGTGCATCCATCGTCGGTACCGTTGTGACGACAAATCGATGCATGTCTGTCCACGGCATGAATGTTCCGTTGCTGCGCACGCCGCGAACCCACAGGTCCATCTTGCCAATGCCCAGATTCACGGGCACGTCGAAAAACGTGGTGGCAGAATCTCCCAGCACCCACGGGTTCTGACCGATACTGCTGTTTCCAATCCAGACCTCGTAGGACGCTGCTCCAGGAACCGCTGTCCATTCAATCCGCGGGCGTTGTTCAGCAGTGGATACCAGTGGGCTGATGATCGTCGGTCGGCTGGTGCCGACTGAGACGACAAATGACCTGGACGTTGTCGCATTATCGCTGGCCGTACTCAGATTCCTGTCCCGTCCGCCGTCCTCCACGACCACAGTGATCGTGCTGAATCCCGTCTGACCTGCAGTCGGCGTAAATCGCACCTGACCCGTTGTCTGTGGCGAAACATATTGTACCTGAACATCCGCGATCAGGGCTGAATTGCTGCTGGAAGCAGTGACTCGGAGCGGCTGCGATTCACCCGCTCCCGCAGTAATCCCGCTCAGATTGACGGTCTGCTCACCAGCCCCTTCTTCAAGCGAAAGATCAACGATGTTATTCAGAGTGGGTACAGCATTCGCAAGCTCAACCTGCCAGCCAATGTCCTGCAGAGCTGCCCAGTCCAGGACCGTCATTTCCTTCTGCACACCAGAGACGACCGCTGGCACCATCACAGCTGTCTGATTTGCACCAGTACCGGGCACAGTGCTGCTGGTTCCACTGGCCCAGTGACCAGTACCGCTCAACGGTACATTGCCGCCAAATTCTGCAACAGAATTAACGCCCGTGAATGAACCACCGCTGATCTGATTGAACCACGCGTTCGATGAACCAACCCCAAGAAAGTGGCTGAGCTCATGCAGGGCGATGGAGTACAGATCGTGACTGCCGCCGGCAGGGACCCCGGAGCCCGTATGCCATGAGGCCGATGTGGAGAACATAATCGTGCCGCCCCAGAACCCCACGTCGCTCTGACTGGCTGCACTGCCCCCGGCGCCGGCTTCGCCGCGAGTAGACAACAGGTTGAGCCAGCTGGCGTTGCCACTTGCATTGAATCCTCCGGGACCGCCCTCGGCGATTGACCCCGAAAGCTGCATTCCACCAGCAAACAGGATCAACGTATCTGCGGGAACCGAAAGGTTCGAAACAGAAGCGGTCCCGCCGTTCCCCGGATGCGTGAATGTGGCCGTCCAGTTGTTGCCACCGCCCGGGCTGATGGCAGACAGATCGTCCTGTAACGCCGATGCCAGACTATCCGCTGCCCGCTGCAATTCATCACGCCGCGCCTGCTGATTAAAAAACCCCTGAGTGTCACGGCTGTAGTCAATCGCAATCGTGATCGCAGGCAGCGTTCGCACCTCGAGCTCTTCCGAAGCACCGGAATGCGGCTGATGAGCACGGCGACGGGAACAACGCGCTCTGGACCAACGCGCTCTGGAAGCGTGAAGCTGCGCGATTAACCCTGAATACAGGCTACTGGAGGAATCAGATGTGACTGCTGGGAACATGAATGCTGGCACCAATGCATTTTTGAAGGAACGCAACAGAAATCATGCTACGCGCGGACACAACCCAATACACGGCCAAATCCCGAAAGGTCCGAAATGCCCGGAAATCCGCCAGTTCTGAGTCGATTTTACCTGTGCAGAGCGACCACGCAGGCGTTTTGCAGACACTTATCAGGCCTCTGCACAGACAAACCGCTGAGTTTCTGCGATCGTTCCTGCCTGCCTTCACCAATCTCTGTTTCAGCCCTCTGGGGGTTCCATGATGAATCTGCTGACCGATCTGCCCCGGAATTTACCGGCCGAACTTGTAAGTATTCTCGCGGAAAATCAGCACGTCCGCATCGAGCGCATCGTTTCCACCGGGCACTGTTCAGCACCCGATTTCTGGTACGATCAGAGCGAACACGAATGGGTTCTGCTCCTTCAGGGACAGGCTGAACTGCAGTTCGCCGATGGCTCCTCCAGCCGTCTGCAGTGCGGTGACCAGCTGCTGATTCCGGCCCACCAGCGCCATCGCGTGCTTTGGACAACACCGGACCAGCCCACTGTCTGGCTGGCTGTGTTCTTTGCACCAGATTCTGATTCCGCCGAATAATCAGCCCGGCTGCTCAGCTTCGCCGAACTGAAAAAATGACAGACATGAATCCATCCCGCCAGCGTGTATCCCTTCAATACCAATCATTCAATACCAACGCAGACCTGCCGCATCCAGCTGTACGGTTTCCCCATGGTCCGCCACGGCCTTCCTCTGCAGCGGGAACACCGCACGGCTCCTGAGTCATTCACGGACAGCATCATGCATGTGTATCTGAGATTCTCCGACTGAACGCCTGACGCCTGTCACAATCGATGCTCCCGGGACAGAATACTCAGCACGAAGCAGAGATCCCGGTATCACGACAACTGACAACGTGTTAAACTGCACAGGCAGGGCAATGATCGAGACGCCCGGCTTAGTCGCGACAGCCACAGCAAACACTCCACGAACACTGTGGCGGCATCCAGTAACTACAGCGTCTGTCGTCAGCGTCTGTCGTTGCCTTCCCCCGATCAGCGTCTGCAACAGCACACCACACATTCGGGAATCTGCAACCCTCCGGAACCTGTGTCCCGAACTTATCCTGTCAACAGACGAATTGACTCCACAACAATTTTCCTTCCGCAGCACTACTGCCGCCGTCTGCACACTCCACTGTTTCTCGTCCCACCATGAAAGGCCTGATCATGTTTTTCATCCGCACTGGCGCGGTCATTCTGTCATCTGCACTCCTCATCTGCGCCGGCAATTCGCTGCAGGCAGACGAGCGACCAGAATCAGAACGTCTTACCCGGGAAGCCCGTCAGCTGCAGGAAGAAGCAGAACAGCTGGCACGAAATGGTCATGCCGAGGAAGCCGAAAAACTGCAGCGGCGTGCCGCTGAGATGATGA
>JALQUR010000683.1 GCA_023260695.1 Planctomycetaceae bacterium
GATCAGTGTGATACACGTAAAAAGATAAACCAGCCCCCAGCCCCAGCTTCCGTGATAGAACTTGTGCACTCCGAGTCCCCCTGCAAACAGTGCCAGTAGTGCGGCCGTTGTGCGGCTGCGACCTGAGTGAACGGGCAGTCCGTTCGCAGCCTGCGGCTCTGTGGAGCCGCGCAGATCGGAGCCACAGACAACGCACATGATCTGATTCTGGCGGAGTCCAGCGCCACAGGAATGGCAAAAGCTGCGTTCCACGCGGGGTGGTACACCACAATGTGGACAGGCGACCGCCTTTGCTGAAACGGACTCACCGCAGCTGGTGCAGAACGCTGCCGCAGTGATGCCGGGCACGTCTGCTGTGTGGAGCGCGGGAGTGACACGAACGGACGGCTGGCTGCTGCAAAGGTCAGAGAGTTCCGGAATCAGCTTCGCGGGGATCCAGTCGGGCTGGCCTTTCTTCCAGACGAGTGTCGCGCCATCGATGCTGCGATTGGCCAGCAGCGTTCTGATTGCATCAAGGGTGACTGGCCCCAGCTGGGTAGTTCCTGAGGCATAGAACCAATCGGCTGTTGCCGGTTCGACTGTCGGTGCAGGTTCAGGATGAATCTGAACAGGGCTGAGTCGATCGACCCGCTGCTCGTCGGCAGCCCACTGTCCGGTGAGTTCCGGGATGTCGGCGACTCGTGACCAGACAGCTCCGTCGGCAGAGATCTCATGATGTCGACCAAGTCGATTCCGACGCATCATCGCCACGATCTGGGCGCGGGACAATGGGCCCTGAACCTGTCCGCGAACACGAATGTAGTAGGATTGTGACATGCTGCTGGAATCCGACGACTGGAGGTGCGTTTATTGTGCTGGCTGTGTCTGAGGCGAGGATCGAGGGAGCAGCAGGTAAACCGGACGGCCCTCTCGCGGCAGCGCAGCCACTGGTTCGGCGACCTGTGAAAGCGTGGACTGATTGTTGAATCTGCCGATACTGGCCATGACGACGGGTGCCGCTGCTGTTGCTTCATGATGGAACACAACGAGTTCTCCGTTTTTCGTGGTCAGTTGCAGATCGGGACGGAACGAGACGATCCACTCGGAGCGGGCATTTTTATGTGTCCACCCCACCCAGCGTAATTCCGCCAGAGATGCGGGTGCAGACAGGGACTGTGTGATCCTGACCGCCTGCGGAAGTTGCTCCTGCAGCCGCTCAAGACCCGATTCAAAGAATCGAGTGGCTTCCCGGCGCGCTTCATCGGCGCGGGGATCAGCCGGAGCGGCCCAGTTGGTCAGGCTGGAAATTGCCAGTCCCGCAAGCTGTGCACGAGTTTCCTCGGAGGCGAGTCGAAATCCTTCACTGCCGCCGGCGCCGATTCTGATGAGCTCGTCGACCAGCAGGGTGCGCAGGACCGGATCGACATCCTTTGTCGCGGCAATCTGCAGCACCAGATCGGCCACCAGAGTTTCAAAGGGCTTTTCTGAGTTGTTGCGGTCCTTCAGCTGCTGATCAATCCGGCGATACATGTGGGTCTGAGGAGAGAGCCAGCCGTCGCCCTCCCGGCCGGCTGCGTTCTCAACTTCATCGAAGCGAAGCGTTTCTGGTTTTGTCTGAGTCCCGGACGTCGTCGTGAAATAATTGAACGTCAGTGTGACGTTGCTGTTGTTGTCCGGTGGAAATCCGGAGTAATAGCTGACACCTTCGTTGGTGCGAATCAGGTAAGCGTCTGTGATGGTGCGACGGTTGAAGATTGCACGCACGCGGTCCGTGGTGGAGGGGAATTCGGCTGATGTACGTGATGCTGCAGCTCGCAGTGCGGCGATGATCGGTTCGCTCAGCAGCTGCTCGGCGAACGGAGCGGATTTCATGGCCAGCGATTCTGCTTCAGTGACCAGTTCTGCAGCGGTTGCCGGGCTGACGGCAGTCAGATCGACCGCAACAAGACGAAGGCAGAACGAGTTCCAGTTGCCGACCTGCTTCCAGATTGCCGATTCTTCGTTGAGTACGGATTCGAAATCGGCGGTACGTCCGGTCCCGGGATTGCCGCGGAGGTAACTGGTCAGTGCGTCTGCAAACTGCGTTTCCTTTCCTGCAGAGTTGGTGATGTCCTGCAGGGAAGCCGCCATGTCAAGATTCTGCGAGACCATCTTGCGGTCATTCACCAGCTTGGTGAGCAGTGCGGTGACGGACTGCTGCAGCGGGAGAGAGACTTCGGGCGACGAGTTGAGAACCTGCAGGCGAGCAATGAGTGCGTCATGCGGCGAGACGTTGTCATCCGGAAGAACTTCAATCTCTGCGATCAGCTCATCAAGAGCAGCACTGAACTGGTTATCGATCTGCTGCTGCAGCGTGGTTCGAGTATCAAGCAGGAGTTGTTCCGATTCCAGCCAGAGTGCTCGTTCCTGTTCCCCTTTCAGGAGAGCATTCAGTTCCTCGAGTGTGTCGGTCGCCTGAGAGAGTTCTGAAGGCAGAGTGGCGCTGGTGAGTTCGTTGCTGAGACGCTTGCGGAGCTGATCGAGCTGACGGAGGCGTCCATTTTCCTGCTGGATCAGTGATGACAGCTGGTTGCTGCGGGCGAGCAGTTGTGGTGTCTGCAGGATCTGCGGGTCAATCTGCTGAACTTCGTCAAGATACTCCTGAACAGCACTGACCTGACCGGACTGTTCAGCTGCGACAAGCAGCTCTGCGAGTCGATCATCGTGGTTTTTGACGGACTGATTGAACTGCATATTCTGCACGACAAACAGAATACTGGCGGCTGCGGCCAGACAGGCGGCGGCCACTGCAGCGATTGTCAGGTTGCGGCGCTGACGGCTGCTGCTGATGAGCTGGTCGCGGCGGGCGGCAATTCGCTGTTCCAGCTGTCTGGGCACGGCATCGCCGTGACGCACAGCACGATGGTACAGCTTTTCAAGTTCATCAATGGAGGTTTGTCGGTCCAGAGCTGTTTCCAGTTCAGTGACCGCCTGTTTATGGTCCTGCTCCTGCTGCAGCTTACGAGACTGTTCTGCAATCCAGTCGAGTGCAGGACCGGCGATGTCCATGAGCGGGTCGTCGGGTGTGACGGCAGAAATACTCTGCACGGCGGAAAATCGCTGCTGCAGTCGGCTGGCGAGTGCATAGTTGAATTCTGAGTAGGCATCGGAGAGCTGGTGGCTGAGCTGTTCCAGTTCCCTGCGGGCTTCCCTGCGGCGCAGATCCGTGTGAGCCTGCGTGACCTGCTGACGAACGGACTCCGGCACGGTGACGGACCAGCTGTTTGAGCTGACTTCACGGTCGAGTTGTGTCAATGCAGCCAGATCCTGCTGCCTGACGGCCTGCTGGAAGTCGCTTGCCAGCTCTTTGATGCGATGTCTTTCAAACCGGATCAGATCCTTTGGCCAGGCAGGATTCTGAGGATCCTTGCTGACGAGTCGTCTCAGGACAGCGATACGTTCCGCCAGTGGTGCTCGAGCAAGGTTGACGGTGCGGTACTGCTGCAGCAGTTTGTTGAGTGACGCAGTGGCGAGGTAGGCGTCGTTCAGTTCCGCAGCCGCTTCCAGCAGGATTGTCGGAGCCGTCTGGATTTCGTTGCGGCGAAGCAGTTCATTCCATGTGGCCAGTTCCGGAAAGTCGAGTGTGGCCAGAACGTCGTTCAGATCCGGATCACGTTCAGCCAGTTCCAGTGCTTCTGTACGAAGTCCCCTGCTGAGCAGAGCCTCAACTTTTTCAAGTCGGGCATGTGCTGCAGAGACAAGTTGTTCATGGCGGAGAGCGAGGTCAATCAGTTCCTCGTGCACCGGCTCTACGGGTGATTCGAGGATGGTCTGGATTTCGCGAATAAGTGCTTCAAGTTCAGCAAGAGTCATTGTTGTTCTCCTGCCGGGGCGGATTCAAGGAAGTCAACTCGAATGAGATTGCCGGAGTCCGTGAAGAAGTTTGCATGGATGCGCAACTGGATGCGGAGATCAGCGGCAACCTGATGCAGCTGCGCGATTGCTGCTCCCAGCTGTTCTGATCGATCCTGCTCCTGCTGCAGTTTCGCAGCGACATCCTGGAGGCTGCTGATCGACTGCTCAATTTCCCTGGCCGTAGTCAGCTGCGTCTCGAGGGACTGCTTCTGCTGCCCGGGGTTCCTGAGTTGCCGGGTGTAATAATTTGTCAGGATTGCGGCTGCATCAGAGCTGCGTTGCAGGTCTTTTTCAAGCTTTCGCATCAGTTCGGCGACCTGTTCAAGCTTTCGATGCAGGCTGGGAGCCGGCTTCAGTTCTTCTCTGCTCCAGTGCCTGACACTCTGCAGCTGCTGGGCTTGTTGCAGACGCTGCTGGAGTGAGCTGAAGCTGGTACGTGCGGCTTCAAGTTGAGTAGCCGAAACGGTCTTTGCGTCAACGACAACAAGGGCAGACTGTTTATTCAGCTGATCGAAGATCTCCGGGATCTTCTCCTCAGTGTTTCGTGCCTGACGCTTTGCTTCAGTGTCAAGTTCCTGCATTCGCAGGAGACCAAGAGCTGGGATCACTGCATCCCAGCGAGGTTCAATCAGGAATCGAGCATCGGGTGCGTCAGCATCCTGACGAGTGAAGGTGCCCTGCAGAGTTGCAAAAGCGATTCCGTTGTCTGGTGGAGGAGCTTTGGGGTCGAAGGAGTACAGATCACCGTCAGCACTGAATGCCAGCACCGGCAACTTGCCGACTCCGTCCGCGAGTGTGGTCGTCAGTTCGTGTGTGGACTTGCCAGAGTCGACCGTCAGGCTTATCAGTGGAGCGTGATTTGCCGTGAACTGAAGAATACTGATGCACTGAAACGTTTTGCGGAGGTCGTCGTTCTGCTCATAACGAGCTTCAAGCAGCCGGGAAGTGTCGATCGCGGATAGTTGCTGTGGCCTGCTCAGCAGGCAAGCTTTCGAGGATCCAGCGACGGTGATTTCAATCGGGCACCAGCGGAGGACAGCGGCGAGTGCAGGGTCAGGTGCAGCGACAGCCCAGCTGAATTCCAGTCGGTGAGTCTGAGGTGCAGCACTGTTTTCTGTCTTCTGCAGTCGCACTCGGGCAACCAGGTATTCCGGCGGCGATGTGTCACCGACTTTGACGTCCCATGATTCCGGGGAGGTCCGTTGGTAGGCAACTTTGACGCCATTGCAGCAGGAATTGATGGCATTGAGGAAGGAACCGGACGGTGTGATGGTAATCTCCGGCGTGTCCTGCTCGCAGATCAGCGGCAGGGAAACGTGTTCACCTGTGGCCGGGTCGGGCAGGAGAGCGCGCAATTGCCCGTGGCTGTCTCTGTACTGTGGGTCCTGTAAAGCCAGTCGAAATGGTTCGGGTTCCGGCTTCGGTTGCGGCTCCGGAACTGGTGGCCGCTCCTGCTCCGTCGGCTCCATTGCGGGTTTTTCATGGGGTGTGCTGGCGGGATTTGTCCCGGCGTCTGCAGCGGTGACCGGTGGAATTCGTGGTGTCTGCAGGGCTTCAGGAACCGAGGCGTCGCGGGGAGGACGCGGCGGTGAAGCAGAGTCTGCAGCAGGTGCTGTGGTGGCGGATCCGGCAGCGGCGAGCAATGGACCATCCGGTGACCGAGCATCATTCGAGGACTTTTCCTGCGGTGACTTTCTCTGCTTCGGGTTGCCGGAGCTGGCGTCCTGTGTGGCGGGCGGATCGGTGTCTGCCGTCAGATTACTCCCTGCCGAGTTAACTTCTCTGTTGACAGCAAGGTAGTAGCCAGCGGCAATGCCTGAATCTCAAAAAGAATTCTTTAAGAGATTTGCTAATGTTCATAACTCAAGCCAGAGACAGGAAATCTTAGCAAAAACACCACATCATTTACATGATTTTTATAGAGCACAATGGGATAAAAATGATGCAATAAGAAATGGTCAAGACCCAAGTGCAGCAGCTAGTTCTGCAAAAGCAAAAGAGATGAGAGCACGTAGAAGGGCAGCAATTCAGGAGTTTCAACAATCTTCAGAAGTCCCTGACAAGACATGGGTTGGATGGAATTCTGCAGTTTCTACTAAAGATATTAAG
>JALQUR010000304.1 GCA_023260695.1 Planctomycetaceae bacterium
CTTACCGCACCGTTTCACCCTTACCACGACGCGTGAGAGGCAGCCAGAGGCTGCTGCTCACGCCGTTCGGCGGTTTACTTTCTGTTGCACTTTCCCGATCCTTACGGACGGTGGGCGTTACCCACCATCGTGTCCTGCGGAGCCCGGACTTTCCTCCAGACGAAACCGTCCAGCGAACACCTGTCCCTCTGCCGACGATCAGAGTGTAGCACGTTGACTGTGCGGTTGACGAGAGTTGCGGGTAAAGACTCCGGGAACAGATAACTTCGTCGATCCATCCCGGGGAAAGTCAATTCCCCGGAATGCGGGATTGAACAGTCACAGCAGCATGGCTAACGTGCTGCGGTACCAGCACATGGCCCTGACCTGGGGGGATTGGCTTGAGAAAACCGTTTTCCGTCACTGTTGCGATTCTGTTTCTGTTCCTTGGCGGTGCAGTAGCGGCACGTTATGCGGTACACGTGCAGCCTGTGCGAGCAACGGTCCCTGCGGCTGTATTCCTGTTGCCTCAGATTCGCACCAGTAGTCTGGAAGCAAGAGCAGTGCTGTTGCAGTTTTACCGCAGTGATCGACACGCAGACGGGCTGGTGCTTACAGAGCGTCTGCTGGAACAGGACCCGGAGAATCCTGGTCTGTGGTTCATGAAGGCGACGTTTCAGTCGTCTCTGGGGCAGCTTGATGCAGCCGTTGCGTCATTGTATCAGTCAGTCCGGTTCGGTTTTGACGAGCCGCAGCGACTGCAGCAGGACCCCGAATTTCATGCGCTGCGCAGTGACGCCAGATTTCCATTGCTGGTTCGCAAGGCAGCGCTGGCTGCGACTCGTGCTGCTCCCGGACGGGCGCGGGTCCGGTCTCGGCAGATTGAGAAGCGGACTGCTGTGGTGGACGAGGGGAACACCTTCTGGTCAGATCGGATCCATTCGCTGGTCTCGGAGTTCACCGAGTCTGCAGCTCCTGTCGGCGATTATCGTCCCCCGGTGATTCAACGTACGGACGGAGCGTCCGAGCTGATCAACGGCTGGGTCCGGGAAGGGTCGGCTGTCGGTTTTCGTGGATTGCTGTATGACAATCGCGATCGGGATCATTCCACCCTGCCCCGGTCCATATTCACGGATCTGGCCTTTGTGGAGTATTCGCCGTCGGTGCAGCTGAGTGGCGCCGATTTTGGTGCGCATCCGGAGCATCGGTTTACTCTGCCGACGTTCGGAAACTCATCAACAGCAAACGTTGGCGACATACTGTGGTGCAGCAATCCGCGGCGGTTGTCGAACATTCAGGTCGCGTTGACGCAGGTGCTGAATGCGTATCGCGACAATCATCTTTACTGTTATCCGGAGCATGCAGATTACGACCCGGGTCACGGTGATGTTTTTGCGATGAACCTGCCTTGCTGGGTGATTTCTCAGGGGTCGTCCGGGTCTGATCAGCCATTTCTGGAGGCGATTGCCATGTGTCTGGCGGCATTTTCTCCGGAAGTGCGAACGGCGTTGCAGGAACGCGGCCAGTTGATGCAGGCGACGCAGTGGGTGATGCGGCAGTGCTGGACCTTCATTGCTCAGCCTGAGGATTACTTCAGCGGTCGGGCTCATGCCGTGGTGGCGCAGGGGACCGAGCTGGACGTGGAACGCATGGTGCGGCTGGCTCATCAGCTTACGCCGGATCAGTTACCGCCCCAGGTGGCCATGAATGTGATTCAGGAATCTCGGGCGAGCCGTGATGAGAATGCCGAGCTGGCTGTGGTTCCTGAAGTGCTGCTGACCAGTCCGATTGCGATTGGCCGCGTGCATCGCACGCGTGCTTACACCCGCAGGATGGTGGTGGATGTTTCCGAAAGTGTGGATCCGAACGGTCAGGAACTGACATTTCGCTGGGTGGTGCTGCAGGGGCAGTCGGACCGTATCCGGATTCGTCCTCTGATTCCTGGTGGCAGCAGAGTGGAGATCCTGATTGACTGGCACGAACCATTCGCTGTGCCATGGAATGAAGCACTGCAGACGGCCCGCGTTGACATTGCAGTCTTCGCCCAAAACGGTGTGGCCGTGTCTCTGCCAGGTGTGATTTCTGTGTTTTTTCCTCCGACACAGACTCGTGTCTACGAGGATGGAAAGCTGCTCAGCGTGGACTACGCGACTCGCGCTGCAAATGGTGTTTATGCCGATCCGCTGGTGGAGCCAGCACGTGGCTGGACAGATCGCTTCAGCTACTCGGAAGGCATCGTCAGCGGCTGGTCTCGGGAGCATGTGAGTGGTCGAACAGACAAGTTTGATGCACAGGGAAGACTGCTGCAGGGAGATGGCAGGCCGCCAGGGGATGTGCGTTACCAGAAAACCCAGCCGCCTGGGCAGGGACTGCGGCTGCAGTATTCCGTTTTGCCATGACATTCGTGTTTACCGCAGGCTCCTGAGAAGTATTGCAGTCACAACAAACGTGGGGATCTGCTGGAAATCTGTGCATGCCTGAAAATAACCAGTATCGACACCAGACTTACCCGACACACCCGGTGCAGCCGGTTGAACTGCATCTGCTGCAGCACCTCCCGGAGATTGCAGGTGCAGCATCTGCTCTGCATACACAACTGGGGATCGACCGCGTAATTCTGGTGCACGGAACATTTCTGGGAGACGATCCGCTGGGACTGGCGGGCAGTCTGCGAACGCTGTCCGAAGGGGCTCCACGGCTGGCGACGCCACTGCGAAGCATGGCAGACCGACTGCAGGAGCGAACTCGCCCTGCCGTGTCCGCCATTGCTCGGGATCTGGGCAACTACACTGCAGAATTCTGCGACACCTTTCAGCGACTGGTGGGCGATGATCCTCAGGTTGAACTGCTCGAACCAACATGGAGTGGTGAGAACCATGCCTTCGCCCGCCTTGACCTGGCCGTGCGAATTGTGCAGCAGTTGCTGCTGCGTCCGCTGCCGGAAGGACGTCGGGTCATGTTGTGGGGCCATTCTCACGCCGGCAATGCGTTTGCCATACTGACGAATCTGCTGGCCGGAGGGGCTTCCGAGTGGCGGCGCATCTGTGCGGCAGCAGGCAATCCCCGGGAGGAGCACTGGCGAGATGTGGAGCAGGAGATGCTGCGCTATCAGGGGCCGCATCCGCTCGCCGGCTCGTTGTACCTGGTGACATTCGGGACACCCGTACGTTACGGATGGGACACGCTGGGATTTCGTGATCTGCTGCACGTCAGTTTTCATCGCGTGCATGACGAATCACAGCCGGAGCTGACGCAGCCGCTGTTTCCCATGCATTCTGCTGGCGATGTCACAGGGGCGCGCTGGGGCGACTGGGTGCAGGCATTCGCACTTGCCGGCACAGATGTGTCGTCATTGCAGAAGCGACGAGTCAACGAACAGCTGAATCAGATTCTGGAGTCGGGTCTGGAGCCACCGGAACACGCACTGGATACGCGGCTGATCGTTCCTGCCCGGCTTCG
The DNA here is from genome assembly GCA_023260695.1 of Planctomycetaceae bacterium. Classification (GTDB taxonomy): domain Bacteria; phylum Planctomycetota; class Planctomycetia; order Planctomycetales; family Planctomycetaceae; genus SXXK01. The sequence goes on from JALQUR010000304.1 coordinate 3,439, forward strand.
TGATCTGTGTGCACGACTCAAACTGGGGGTTCGCTGCCACACGGACGGGCTGAATCTGCTGGTGGATTACGAGCAGTCCGGGGAAGTGGTCTTCCCCGGCATCCCGATTGAAAAAACCGTAATGGGGCATGGTGTTGCCACGACCGTGACATGGCTGCCGGCTCATCTGCACCTGGTACTGAACACGTTGCAGACCAGAAACGGCTGAGGGCGGCTTTGTTACAGAGTCACGATTTCCGGAGTGACAGTGACGTTGACTGCCTTGAATGCCGGTGTGCGAGACAGCGGATCAACCTCGTTGGAGACGAGTGTATTGGCCTCCGGATAGTACATGGCTGCGTTCCCGGCACGGATATTACTGCTGCGGACCAGAATGTAACGCATTTCTCCACTGCTGCTCCTGATGTGCACGCGCTGGTCCGGCTGCAGACCCAGTCGACGAATATCCTCATCATTCATCAGGATCACATCTCGGCGTTCCTGACCACGGTAGAGGTCTTCTTCGTCGTACACGACACTGTTGAACTGTCCTTCAGAACGAATCGTCATCAGACAGAGTTCATTGTCGGATGAATTTCGTGCAGCGAGCTGAATCGGGTGAAACTTCGCTCTTCCGCCAGGTCTGGGAAACTTGTAGTCACGGATGGCTCGTCCCGGAACATGAAATTCCTTCCCTGAGGAATCAATGTCGCCAAGCCCACTGTACTCGGGAATCAGATCCGCGATGAGTTCCCGAATGGCCTGATGACTTTCGAGCTGTTTCCAGTCAAGGGGGGTGTTGCTGCCGAAGATTCGCTGACCGATTTCGGCGAGGATGGAAACTTCGCTGCGGACCGAAGCGAACCTCGCCTTTCCGCCATCACTGAGTCGGACAAAGCTGAACATGGATTCCTGCGATGTCTGCTGAGCTTCTTCATCGCGAGGCAGTACCGGAAGAATGAAGTTCTCCTTTCCGAGTCCGTGTGCATGGCCGGTGTTGAGAGTGGTGGAGAGATACACGACCGTGCCAATCCGGGACATTGCTTCCGCTGCCCATGCGGTGGCGGGGTTACTGCCGTAGAGATTGCCTCCCAGCAGGAGTGCAAAGTCCATTTCACCGCGGTGAGCGGCTTCCATGCACTGCATTGTGTCATAGCCGGGTGCGGTGGGGGCAGAAATCTGCAGCTTTTCCTCGAACCGCTCAAGCAGATGCTGTTTCAGAGCCGGCGTCACGCCGACTGTTCCCAGCCCCTGCACATTGCTGTGGCCGCGAATGGGCATCAGGCCGGCATGTTCGCGGCCTGCCATTCCGCGGAGCAGTGCCAGACTGGCGATGGCCTGCACATTCTGAGTACCGTTGAGGTGATGCGTGATTCCCATGCACCAGCCGATGACCACGTTCCTGGCGGCACAGTACTGATCGGCGATGTCGCGAATCTGTTCGCGACTCACACCGGAAGTCGTGGTGATTTCTTCCCACGAGACATTCATCACAGTGTCACGGTACTCTTCAAAGCCTTCGGTGTGTCTGGCGATAAAGCTGGAGTCATGCGCGTTTCGTTCGAGAACTTCTCTGGCAATGCCCGTGAGCAGTGCCAGATCTCCCCCGATATGCGGCTGGATATAGGTGCTGGCGATCTCAGTACCGAACAGCAGACTGCGAACATCACTGGGGACACGGAAGTTGATCAGTCCGAGTTCGCGAAGGGGATTGATCACAATGATCCGGCCGCCGCGTCGCCGCAGCTGCATCAGTGATCGCATCAGCCGCGGATGATTGGACGCGGGGTTGGCGCCGATCAGAATGTACAGGTCGGCGTGATCAAGGTCCTCAAGACGTACCGTTCCGGCTCCACTGCCAATCGCAGAACCCAGTCCGACCCCGCTGGCCTGGTGACAAAAGTACGAGCAGTTGTTGACGTAGTTGGTTCCCAGCAGTCGCGCCATCATCTGCAGCAGAAACCCCGCCTCATTGGACGCTCGACCGCTGGCATAGAAGAAGGAGCGTTCCGGACCGGCGGCCTGGAGCTGTGTACTGAGTCGTTCGAGGGCGTGATCCCAGCTGGTGACCTGCCATGATTTTGCACCTTCCGGCAGATAGAGCGGCTGAGTGATTCGGCCGGAGTTTTCCAGCTGCCGCGGCGTCATCGCTCGCAGCTGGTCGAGAGTCATGTTCTGGATGGCGTCTGCTGAGAGCGCACCCTGCATGTCAGACGCCATGGCCTGGAACGACTTCTTGCAGACCTCAGGAAAGTGTCCGCCTTCATTCACCATGCCACCCAGTTGTCCCCCCATACCGACGGCGCACGTCTTGCAGGTATTGCGTGACCGCATGGCTTTCCACATATTCAGCCAGCCCACCTTGCTGGCAAGGCGAAGACTGTACCCGATGGCTTTCCAGCCACCGCCGCTGCGAGGAGTCCTGATCGTCATGGTGAGCTCTGAATTCTGTGTGAAGCGGTGTACAGGTGGGGAGCAGGAGGTGCATTTCGAAGGCAGCGGCAGCGTTCGGCAGAAAGCCACAGTCGCTGCTGCGGCAGATTCCGGAATGCCAGCCCCTGGCGTGCTGTTCTGCATTCCTTGCGTGCAGAAGCTGACTGCCCTGTACCTGAGGATATTCTACGATTGAATCTGCGGCAATCGGGCTTCTGTTGAATCCGTGTCGGCAACCGAGGACACTGTGGATCATGTCGGATCACGGAGTTCTGAGCAGACAACAGGAATCTGCCCGGATTCTGCGGCGAATTCCGAATCAGCTGTCACGGGAAACCAGGTTCATGACGTCAAATCCGGTCACTGAATATCTCCAGCAACAGACTCGGCGACAGTTTATTGGCGGCAGTGGTCTGCGTGCCGGCGGACTGGCTCTGGCCGCGATGTCTGTCGGGGAGCAGGCCATCGGCAGGCAGCAGCATCAGGCATCGCCGCAATTCTCAGCCGGGCAGCCGCACCTGCCGCACTTTCCGCCGCAGGCAAAGTCGGTGATCTATCTGCACATGAACGGCGGGCCATCGCAGCTGGACTTGTGGGATTACAAACCGGAACTGCGAACGCATTATCAGCAGGAGCTTCCGGATTCGATTCGCCGTGGTCAGAGGATCACCACAATGACCAGCGGGCAGTCAAGTCTGCCAGTGGCGCCATCCATGTTCACGTTCTCGCGACGGGGGCAGTGCGGGATGTGGGTGAGTGAGTTGCTGCCGCACACCGGTGCCATGGCCGATGAGATTGCTCTGGTGCGCACCGTTCACACAAACGCAATCAACCACGATCCCGCCTGTACGTTTGTCACAACAGGCAGCGAGGTTCCGGGAAAGCCCAGCCTCGGTTCGTGGCTGTCGTACGGACTTGGAAGTGAAAGCAGCAATCTGCCGGCGTTCGTCGTTCTGACTCCGACGTGGTCTTCAAAAGGCAAAAGTGCGGCATAATTTCGGAATGCCGCGTCCCGAAGGCTATCGCAAGGCGCGCAGACTCGTAGAATTAGGC
>JALQUR010000025.1 GCA_023260695.1 Planctomycetaceae bacterium
CTGATGCCGCCAGCCGTGTAATCCCAGAAACCCATCCCCCGCGGCCGCGAGGAATCCCCGGATACATCAGCCAGAACAGGCTTCAGACTGATACCATCCAGCTGAGGTAATTTCACCTGCGGTGCCACCCCGGCCAGATCCAGCACTGTCGGCAGAATATCACACGTGTTGCATCGCGTCTGAATCGCGCGCTGCCCCGCAAGCGTCCCCGGCCATTCCAGTATCGCCGGCACCAGCAGTCCGCCCTCGTAAACCTTGCCCTTGTTGGCACGAAAACCGCCGCTGGATCCAACGCCAGGCAGAGCCCCGTTGTCGCTGCAGTACCACAGAATCGTGTTCTTCTCGATCTGCAGTTCCCGCAGCTCCTGACGAATCATGCCAAAAGCACGATCCATCCCGGTCACCTCACCCAGAAAGTGCTGGTCACGTTCCGGCAAACCGGCATACAGACTCTTATCCTCGTCGACCGCACGATGCGGCCCATGCGGCGACCCAAACCAGACCACCGCCAGAAATGGATCATCTCCCGCTGCCTGCTCACGCATCCAGTCGATCGCCGCAGCCGCAGTCACAACAGAACTTTCCCCCTGCAACTGCACCGCCTTGCCACCCAGAGACAAGATCGGATCGTTGTCGTAAAAGTTGGGAGCACTCAGCCAGTAGTCGAAGCCCTGCGCACCAGGACTGGCCGGACTGCCGTTCCGCACCGAACCCAGGTGCCACTTGCCAAAATGAGATGTCCGATAGCCGCTCTCACGCAGCAGTTCCGCAACCGTCACCTCCTGTGGACGCAGCGGATAGCCCCACTTGAAAACGCCATAACGATTGGGATGCCGCCCCGTCATCACGCTGCCACGCGTGGGCGAACACACCGGAGCAGCGGCGTAGAATCGATCGAAGCGAATTCCTTCCGCCGCAGCCTGATCGAAATTCGGAGTCTTCACGTGCGGATGCCCGGCGTATGCCATGTCGCCCCAGCCCTGATCGTCCGCCATCACCAGCACAATATTCGGACGGTTCGCAGCCGTTGCCGCTGCTGTCACGAAACTGGCAACAATGGCCAGCAGCACAACCCTGTTCCACGGAACTGCTCGCATCATGACCAACTCTTTTCCACCTGAATTTGCTGAAATCTCTCCCGGGCAGAATCCCGCACCACGCACACTCCACCCATCGACAGTCTGACTTATTCCTCGACCTGCGGAACAAACCCGGATACCTGCAGCCAGCGGTGCAGATGCGCTGGCCACTCAGAAACCGGATTCTCTGACGGTCGCAGTCCATAACCATGCCCGCCCTTCGCAAACACGTGAATCTCGGCCTTGACGCCGTGCTCCTTCAGCCGGGCAAAAAGCAATGCTGACTGCGCTCCACGCAACGCATCGTCCCATGTCACCGCGAGGAATGCAGGCGGCGTCTGCGGTGTCACCGTCACCAGATCACCCAGAGCCACACTGTTGCGGTCGTCATATCCCTGCCCCAGATAAGCACAGTAAATGGGGCAGATAAAATCCGGGCGGCAACTGAGCTGATCTGCCTCGTCGACTGCCTCGTAACACGTTGTCTCATACTGCACACCCGACATGACCGTCAGATGACCACCGGCGGAAAAACCGAGCACTCCCACACGATCAGCGTCAATCTTCCACTTCTCTGCGTCGCGCCGTACACAGCGTATCGCACGCTGTACATCCTGCATCGGTTCCCAGTGAATCCGCTCCGGATCGCGCCGCGGAACGCGATACTTGAGCACAAATGCGGTCACACCAATCGAATTGAACCACTCCGCAACTTCCACACCCTCCTTCGGCCACGCCAGAATGTTGTAGCCGCCGCCCGGGCAGATCACGACGGCGCAGCCATTCGCACTGTCAGCCGGAGCCGGAAACACACTCAACGTCGCCCGCTCCACAAATGCGATGCGTTCATCCGTTGTCTTCGCAGCCAGTGCCTGTTGTTCCTCCGCGGAATACTGGCGAGATCCGGCGGGAAGTTCTCCCGGCCAGATCTGCAGTTCCTGTGAATCTTCAGCCTGAACCGTACTTAACAAACCAGCCAGCAGCACGACGAAAATCGCACGCATGATTCTTTCCCTTCTCTTTAAGTCCGTTCCCGCACGTCGACGTTGCAGTCGTTCGTCCGTACGATTCTGATTGTACAGTTCGGATTGTACAGCTCAGATTGTTCATCCAGCATGCACCACACGGCGGCATGCACCGTACTGTCACGCCGAGCGATGCAGTGTGAACGCCGCACTATCTGCGTACCGGAAAACGAGCATCCACGCCCTCCAGCAGCTGCAGCAGTCGGCGTTGCAGATCCGCAGCCAGATTCGGGTCTCGATCACTCAGATCAGTCAGTTCCCCAGGATCATTGGCCAGATTGTACAGTTCCCTTCGCTGGTCTTCATGGAAGTACAGCAATTTGTTATTGCCGGATCGTAATGCGGAGTGCGGCTGAGTCCGACTGACGGCGAAGTCATTCATCCCGATCGCCGGCAACGCGTCCGCATACCCGGTCTCCGGGTGATAGTACGGAAAGTGCCAGTACAGCTCTCGTGAGGCACTGCCAGTCTCCGAGAACAGCTCGCGCACAATGCTGCGGCCATCCAGTTCTGCAGGGAGCGGCCCCCCGGCCAGTTCCAACAGCGTCGGCAGCAGATCGATTCCACACACCGCTCCATCACACACGCTGTTCTCAGCAATCCGACCGGGCCACGATGCCAGCAACGGAACCCGAATACCGCCCTCGTACAGGTTCCACTTCGATCCCCGCAGCGGCGCATTCGCCGTGTATTCCGGATGCCCCCCGTTATCCGATGTGAACAGCACCAGTGTGTTCGAATGAGTCCCCGAGTCGTGCAACGCCTGCAGCAGTCGCCCCACCTGATGATCCAGTTCCGTCACAAACGCAGCATAATCCACGCGACGCTGTCGCGCGGGCAGGCTGGCCGGCAGCTGAGCAGCATACTCCTGCTGCAGCCAGCGATGACGTGTCCTCACCGGTGTATGCACATGAAACAACGACACCATCAGAAAGAACGGATCGGCGTGATCCTGCTGCAGAAACTCCACCGCACGACTGATCATCGAATCATCTGCATACTCACCGCGTCGCGTAATCGGAACCGGCGTGCGTTTCCCCCACGAATATGGGTGACTCCCGAAGTCCTCCTCGGCTGTCATGAATCCCTGCTGCAGCGGCCCCAGTGTCGGACTCCAGCCCAGATAACGCTGGTGGTGCGCATTCAGATGCCACTTCCCGAAAAACGCCGTGCGATAACCCACATCCGCCAGACACTCG
>JALQUR010000081.1 GCA_023260695.1 Planctomycetaceae bacterium
AACTGGGACCATAATCAGTGGTCGGGTAACGGCGGGCGAGGACAACGCGGTTTCTTTACCTCCTCTGGCAATGGGCGGGATGGCACCAACGGAATCAGCCGCAGTTTCCGCGATATTGTGGATGGCCTGAGCAACACGATCGCCATGTCCGAACGATCCAAGGGCCAGGGCGGCAAGCGAGCTCCGCGCGATGGAGCTCTCTCAATCAACAATGGTGGTACGATGCGTGACAATCCCGCTTCTGTTCTGGCCAAACTGGTCAATGGAGAACTGCAGGGGGACGTCCGTCACTGGTCAGGTACTCGCTGGCCCGACGGGGCACCTGCCTTCACAGGGATGACTACACAACTGGGCCCCAACAAGGGCTCCTATGTCCAGGGCGGGTGGGACGGTGAAGATGGTATCTACGAACCATCCAGCCGACATACCGGCGGTGTGCTTTGCCTGATGGGGGATGGTTCCGTTACCTTTGTCAGTGAAAATATCGATACCGGAAATACGGCCTGTCCGGGTCCGGACAACCCAAGGAATATTCGTTCCGGAATCTGTACTCAGTTCTCCCACATGGGGCGTTCCCCATACGGTGTCTGGGGGGCTCTGGGATCTGCAAACGGTGGTGAGACGGTGGGAGATTTCTGATCTTGTGATCTGCCTCTGCGAATTAAGGGGGTCCGGTTTTGTATCGGGCTCCCTTGTTTTGTATTCTGTCGAGCGGTGTCCCTGGGGAATTCTTACAGAGATTCAGGATGAAGATAATGAGTCCGCGAGTGAATGTTTTCGGTGTTTTGTTACTGGCTTTCATCGCAGGCTGCGGTGGTGCCGACGAAGGCCAAAAACCGGTCTACGTGGTCAGTGGAAAGATTCTCCTCGCTGGTGCCCCGGTTCCAAAAGCTTCTGTCATTTTCTCACCCAATGACGGGCAGCCGGTGGCATATGGAACAACTGAAGCAGACGGCACGTTCCAGCTCACAACTTATGACTATCACGACGGTGCAGCTGCCGGCAAATTTGACGTACTCGTCTCGAAGACTGCTCCGCCCCCGGCAACATCCACGGCGGAACATGATGCGACCGGAGCCGGGGACTTCACGCCGCCGTCGCACGACTCCGACGATAGCGAGAGCAACAATTCTGGTTCTGCTCTTGACCCCAAGTGGGGACGCCCCGGGAACGGTCTGACAGCTGAGGTAACGGAAAGCGGCGATAATACCTTCGAATTCAAACTGGACTGAAATGACAGAAATCTCTGTTTCGCAATGAGCCTGCAGCCTCAATTTCGCCAAAGAATCACCTTAGCCCTGTCAGCAGCAATTCTGCTGGCGGGGTTGTTTTTTTGGTGGAATCGCCCGTCAGTATCGTGGCAGGATGCACTTGAAGCAGCGCTCCATGCGCAGCGAAAATCGGACTTTGAAACAGCCATCGAACTTGCCAGTCGGATCCCGGAATCTGCTCCGCAATTCACAGCCGCCATGCAGCTTGCCGGTGAATCTGCCGTCAAGCTGGAGCGACTGCAGGATGCACTTGCCTTCTGGACCCGCATCCCACCGACCAACCGCCAGGCAGGCCTCCAGCTACTCAACTCCATTTGCAGTGTACGCATTCACACAGGTGAACTCACTCAGGCGTTTTCCGACCTGAAGACACTTGTCAGCTACCGGCCACTCGATCCGGAAGCAAACTCCCGGATCGCCTTCCTGTACGCTGCCTGTGGCCGCAACTGGAGTGCACGATCACATCTCGAAGTGCTGCTCCGCAGCGGTTCAGCTACTGTTCAGGAGCTGTGTCTGCTGGGAGACATTCACCGCCCGGTGGATGAACGCCCCTATCTCCAAAAATGCCGATTGCTCCAGCCGCAGGATCTGAATGTTCGCCTCGGGCTGGTCCAGTCCAGCCTGATGGATGGCCAGATTGAGCTCTCTTACCGGCAGCTTCGAGAAATGCAGGCAGAAGCACCGAACGATCTGGATATCTGGCTCACGGGAGCTCTGCTTATCGTCGATCACTCGACAGACCTCTTTCCCGCCTGGCTGCAGCTGCAGCCTGAAGACGCCGAATTCCATCCGGACGTCTGGTTTGTGCGAGCTCGCTATTGCCATGCGATCAGGCAGCTTCGACCTGCAATACGCTGTTGCCTTGAGACGTTGCAGCGGTCCCCGGCGCATCGACAAGCATTCATTGAACTTGCGAGGCTCCTGAAAGAAGTTGATTCTCCTGAAGCTGACGCCGCAGCAAACTACGCACACACACTGTTTCAGCTTTCGGAGGACCTCAAGAAAGCGTCTGATTCCAATGGCATGAATGCCCCGGCAGTGCGTCGGATCGTCGAAAGTCTGGATTCCATGGACAGAATCTGGGAAGCCTGTGCCTGGGCAGGTTTCGCCGTCGATCATCTGCCCGAAGCAGACTGGGCACGTCAGGTGCTGCTTAATCGCGCCCCCCTCCTTTCCAGTCAGCTTCCTTTGATCCCAACGGACTCAAACCCTGTAGCCACGCTGGACCGGCTCGACTTCCCCCTATGGACTCCTCCACCTGTCATCACGGAGCTGCCTGCAGATCTTTCCGGGCAGCAGACAGCAGACATGAGAAGTACAAAAGTTCCGATCCAGCTCAGCGATCACACGCAGCTGGTGGGCATTGACTTCATCTATCAGAACGCTGCAGACAACACAGTTCCAGGACAGCGGATGCAGGAGCAGACGGGTGGTGGGATCGCAGTGATTGATCTGGATCTCGATGGTTTTGCGGACCTGTGCCTGACTCAGGGTTCCGCATGGACGGAGGGTCATCCTGAACCACTCCCATCACCGGAGCTTCAGGACCGCATCTACCGCAATCTGCGCGGTCTGCGTTTCAACGACATTACCCGAGTGTCAGGAATCCTCGATCCGTTCTTTGGCCAGGGTTGTGCCGTGGGGGATCTCAATTCAGACGGTTTCCCGGACCTGCTGATTGCCAATATCGGCAGCAATACTCTCTGGCTCAACAACGGAGACGGCACCTTTTCGCAGGCGGCAGCTCCATCGGAAGATCCGCTGCGGTGGAGCTCCAGCGTTGCCATTGTGGATATCAACGGAGATTCCGATCCGGACATTATTGATATCGCTTATGTTTCAGGTCCTGAGGTGTATCAGCTCATTTGCAGGGGAAAGTCCTGTTCACCATCCGTGTTCGACGGAACAGTCCCCCGAGTACATCTGAGTGATTCTTCCGGTGGATTTCGAGAACTGGAGGTCGACGTTTCGCGGAGTGACGCGAAGGGGCTGGGGCTGGTTGTCTATCGCAATGCACCTGA
>JALQUR010000115.1 GCA_023260695.1 Planctomycetaceae bacterium
CGGTGTCTCTCCAGCGGCCGACATGGTTGTACGCCTCGAACGGCATTCCGAGCGGATTCATTTTCTTGTGGCAGCGCCAGCATTCCTGCTTCTGGACCACACTGAACCGATCACGCAGGGTACGGTGCTCATCATCCGGGATCTGAGCATTCACGTTGATCGGCACATCCATAACGGTTCCGGCCAGCAGTTTTTCGCGAATCCACTTGCCGCGACGGACGGGATCATTGTCAAAGTTACCGCTGTGAGCGATCAGCCAGCTGGGCTGCGTCAGAATGCCGCAACGCTGCCCCTCCGGAGCGTGGAAGACCATGCCGTTACGGCGAACCAGTTCATCAGGGTGCTTGTCCTTTTCGTAGGCCTGTTCAAAGGGATCCATGTTGTAGCTCTGCACATGATGCGTGAGCTGATACTTGTCGCGGCCCCCGGCACGCTGAATCTGCTGCTGGTCGTTGCTTCCGTTCCAGTAGGCGACCACGATCCGGTCAGTGGTCAGCAACTGACGCAGCACGTCCCGGTCCTGCTCAAGGATGTACAGCACCAGGCTATCAGTGTCGTAGGCCAGTTTTGAAGCGGTTCCCTGTGCAAACTGCCGGAATCCGTCCTGCTTTGCAAACTGATCAACGTCCTTGAAGACCTCCTCCGCCTTGTAGTAGCCGAAGAACTCGCGGAAGAACTGCAGGATGCGGGGATTGGTTGTGGAGAGATAGGTGCGGTTGTGCGTGGTGACCCAGCCGTTCTGTTTCGCATTCAGCATCTTCCGCACGATGCGTTCGACATCGTCTCTGGTCTGCAGGCGTCCGGCGCGCATTTCGCTGACCAGTTCACTGTGGCCTGCCGCCCACGCTGGTGCAGGCGTGGTCATGGTCTTTCTGATCGGAGCCTCACTGTTCTTGGTATAGACGTCCACCGTCTCAATTTCGTCGACACCGAACGCAGGCCTGTTCTGGAATGCGTAATGAATCGCGTAGGTAAGTTCCTGCGGGGAAAGAAAACGGCGACCGTGCTCATCGGGCTGCCCAAGGCCCAGCTCCATGCGATACACAAATTCCGGCGTAAGTGTCACGTAGATCAGGACGGACTGCAGGGCCATGCTGTTTCCGAGTTCGGCGTTCTTCAGGAAAACCTGATTCCAGTAGTGATCATATTCGTCGGGCTGGGGCGTGCGACGCAGAAACAATGCAAAGGCGACGTCGAGCGCTTCTTCAAAGTCGCTGCGAGTCACTTCTTCTTCTGACTGCACGATTTTCCGGAAGATAACCGGGACGCGGCCACGATATTCATTTGAAGTCGTGGTCACTCCGCCGACAAACATGGCTTCGTTATTGCCCGTTCGGCTGCCCTTGTTCTTGACCTGCGTGACTATGCGAACCTTCTGGCCGACGGTCAGGATTTCCGCCATGGTCTCCGCGTTGACCAGCAACGCTTCGAGGGAAGACTGATCCGCGACGATGGAGGCATAGTCGGTGAATCCGGAAGCGTGGTGCACGAATTCGAAGAAGGGATTGGCATACTTCTGATCGGCGAAGTAGCGCGTGGCCATCAGTTTGCCTTTGTGGGGGCCACGTTCGATGAGATGGTTTCCCGTGCCTCCGATTTTCACGCTGTACCACGGCGCGCGACCGTAGGCGTTGCCCCAGATGGCATCGTAGATGATGGGACGCTGACGCCAGAGACGGGCGGGAGTGTATGCCATGTCCGTGACGCTGCCGTCGAAGAGAGATTGATGGTCGACATAGTTTCCGAACTGTGGCAGCAGAAGCTTTGCGTCCAGTCCGAAGCCTTTGCCAAAGCGGGACATCTCTGCCTCGAGCGTCGTGGCGAATGCTGTCCTTGCGGCCGCGTCGGGCTGCTCGCTGTCCTCCGGCGGCATCTCATTGAACTGCACCTGAGCAAAGATGCGGCCCCACGTGTCAGCTGCCTGGTCGTCGGACAGATCTCTGCTGAGCGTATCGAAACGCAGGTCAGCTTCCTGTGCGTCCGGACCGTGGCAGCTGATGCAAAAGGAAGCGAGGAACTGGTCTGCTGCTGCGGTGAAATCGTAGTGCCCAGCTGGAACCGGGGTCCGTGCTGCGTCCGGG
>JALQUR010000129.1 GCA_023260695.1 Planctomycetaceae bacterium
TCCACAAGTGCCGCCAGAACTGCGAAATCAACAATCAGAATACCGTCAGCCGCTCGATCATTCAGTTCCTGTCCGTCCAGGTCTGAATGAGAACTCATGGTAAGGTTGCTTCTGAGCATGGGACTTCTCCGACCGTCATTCCGTTACGTCGTTCTGCATTCATTGCCTGAACTGCAGCACGGCTGTCCAATTCGTTAATAATCGATGACGGACGGGACTGCAAAACGAAGCACCTCTTTTTGGCCCGACATGCACGTTGACAAAAAGCGACCGAAAAGCGTTTCGGAATCATCGGCTCAACCCGACCACGTGGCTCGAACCACAGCTGTCCTTGCGGGCAAATACCAGGAAATCCTGCGCGGTTCTGCATGCTGGTTCCACCGGTCGGTTGCCGGAAGGCATCATCTTGCCTGATCCGGTGCATCGACTGCCGTCACTTCCAGCCGATAAGGATGGGCCGGGCCACCACGATCATGTGCATCCTGAATGACCACCAGCCAGGTTCCCGCTGCAAGGGGCAACTGCAGCAGCGAATCCCGCGAATCCGGCTGATCATCGCTTTGGCGAATGACGTTTCCGGCCGCGTTGTACAGCGTCAGCAGGGAATCAAGCCCCGCCCCAAGATCACCAGCAATCACTCGCACTCGAACGGTCTGCGGCTCGCTCAGCTCAAACCTGTACACATCCACGTTGGCATCGGCATGGATTTCACCAGTCACAAGCTGCGGAACAGAAATCAGCTGGGCCTGAGCAAAGGAATCATTCGGCTCCGTCTCAGTCAGAACTGGCTGCCTTGCTCCAATGAGCAGACGTGCCGGAGCAGATTTTCCAGCAGCCGTTTCCACAATCAGTCCCAGCTCACCCTCGACAGGCTCCGCCGGAGTCACAATCTCCAGCTCCAGCTGCTGATCACCGATCTCCTCAGCCTTCTGCCTGCCCGGGACATTTGCCGACTCATGCTTCAGGACATTGACTATCACACCTTCGCGGTCGGCTGAAACGGACTTCGTGTCTTTCAGATTCCAGCCGCGCAGGATCACTCGAGTGGTTGCATTGGCATTGATACCCAGCGGATTCAGCAATGCCACACGTGGCGGCTCCGGCGGGGATGCCTCATCCGCAGGCATGAATCCGGCAGCGGCCGCAAACAGAGTGCACAGCAGGAGCAGATTCATTCGCATGCTTGTTTCGCCTGAGGGTCTCTGAAGATCAACAGATCAGCCGTACAACGACTCGATCACTTTGCCCTCGTCGAGGATTGCCACCGGACGGCCGTCCGGCGTATGCAGATGCGTTTCCGGGGAGATACCAATTGAACGGTAAATCGTGCAGGCGACATCTGCCGGACTGATCGGGGCCTCTGTCACGCTGGCTCCGTCCTTGTCAGTTGCGCCCAGCACGCGTCCCGGCACGACGCCGGCACCGGCAAACAACAATGACGCTGCGGGTCCCCAGTGGTCGCGTCCCACATCCTTGTTGATCTTTGGCGTTCGCCCGAATTCCCCCATTGCCACCACCAGCACATCGTCCAGAAGTCCACTGTCATCCATATCGCTGATCAGCGCAGAAAAACCACGGTCAAAATCCGGCAGTCGATTTTCCAGCCCTTCCCAGATCTTCGCATGATGGTCCCAGCCACCAAAATTGACCGTCACAAAACTGACACCACGCTCCACCAGCCGACGGGCCAGCAGACAACTCTGACCAAACGTCGTCCGTCCGTAGCGGTCTCGCAGGCTTTCTGTCTCTGCATCTATCGCGAACGCATCCCGTGCTTCTCCCGACAACACCATCTCTGTTGCGCGACGCTGAAACTGACCATAGGCCGCCAGCTGATCATTGCCCTCAATTCCCCGTGCCAGACCATCCACCGCACTCAGCAGAGACTGCCGCCGATCCACTCGCACTTCCGGCAGCGGTTCTGATCGAGCAATATCACGAACGCGATAATCCTGCTGATTGGGATCGCCAGCTCGAAACGACTCATAACGACCACCCAGAAATGCACTCTTGCCCAGTTCCCACGTAAACGAGGGATTCCGCGGAATCGCCACGTAAGGAGGCAATGTCCCCGGAAAGCCACTTTCATGAGCCGCCACGGCCCCCATCGCAGGCCAGTCGCCAAACGCTGAACCGAAACGACCTGACAACACCCAGTTCGTCGCCGTCTCATGGTGATCGTTATTGTGAGCTCCACCACGATGCAGACACACCCGATCCATCGTCTGAGACATCAGCGGGAGCAGTTCCCCCACCTGCAACCCTGGCACGCAGCTGTCAATCGGCGAATACTTCCCGCGAATCTCCTCGATGGCACCAGGCTTCAGATCAAAGCTGTCATGGTGCGACAGTCCACCTCCCAGAAATACCAGAATGACAGCCTTCGCACGGCGACCACGCTGCCCCGTAACCGCTGTCTGATCTTCTGCCGCACGCAGCAATGAAGACTGGCTGAGCCCAAGCGCACTCAGCCCCCCCACACGCAGAGTCTGCCGTCTGCTGCCACCACTGAAATTCAGCTCAAACATCGACGTATCCTAATGCTGAAAGGCAAACTCTCGAGAATTCAACAACGCCCAGAACAGATCCTGAAACACCGCGGCACGATCACCCTGCTCGACCGTCCCCAGCTGTCCCTGCACTGCCGTCAGCTCTTCGCCAGTCGGCTGCCGACTCAGGCTGGCCAGGAACAATTCCCGAATGAGTGTCTCGTCGTCGCTGCCTGCAGTGAGCAGTTGCTGCAGTCGTCCGCCACCCGATCGAATCTTTGCAGTCAGCTCTTCCCCATTCTGCAGGTGCAGTAACTGCGGAAGCGTGACGTCACCAGCTCGTTCACAGGCACATGCCGTGACTCGCTGAGATCGACCAAACACGGTCAGAAACCACGAATCGACCCCCGGATCGGGAACCTGTATCACTCGCATGCCACGGGGGTATCCAACAAATGTCTCCGGCTCACCCGTCGCTGCGCAGATCGCGTCCAGCAATACCTCCGCCGGCAGTCGTCGCGCCTGAGCATGGGAATAGAATCGCTGATCCTGAGCATTCCCGGGGTTTGTCGTCGCCGCCAACTGATATGTCCGCGAATTCATGATCAGCCGCATCAGGTGCTTCATGTCAAAATCGCTGGCCACAAATTCACTGTTCAGATAGTCCCACAATGCCTGATTGGATGGGGGATTTGTCGCCCGCAGGTCATCGACCGGCTCCACCAGCCCAGTCCCCATGTAGTGTTTCCAGAGCCGATTGACCATCGCCCCGGAAAAATACTCCACTCCGTCGCCCGTCAGCCACTCCACCAGAGCAGCACGCGGATCTGCACCTGCAGCGATGGAAATCTCA
>JALQUR010000169.1 GCA_023260695.1 Planctomycetaceae bacterium
TCGTGAAGGGATGGTCCAGACCACGAACCCGAAAGGGGCGGCGAAAGTCGTGGTGGTAAGCATAATCCCTTGGTTGCAGGTTCGAATCCTGCCGGTCCCACTTTTCCAGCTTCCGCAGGCTCGTTCCGGGAATCTGATCAGCGTCCGCGAATCCGAAACCGCAGTCTGCGAAGCACATCGCGAATCATTGCCTGCAGAATGCGACTGCGATCTTCTGTGGCCAGCGGATGCAGGCCTTCTGCGTCCGGCTGGTAGCCGTATGCCAGCATGCCGCTCCGAGCGGTCACTTCAATGTCCCGAATCTGTTTCGCTGTCAGTGCCTGGCGATAACGCCCCACTCGTGCTGCCGAGAGCGGATTGCTCAGATTTCGATGGTGATCTGATTCGGCGACCTTACTGAAGACAGACGATTCGCCAGGAGTCTGCATCTGGTGCTGCAGCGCTGCCTCCGCAGCACCGTCCGGACACTCAAGGAATTCCGCCAGCTGCTGCAGCACCGCAGCCGGCGTGGAACACAGATCCTCATATCGAAATGACGTGAACACGCCCGCATCCAGATATCGCTCCGCCATCAGCCATGACCCCAGGCAGGTATTCCATTCCATGGCTGCGACCAGCGCATCGTGGGCACCGAAACGCAGATTCAGAGTCGAGCAGACAACGTCACGCGGATCTCTTACTACATGGATGAACCGTGCATCCGGCAGCAGTTCCAGCAGCTGTGGAATGGCCAGCACATACAGCGGTGTGTTGTCGCCGACAAACCGGAGTTCCTGCAGTGGCTGTTCGCAGTCGAGGGTCCAGACATAATACAGAAATGCCCGCGGACCCTCGATTCCTGAGCGTTCACAGAAGGCCCGGAATCCCTCAATCGTGACACGCCCCGTCCAGCCATTGGTCTGCAGCCACGAGTTGACCTGAGCCAGCAGGGGTGTGAGCGCCTGAGCAGACGGAACCTGCTTCAGCAGCCGCAGCGATTCCGTGATGAATCCCGTCTCCTTGGCGACACAGACACCCGGAAGATGGTTGAGCAGCTTGGCCGTGATTGTGGTGCCGGAACGCCAGCTTCCCACAATGAAAACAGGCTGAGGAATCGAAGTCATGGGGTTTTCACAACGGAAGAATCAGCTGCAGTTCAGATCCGCGCCGGAGTCCAGCGCGGTCGTTCGACAACAGGCAGACCCATGGCTTCGGTCCGCCTCAGGAGTCGTTCAGCCGCAACGCGCCGCTGCTGCAGACGTGCCTCATTGACACACATTGCCAGCAGCAACGTTCCGGCAGGCAGTCCCAGCGGATAACCGGTCCACGAATAGGAGAAGTAGGCCAGGATCGGCAGCGTACTGATGAACATCCGCCGATCGCTGTTCAGATTTCGCAGGGGCAGCAGCAGCAGCGTCAGCATCATTGCAGAAAAGATCACAGCAGTGGGCAGCCCCGTTTCCATCGCCACATGCACGATATTGTTGTGACAGTGATAGATATCAATGACGGACAGTTTCTCCGGTGCAAAGCCAGGACCAACTCCAAGCCACGGGTTTTGATCCACGTGCTGAAAGGCAATTCTCCAGATCAGCGACCTTGGAGTTCCCGGCTGATATCCCACAATACGGAACCGCAGCAGCAGCTGGTACACAACGGGAAGCCGGATGATGCTTTCGAAGGACGTCAGCAGCACAACGATCATGGCAGCAATCACCAGAGAAAGTCGCTTGTAATTAAACAGCGTGTAGGCTGTCAGAATGATCAGCATGCTCCCGACACCGTTGCGCGACATTACGCAGACCACCGCAATACAGTTCAGGAACAGCATCGTGAGCCAGCTCAGTCGCCAGTACCCGCGGGTATCGTGAATCCGCATCAGCACCAGCGGCAGTCCCATGTTGATCAGTGCCGCCATCTGATTGGCAGCTCCCGAAGGACTCCAGATTGACCACGATCGCAGCGCAGGATTGATCAATACCTGTCCCAGAATCAGCGCTGTCAGAAACAGACTGGTGAAGGTAATGACCTGGCGACAGAACGACGCGAGATTCACTGATGAAATTGCCAGTGCACACAGAGCCAGATAGCAGGACGCCACATGCACTGTTCCGGAAAGGTCGCTGCCCCGCGCATCTGCTGAGATCAGCGTAGCCATGCACATCAATGCGGTCCCGACAAGAAACATCGGGTGCAGCGTGGCACGACGACTGAATACACCGTAGATCAGAAACCCGACCGCCGCAGCAGCTCCCCCGACAATTGTGAACTGATGGGAAACAACAGAGGTCAGGCCGCTCGTCAGCAATGTCGTCAGCAGAGCGGCAATTACAGTGGACATTCCCTTGTTCCCACACGGATTGACACCGCAGTATTCAACGCCAGCGTCAGATTCTCTGTCGTTCCGGAGGCTGTTCGTGCCCCGGGACACGCAGCTCAGTCCGGCCCCGGCAGCGAACATCCTGTTCCAGCAGCCCATGAATGCGGTCCGGAGACCAAGCGGCAGATTCTGCCGGATGCTACTGAACAACCGGGATTCGCAGCAATATCGACTTGCAGGAGCGAACATGCGAGGAAACTTCGGGCAGACTTCCCGCCCGGCAGTTTACCAGTCCAGCACCTGCCAGAGCCCGGAATAGTCATCGCTCCAGAGCAGAGATCTGTCTTCCAGTGGTCGCGCATCAGGATGTCCGCTGACCAGTTCTGAAACCTCGTTCAGATCCTGTTCTGAAATCAGTACCCAGGTTGCTCCGTAAACCCCGGCAGCATCATCGTCGAGGGTATCCAGCAGCACGGCATGCCAGCCCAGGTGATCTGCCAGAGCCTTCGTCACCGGCTCCAGATCAAGGAATCGATTGGAAATGTGGATCGCCAGAATTCCTCCGGGACGCAGGCTGCGGCGGTACAGTTCCCCGCATTCTGCAGTGAGCAGATGCACAGGGATCGCATCACTGCTGAACGCATCCACAGCAAGCACATCGAATTCGCCGCTCTGATCTCGAGCCAGCTCTCGTTCCAGCACGATCCGTGCGTCACCTTCGATGATTTCAATCTCAGCCGCACTGTCGCGGAGATAGCTGAAGATCCCCTGTTCTCCGGTGAGTTCAATGACGGCCGGATTGATTTCATAGAATCGGAACACGTCGCCGGCTTCTCCCCAGGCAGCCATGGTCCCGGTTCCCAGCCCGATGACGCCCACGCGGAGATGTCCGTCAGCATCAGCTGAACGCTGGCTGCGCATCACCTGGACCGCCACGCCGATCCCCGTCTGTTCTCCGTAATAGGTTGTGGGCTGAGTTTTCCAGTAATCATCTTCGTACTGAAAACCATGCTCAATCTGTCCATGAATGAGCACATAGCGGGGTGGCAGCAGATTCATATCCCAGTCGTACGATCCGTCGGATTCCTCGTGCGACACACTCAGGACCCCGTAGAAGTTTCGGGAAACGTGAACGACTTCAACGTTGTCATCCTCACCCAGTGCAGAATTGTACAGTTTCATCGCCAGCAGCCCGACGATCATCGCCGCCGGGAGCGCCAGCGACGCACCACGTGCCAGCTGCAGCGGAAGCCAGTCAGTCCGGCGGAGAGCATCTGTAAGCAGTCCCAGTGCTGCTGCTGCCATGAGACACTGCCAGTCACGTTCTGTCAGATATCCCGCCTGCACCCAGACAACAACCGGCACACTCGCTGCCGCCAGAATCAGCAGCAGGTCTGCACCGTGAGCCACCTGATCGGACATTCTCTGCATAACAGCCTGAATTGCGATTCCCACCACCAGTGGCAGCATCACTGCGAGCAGACAGACAATCGCCAGCTGCCACGGCACCGGGATACTGTGCGGCAGAGCGACTGCAGCGGTGCTGACGTCTGCGTATGAGGAGATATTTCTGATGCTGAACCCAATGCCCCACAGCAGCAGTGCAGAGCTGCTGGCAAACCATGTCAGTCCTCGTCGCCACACTCCTGTCTGTGACAGCACAGCAGTGAGCAGCCCCAGCAGCAACATTGCCGCCGACCCGGACAACAGCGTTGTCCGCCCTTCTTCACTCAGTGCATCCGTCACAGCAGGAAGAACGTAAGTCAGCAGCCCCCAGCCCTGCAGCACAGCAATCATCAGAGGAATTCCGGAACCTGCAGCGAATACCTTTTGCCATGCCTGCTGCACGGTGAGGGCCAGCAGCAGGACCAGCGGGCAGAAGACCATCGCGAGTGGATATTCGTGATAGCCTGTAAACAGACGCGGCGCCAGCAGAGCCACAAACAATCCACCGACCACACCGCCCGCGGAAATGATCATGAAATACATGGTCAGGTGACGGGAACCTGGTCGCAGGCGGTAGAGTTCCCCGTGACAGCCCATGCAGGAGGAAAACAGGACTGCGGACCCGACGACAATCTGCATCAGCATGCTGACATCTGCTCCGTTCTGCAGAATCTCTGCAGCAACCGGCAGACTCATCAGCAGAAACACGCCGTTTACACCGCGGTGATACCAGCGATCATGTTCAAAGCAGACGATGAACGTGAGCAGATACAGGCTGAGCGGAAGCACCCACAGAAACGGAACAGTGGCAACATCAAGACAAAGCTGATTTGTTACTGCCAGCAGCATCACCGAGCCGGCTGCAGACAACAGCAGCCAGAGCAGCATTGTGAGCAGAGCGGGAGCTGCTGCTGCGGATGCGACTGCCGCACTTTTCGCTGTGTCCTGTTCCGGCAACTGCGTCTGACTCCGCAGAAAACACCAGCCACACCAGACCGCCACAGCCACATAAGCGGCATATCCCGTTCCCCAGAATGATACCTGTGTCTGCAGACGCAGCAGCGGTTCAAACAGTAATGGATACGACATCAGCGCCAGCAGAGAACCGGTGTTCGAAAGTGCATACAGGCGATAGGGCGATCGGCCGGGAAACTGCAGACTGAACCACCGCTGCATGAGCGGCCCGGTTGTGGAGAGCAGCAGATAGGGGCCCCCGACAGCCACCGTCAGCAAGGTCAGAATTCGCGTCAGCGGAGCATCATCGGGACCGGGTTTCCATCCGCTGTCCGGGCTGATCGGCAGGAGCAGCAGGCTGGCGGTCAGCAGCACGGAGTGGATTACGACCTGCCGCTGCCGCGACCTGATTCTGGTCAGAAAGTGGGCATACATGTAGCCCAGCAGGAGCAGCAGCTGAAAGAACAGCATGCAGACGGTCCAGACGGAAGGACCGCCACCGAACCATGGCAGAACGAAACGCCCGGTGAGCGGCTGCACCTGAAACAACAGGAACGCGCCAAGAAAGACGGTGACAGCAAAGGACAACATAAGCGCTTGACTCCTGCACAGGACGCCAGAGTCTAACGCTGGGGAATGGTGCCGTCCCGGATCTGGTTCTGAAAAAGGGATGATTCCATTGAAGCAGACCGACGGGATTCAGGAATTGTTCGTGATCTTACAACCTTCACAGCAGTTTTCTGCCAGGCAATCGTTCCCGCTGACGAACGGATAATTGCATTCAGGTCACCGGGAATACTCTGACAAGATGTCATCTTGTCAGGTGTGCCCGGTACAAAAACCGCAGGCCGAGGTCTATGATACCTGCATTCGACCCCTGTGGCAGTACCATCCTGAGTATTCTCCAGGGGCGTTCCTGCCGTTTATTCATCCGTCTTACAAACCGTTGAAAGAAATCCCATGATTTCAAATCGCCTCCGGTCAGTTGCGACTTGCGCAATGCTGCTGGGAGTAATAACATCCACTGCATTCGCACAGTCGGATCGGGCAACAGTCCGCAGCAGCCAGATCCTGCCACAGGAAACCTATCTGCACTTCAGCATCTCCAGTGTGACAAAACTGAAAGAGCAGGGCGGGCAGGCAGCACTTGGCCGCATGATCTACTCCGAGGAAATGGCCGAATTCCGAAATGCCGTCGGCTCGACCATTCAGAATGCTGTGCAGCAGGGTGTCTCTGAGGTGGAGACACAGCTTGGTGTCGGCATTGATGAACTTTTGCAGATTCCGTCCGGCGAGGTCTCTTTTTCATTCGCCAAGGCACCGCCAAACCGGATGGCTGCGGTGCTGTACCTGGATTTTGGTGACAGCGAAGACACCGTCACCACGCTGCTGGACAAGGCAACTGCAGCACTTCGCAGTAACCCTGATCTTGAGGATGCCTCGGCAGAATACGACGGAACCGAACTGGTTCTGTTCAGCAACCTGTCCGAGAGTGCCAATGCCACACCACTGGCAAAGGAATTCGGCTGGTTCATTCGTGACAACCGTATGGTTGCCGCCAACAGCAGCGCAATGCTGAAGCTGATGATTGACAACTGGGACGGTTCTGCCCAGAAGAATCTGGCCAGCCACCCGGTCTATTCCTACATCCTCGACAAATGTGAAACAGAACCTGGCAGCGCACTGGCGACCACCTTCTTTGATCCAATCGGCCTGTTTACTCAACTGGTGCAGACCGGGTCGCTCGGCCAGGCCGGACTCCAGGCAGGCATGGCAATGAGTGTCTTCCCGATGCTCGGCGTAAATCAGCTCAAGGGCATCGGCAGCGTCATGGAAATGGGCTCCGGTGAATTTGACACCGTATCGCGGGCAATGATTTATACCGATCAGCCACCGATGTTCCTGATGCAGGCCTTCCAGATGGATACGGTCGATCGGATGCCGGCAAGCTGGATCAAGGAAAATGTCACTGCATGGCTCTCAATGAACTGGAAACTGGAAGAGACCTGGAAGACGGCCGAATCAATGGTCGACATGTTCCAGGGCCCCGGTGCACTGGCTCGCATTGTGGATGAGCTGTCCGAGCAGGAACCCGGAATACATATTCGCAAGGACATCATTGACCAGATGGACGGCTCCTTCCAGCTTGTCACCGCTGGCGGTGGCGGAGCAGCATCAACCGGGACAGAAGACATCCTGATCGCCATCGGACTGCGGGATTCGCAGCAGTTTGCCGACCTGCTGGCTCGACTCACCTCACAGCCGGGATTCCCCGGGGAACAGAAGCAGCTGGAAGGTGCCGTCGTCTACGAGCTTGCTCTGGGGGCAGGTCAGCCCGGGATCTCCTTCACAGCAGCCAACAACATGCTGATGCTGGCTATTGGTGGCAATCAGCTGGAAATGGCTCTGCGAAATACTCCGGATGTTCGCCCGCTGGCGAAGACGGAAGGCTTCGAAGCTGTGATGGCTCACATCCCGGAAAATGCCGTCGCAGTTTCCTTCGCACGTCCTGCAGAACAGTATCGTTCGGTCTACGAGATGCTGCGAAACAACGAAGCGGCAGAGAACTTCCCGGGGATGGATGAGATGCTGACCCTCGTCGACTTTTCTCTGTTGCCACCGTTTGAACAGATCGAAAAGTACCTCGCTCCGGCCGGTGGTTTCTGGGTCGGTGATGAGAACGGCATCATGATGCAGAGCTTTACTCTGCCTCCGCAGGAATAGTCACTGCAGGCAGCATGGTTCAGAACGCAGGGGGAGGCTGGTTTTCAGCCTCCCTTTTTTTCTGTCAGCAGTCTGATTTCTCCGAATACGGATCGAAATCACCGCTGATCCTTTCGCCCCACGAGGTGTTGTCCCTGACGGCAGCTCACCCGATCCACGCGACTGCCCCCGGCTGATCAGCTCAGCTTGCGGAAATTGCAGTGCTGCTGCAGAATGCGGCTGCGGCACTTCCGGAGCGTCCGCTTTCCATTTCAGACGCATCTGCGGGGCAACGGATTCCATTCATGTCGACTTCCGAACAGTCTGTCGCCAGCGGTTCCAGTGATATCTGGACGGTGCAGCGAATCCTGCAGTGGACTGCAGAATTCCTGCGTCAGAAGGGCGTGGAATCTCCTCGCGTGGAAGCCGAGCTGCTGCTCGCACATGCTCGCGGCTGCAACCGGATTCGCCTTTACACAGACTTCAATGAACCGCTCTCCGATGCCCATCGCGCCCAGATGCGGGAACTGGTGCGCCGGCGAGCTGCCCGCGAACCTCTGGCATATCTGGTGGGTGCAAAGGAATTCTACGGTCGGCGTTTTCGAGTCAGTCCGGCAGTTCTGATTCCACGACCGGAAACCGAAAACCTTGTCGACTGCTGCCTCGATCAGATTGCAGACCAGACCGATCTGCACGTGCTTGAAGTTGGTGCAGGATCCGGCTGCATTGCCGTGACGCTGCTGCTGCAGAAGCCGACACTCCAGATGACAGCAACTGAACTCTGCCCCGAAGCAATTCAGGTTGCTGCAGAGAATGCGGAGCAGTATGGCATTGCCGACAGGCTGCAGTTGCTGCAGGGCAGTGTCCTCGAGCCAGTCCCGGCAACCGAACAACGATACCATGGTCTGGTCAGCAATCCGCCGTACATCCGCGACGACGAGCTGGCAGGACTGGCACCGGAAGTGCGCGAACATGAACCGCGGCTGGCATTGTGTTCCGGCACTGATGGCCTTGATGTGGTACGGGCGATTCTGCAGCAGTGTCCACCACTGCTGCATGATGGTGCGTTTCTGGCGCTGGAACTGGACCCTGCTCAGTGTGAACGTGTCTGCGAGCTGGCAGCAGCCGCAGGTTTTACCGACGCCCGCATCCTGCCTGACAATGCCGGACTGAATCGAATTGTTGCCGCAACGTGGCGTGCCTGAACACTGCGGACATTCTGCAGGGAGCGAACCCCTGGGCGTTTTTCGGATCAACGGACAGATTCCCCTGCAGGGCTCAGTGCAGTGCGGCGGCAGCAAGAATGCAACGCTGCCAGTACTCGCCTCAGCCCTTGCTGTCTCCGGAGCGGTTGAGCTGCAGAACGTTCCGCGACTGCACGATGTGGACACGATGCTGGAACTGCTGGTCTCGCTCGGCATGCAGGCAACTCAGACAGCAGCAGATATCTGGATACTGCAGCCGCCGGAACAAATGTCGCTGCATGCGGACTACCGCCTTGTCAGTCGCATGCGCGCGGGTATCTGTGTGCTCGGACCACTGCTCAGTCGCTTCGGAGGCGCAGTTGTTGCGTTACCTGGCGGGTGCCGCATCGGTCACAGGCCGGTCGATCTGCACCTCCGTGGCCTTGCTGCGCTGGGCGCGGAGATTGAGATCAGGGAAGGATATATCCACGCCCGTGCGGCA
>JALQUR010000178.1 GCA_023260695.1 Planctomycetaceae bacterium
GATCGCACCGTGGTGTTGCCTGACTCTCTGGTATCACAGCAGATGCAGCAGGCTGTTCGTGATGACAAGGATACCGTCGAGTTCTGCCAGTTTTACGAAACTCGCTTGACCGAGGAGCTTCCCCGAGCTGGCGGTGCTGCAATGCTGGAGAAAAAACTCAAAGATGATTTCACTGTCTCCACTCAGGCAGAACTCGTATCCACCAAAGGAGTCGCCTACGAATCCTGCAATGTCACCCTTTACTTTTCGGTGAATGGAAAAGGCGACTTCCAGCAGACCTTGCGACTTATCCCAGCCGGCGATCAGATCCTTGCGGAGCCGGAAGTCTGGGAACGATGTCAAAAGACGAGCGATGAATTCCCGTCTGACATGATTGGAACTTGTGATTACTCCAGACTGCGGGTGCTCAATACACTGCTTCAAAAGTCTGAATTCTCAGGACGAAAACTTCTTGCTGAGCACCTTGAATGCTGCCCGGTCACCGGAAAACGAGCCGCCCCTGATGAATTTGGGGCTTCTGATCTTTCTGGCACCAGAGTGATCCTGTCTGAACTGTTTCCTTCGGCACTGTCCGGAGGACGTTACCTGAGAGCCGAGCTTCGGAAGTGCCAGTTTTCAAATGACGAGGTTCTGCAGACCGAACTCCTGCAGAGTGACCTGAGTAGACGTTTCTTTCGCAGCGACCTGGCTGCCACCTGCAGCATTTCTCGCAAGACAGCACATCATTCCGAATTGCAGACCTGCAGCGTCTCTGGACAGACCGTTCAACCGCAGCTGCTGGCTACCTGTCCGGAGACTCTGGCAGTCTTGCTCCCCGAGCATCTCGTCACCTGTGCGGAAACCGGCATGGAGGTTTCACCGGCAGCCACGGTCCGGTGTTCAGTGACAAATGAACTGGTGATACGGTCGCGAACGGGCGTTTCTGCGGTGAGCGGAGCAGTAGCCTGCCTGAGGTACCTGCGCGAATGTGAAATTACCAAAGCACTGGTCCTGACAACTGAGCACTTGCAAAGTGAACTGTCAAAGAAGTGGTTCCGTTGCGATGAAGCTGTCGCTTCGACAGCAGAGCAGATGGTCTGCCATTATTCTGAGGCGATCCGTTGCGAATTCACTGAGCAATGGATCTACCCGACAGATGCTGTGAAGTCTGAGTATTCCGGACGAATCTTCAGCGTGGCTGAGCAGGAATCATCGTCCGTTTCCGGCAGGATTGCGCATGCATCAGAGATTACGACCTGCCCGATCACCAGTGATCGATTGCTGCCGGATGAAACTGCTGTCTGCGGCGTGTCAGGGCTCCGTGTCTCCCCAACCGCTCTCTGCGTCTGTGAGTTCACGAAATCAACCGTACTCCCTGAGTATTTGGTGACGAGTTCATTCAGTGGTAAGCAGGCGGTGCTCATGGGAATTGCGCAGTCGGCATTCTCTGGCAGACTGATGCTGCTGTCCGAGATTACCATGTCTGATGTCTCACCACTATACGGACACGAATCTGAGCTCACGATTTGTGCGGCAACCGGTGACCGTTTGTTTCCCAGCGAGCTGGTCAAGTGCAGCGTGTCCGATTCCCGATGTAGTCCTCGCGC
Source organism: Planctomycetaceae bacterium (assembly GCA_023260695.1). GTDB lineage: Bacteria > Planctomycetota > Planctomycetia > Planctomycetales > Planctomycetaceae > SXXK01. The sequence continues at coordinate 1,587 of JALQUR010000178.1, forward strand.
ATTAATCCAGTCCGAGGTATCCGGACGCCTTGCGCTACCAGAATACATCAGCAC
>JALQUR010000181.1 GCA_023260695.1 Planctomycetaceae bacterium
TTTGGTTTTGGTGTGAATCTCGAAGAGAACTCGGCCCATACGTAGAGGAGCAGTTCCGGTTTGGTGTCAGTCATTGGACCCTCGATTCGGTTGGACTGGGATTGTGCCACCAAAGGTTTCAACGGTTGAGTTGGGATGGCATCTCATGGTCATTCCCACAGCAGCACCGGGTCGTGGCTGGAATACCTTGATCGGCAGGCCGTGGACTTCTCCTGACGGGAGGACAGCTTGCAGGATCAGCGGCGCGTGTGGGCTGAATTGTTGCAGCACGGCGATTGCATCTGCGACGGTCATGTCGTCGCAGATAGTTTCCGTGTGACCCGTCCCTTCCTCACTGTGATCTGCTTCGTAGTTCAGCACTGGTTGTGTTTGTGGTTTCCCGTCCACGAATGCAACGATTTGCTGCCGTGGGTCTGGTGGTCCGGCGATGATGGCTGCTACGTCTCTGAACGGGATATTGACGCGGATTGAGGTTTCGTCGCCTTCAAAATACAAGTCGGTCGCCTCTCCGACAGGTGCAAAACGGAATGAACAATTCCTGTCAGGGACTGTGCCCAGGTGTGTCAATTCGCCAGCCTTCCAGACTCTACGGAGCAGGCTGATGTCAAGCAGCCCACTCCTGCTCTGCGTTCCGTCCAATTCAATCAGCAGGAATTGGTCATTCAGTTTGATGAGTTTGTCGCTCATTGGTCAGTTTCCTCCCAAGATTCTTTTACATGTTCGGCACCCGTAGGCCAGGTTGTCATCCCACAGGTCTGTGCTCCCGCAGCGTGGGCACCTACCGTGGCCACGTGTCCGTAGGTTGTCCATTAGGTTCTTTGTGTCGCAGATGTTGGAGTGGATGCGACACAAACGGCAGTAACGGCAGTCATCTGAACCACAAGAGCATTTTGGGTCGGTGGTCATCGCGCCAGCCAGTACAGCAGATACCCGGTAGCAGCAACTGGCGTGACAACAAGCCACAGGAACATGAGCAGCGAGAACAGCACTACCAGTGGCATGATAATTGGGGCGAGTAGCAGCGTCAGAGCATCACTCAGAATTGACGGTTGGGCGTGTTCTGTCTCTGGGTCATCGATCATTGTTCAGTTCCTTCAAGATGGGTGTGTCCTTTTCCACCTTCCGCCATCTTCCTATTGCGATCAGCGAATTAGCGTGGGCAACGCTTTCCGGTGTCAGCAGTTTTACTTTCAGGTGTTGTCCGTGCTGTGGGGACTCCGCAGACATCGGTCTTGTTGTTTCGATGATGTCTCCGATCTTCAGCATGGGTTGTCCCCTTCCCGTTGTGGCCATGCTCTCACGGCCATGATCAGACGATCTTCTGCCTCTATCGTGCCATCCTGAGTGGTGCCATGTCCCATGCGTTTGTCTGTGTTGGTTGGTGCCCACTCGCGGACGCAGAGCCTCGCTGCGTCAACGATATCGAGCAGGAGTTTCAGTTCATCTGTGGGGATAGTGTGTTTGATTTTAAAGATGTCGATGTCCTGCCTCAGTCGGCAGCGAATTGCATCAATGGCCAGCGGCTTTTCGATTTGTTCAAGACCGTTATCCATCAGTCAGCTCCTTCCGTGGTGCCGGTGTCAGCTTGCTTTCCAGTCATAGCGTCCTGCATCATCGGCACGGCGGCGTCAACGGCATCAAGCAGCATGTGCAGATACCGAGTGGGGATACAATGAACGGGGCTGAAGTTATCCATCTCTTCGCGTATGCGTTGGCAGACGGTCCGGTGAATGACTTCGATATCATGCGGCGTCAGTTCGCTGGTATCTGTCGATTCCTGTTCCGCCGATTTGCGATGCGGTGTCACTTCGACCATTGTTCCGTTCGGTGAAGGCACCCACGCTCTTACGAGTCCATCGAGCAGATTCAAGTAGTTGCCGTTATTGTCCATTACTCACTCCCGCTGATGCAGAACGCTATTGGATTACACACGTCGAGTTTTTTCACTGGCCCCCAATCTTCAACCTGAGAGCCATGCTGGCCTTCAACCATTTTCTTTGCATGCTCTTCTGTTGCGGCAATGGCAAATGCCATCCCGAAGAACCAATTTGGATTGGTGGAGAACTCAGTCCAGACCCACAAATACAACTTTGGTCGTTCCTTTTGTCGCTGCACTGCCTGATACGCGCAGGGCCGACAATAGCATTCCCACTCGTCATACTCGTAGTTCGTTTTCCTCCACCACCCTTTACCGCAGCTCTTCTCGCAGTCGCTGCAGTTCCAGCCAGCCGTTTCGCCTGGCAAATACCCGGCACGCCGTATTTCGCGGATCTGCTGCCGTGCACTGGTCATCACGCACCCCCTTCCGTGGTGCCGGTGGGGTTGTCAATGTCGGTCTGCACAGCATCGCGAAGCGTCCACATTGAATCAGGGCACGCCCCGGCCTGCATCATTCGCAGAATTTTTACACCCACCAAAGGCGTGATTTTTTCAGCACGGCGGAATCCATTGTGCCGAAAATTGTTTCCGTCACTGTCAACCACCATCCATCGTTTCTTATGTGGCCAGTATTCGGACGTAAAACCGATGCACCATTGGTCGGCTGGGTCACCGTCTTCGTACTTGGTGGCGAGCACGTAGTCACCAATCTGAACATTGCCCGTTGCGGCTGCCGGTGTGGTATCAGCGGCGGTGCCAATGCCGGTCGGCTTTGGCTCGTGCTCGCCGCAGCCCTCATCACTCAGCGTCTGTGGAAACCATGTGTATGGCCTTGCGCCGTCTGGGTCGAGAACCACCTGTGGTGCCCTGATGCAGCAGTCACCGGCGTTTGGCTGTTTGCGTTTCCAGTGCTTGCAGGTTTCACAAGTTTCTGTCATGTCGCACCCCCTTCCGTGCCTAACTGGTTGCTAGCGTCCGCTAATCCCGGCCGCCGATCATGTTTGTAGCACCAGCTATCCTGATGCGTCTCGCGATAGACGATCTGAATGTCCATTAAGCTGTGACTGCGAATGCCCGCATTGATGCCGAAACTCTCTAAGCACTCGTGATAACCCTCATCCTCGTTTGGCTTGTCAGTGTTGAAGTGCTTGCAGGTCTTGCAGGTTTCACTCATCACGCACCCCCTTCCGTGGTGTCAATGTCGGTCTGTGGCTCCCAATCGAGCCACACGCCGCCGCACATGTCACGATTTACGCCGCGACCACGCTGCACGTCGTCGCCGTACGCAATCAGGTGCCCGGCATTGCCACCGCAGGCAGTCACGCCTTCAAGGAAACCACAGAGCCGCTCATGCCATTGGTAGTGCTCGTCTCTGGTTCTGCTGTTGTTCACCTTGTCGACCAACTGGATATATCGCGCTTCAGGCTCTGTCATCACGCACCCCCTTCCTCGCTGCATGCCTTATCAACACGCACAATGTAACCGTCATTTTTAATCTCGAAGCAGTCGCCAGCCCTTGCACTGCCAAACTGTGCAAATCGCGTCCCGTCGCTGCGTTCGCCGGTGATGATGATTTGCACTTTCTGTGGTGCCTGTTTGTTGTTGGTCATGCCGCACCCCCTTCCGCTGGCTTGTCAATACCCTCCGGCTCATGCTCGCGGCAACTGGCATCCCGAAACACTGCCAGCCAGATCTCGCGATTGTTGCCGCTGCTGTCGACGGCTGTGCCATACGACCGGACACGGCATTGCCCGAAGACCGGATCGTGTCGCTGACCGTATGGCCGCCAGTGTCTGCAGTTGCCGCATTTATTCGCCATCATGCACCCCCGGTGACACAAAACGCAATCGGCTCACTGGCCGGGAACTGCTGCACCGGCCCCCAATCAGTCGGGCGGTAACCACGCCTCTGCTCAATCAACTTTTGGGCTTGCTCAACTGTTTCGGCAATGGCAAACGCCAGCCCGTCGCTGTAATCAGGACAAAACTGAGCCCAAACGAACACGAATAGTTCTGGCCGTTGCTTGCTCATCCTTCACCCTCCTCCATCATTCTCTCAACCCACCCAAGTCGAAACGCCTGCCCAAACTGAAGCAGCGACCTGTCCGCAGTTGCAATTACAGACAGCAGTGCTTGATAAATCAGATTGTCATTCTGGCCGTCGAGCAGTTGGCCCCAGTGCTCACTGGTAGCGTCGCAATCGATGGCAGTCGAGCCACGATGCCCCCAGAGCCAGGCCTCCCCGTCGTC
>JALQUR010000188.1 GCA_023260695.1 Planctomycetaceae bacterium
TGGGATCGACGCTCCGCGATCTGATGAATCAGGCTCGGGAACAGGCCGATCAGCCGCAGACAGAGGACAGCCTGATCGCTCCACTGACTGATCTGTTTTCCGCCGGCAGGGATCCAGACACCACACAGCGGCCAGACCCACTGCCGCGTCAGCCCCGCGATCCACAGGAACCAGGACTGCTGCAGAAGATGCGGGAATCCGTCGCTGGCATGCTGGAGGAACTGCGTCCGCAGATTGAGGGAATGAATGGCAATTCAGAAGGAACGCAGCAGCTGTCTCCGGAACAATTGCAGGAACTTGCTCAGCGTATGCAGTTATCGCCTCAGGAACTTGAGGCGTTGGTACGCGCTCAGGGTCGTGAAGATGCTGCAACTCTTCCCGAACCTGGCAGCTTGCAGGAAACCGGAGAGACCGTCAGCACTGGAGACTGGAGTACTGCAATCAGTTCTTCACTGCAGTTGCTGGCGTTACTGGGGGTGGTGGCTGCAATCATCCCGCTGATTCGCTGGATCATGCGAAGGAGACAACAGGAGGAGGAGCGGAAGCAGTTCTTACTTCCGGCACCAGAGTCAATCACGGCCACCGGCGACATTGTGACGGCCTTCCATCGGCTCACGCGTGCTGCAGTCCGGCATTCAAGACCATGGTGGAATCACAGGCAGATGAGCAGTGAGCTGCAACAGAGGTTTCCACAACAGCAGCAGTCTGTACAGTCTCTGTCGGGATACTACGAACGCGCTCGATATCAGCCTCGGAGTGCAGCCCTGAATGAAGCCGATCTGCTCCGGATCCGTATGGATCTCGGCAGCCTCATCGCGGCCCGCAATGCCGATTGATTCAGTCTCCGGATGCAGACCCAGCGGCTCCACCGCCGGAATTCCCACGATCGCCTGACTCTGATTCTCCTCTCGGACGGCGTCGGCGACGGCGCCGACTTCGTCCTGCACCACTTCCCCGCGTGCTGTCCATTCCGGACGTATCCCGCGGCGTCGCATCCTGTTCCACACCGGCACCAAAATCGGCTGCCTCATCAGGTTTCCCTGCAACGCTGGAACCCTGCGACTCATTGTCAGCACTTCGTCGAGGACGACGACGGCTGTTTCTGCGGCCGTCCGCAGATGACTCTGCACGTTGACCAGCAGCGGTTTCAGACCGCTGAGCAGACGCGGGGGCGTCACTTTGCGCGAAGCTGCCTCGTCTGCGCGAACGCCCCGATCGTCCTTTGTGTTCGTTTCCACTGCCGGCCGCAGAACCGGACTGCCTGCTGTTCTGCGCAACAGAATCTTCGCCACCTGGCAGCGACTCCACATCGTCACCAAAGTGCGCGAGATCATCCAGCAGGCGTCGCCGACCGGGAATCTCACGCGGCTTTGGTGCCGGCCGAGGCGCACGCGGTTCCAGCGGCAGATCCTCTTCGACTTCCTCTTCGACTTCCTCACCTTCTGGAACGGGGAGCCGAAATGCGGAAACATCCGGAGATACTGCCGCTGGTCGCTCGACCGGAGTCATAAAGACGGGCTTGCCTGTGCACCGACAGAGATAGGAGGTTGTTGAGGCCGGAAGCTGCAGACGTGATCCGCATGCACCGCAGAGAAACTCTCGCAACGCGGCCAGTTCCAGTGGAAACCCAGGACCCTTCATCGGGAAGACCTTCTTTGAATTCATGTTACAGCTGCAGACTGACTGCACGCTGCGGCCTCTTCACCCGGCAGCATCAAGTGTGCTGCTACCGCCTGTGCTTTGCATCAATGCTGAAACCGGACGCTGTGGAGCAGTAATCAGCGGAGTCTGGAACAGCTCGAGGGGCCCGGACCATTGAACCTCACGTTGCGTCCGATGCGTGACCTGTCGACAGCTGGTGTCCGTCAGGAGCGGATAATACCCGGGTTGTCAGCAAAACCGAAGTCTCAGCAGCATAACTGCTCCCGCTGACGGGAGAACATTCCCCGGCGGATAGCACAGAATTCCGGCTCAATGTAGTATTTTGTCTACGTCTCGTGTGGTTTTCAGATGTCTCAGCGTGAACAGCCCGGTTCCGGCCCGGCAGCCTGTGATTCTCCGGAATTCTCGCTGTATCCTTGCCCTGTTCGACAGATCGCCATGTCCACCCCGTTAACAGCATCCACGGCAGCTTCTGTCGTCAACATCTCCTGCTACAAGTTTGTGACGCTGGAAAACCTGGAACAGCTGCAGCAGACGATCCGCACAGCAGCAGCAGAACAGAATCTGAAAGGTACAGTGCTGCTCAGCACTGAAGGCATCAACATGTTCCTTGCCGGGGACCGACCCGGTATTGATGGATTTGTCAGCTGGCTGCAACAGAACCCGAATTTCACTGACATCCGTCCCAAAGAAAGCCTGAGCACCTATCAGCCGTTCACGCGGCTGCTGGTGAAGATTCGCCGCGAGATCATCTCCTTCGATATCCAGGGAATTGCCCCCGAACAGCAGACCGCCCCAAAACTTCCGGCTGCAGAACTCAAACGCTGGCTGGATGAGGGCCAGCCGTTTCACCTGCTTGATACTCGCAACGACTACGAAGTTGATATCGGAACCTTTGCGGATGCGATCCGGCTGGACATTGATCACTTCCGCCAGTTTCCGGAGGCAATTGCAGCGCTTCCCGAATCGATGAAGGAAGAGCCGATCGTCATGTTCTGCACAGGAGGAATTCGCTGCGAAAAAGCAGGGCCGTTCATGCAGCAGGCCGGTTTTCAAAAAGTCTATCAGCTGGACGGGGGAATCCTGAAGTACTTCGAGGAGGTTGGAGGAGACCACTGGAACGGAGAATGCTTCGTGTTCGACCAGCGTGTGGCCGTCGACCCGCACCTGCAGGAAACCGGCACCACACAATGCTATCTCTGCCAGGCAGTCGTCACCCCGCAGATGCAGCAATCGGAAAAGTATGTGCCAGGCAGATCATGCCCGGCGTGCTACCTCAGTCCTGAGGAGCAGATGCAGGCACTGCTGCAGTCAAGAACGCAGCGACTGGCTGAGCTGACAACACCACTGCCAGGCAGTGTCAGTGGTCTGAATCGGCGTCCGCTCAATGTACCACGGCGTTGTGCGGGAATGACACTCCTTGAATTTCTCAGCGATGTCCACCCACAGATCACCCGCAACGACTGGTCGGAGCGAATTTCTGAATCGCGGATTCAGCCGGCACCGCCGTCGGGACGTCGCCGAAGACCACGTCAGACGCAGCCACTCAGCCTGCCGTTGTCACCCGACATGATCGTCAGAGAAGGGCAGCGGTTTGATCAGCTTGAAGAGAACATTGTGGAACCTGATGTTTCCGCCAATATCAGATTCCTGCATGAGGATGATGATCTGATCGTGATCAGCAAGCCGGCTCCGCTGCCCATGCACGCCTGCGGCCGCTTCAATCGCAACACGCTCCGCAGTTTCCTGAACAGCATCTATCACCCGCTGAGGCCGCATATTGTTCACAGACTGGACTCCTGCACATCAGGTGTGCTCCTGCTCTGCAAACGCAAGCGAATTGCACAGCACTATGCTCGACAGTTTGAACAGCGTCTGGTGAAAAAAACTTACCTCGCCAGGATTCACGGACATCCGGAACAGAATGCATTTCACTGTGATGAACCGATTCAGCAGGATCCCGGGCCAGGAGCCATTCGTGTAACCGCGGCTGACGGAGACGCTGCCCGCACTCGCTTCGAGGTACTCTCCCGACTTTCCGACGGCACGAGCATCGTGCGGGCTTTTCCCGAAACCGGTCGCCCAAACCAGATTCGCATTCACCTCTGGTCCCTGAAAACTCCGATTGTCGGGGACCCTGCCTGGCTACCAGACGGCCTGACAGGAATGAACAATACTCTGTCACCGCTGGATCCTCCGTTGTGTCTGCATGCAGAAACACTCGAGCTGGCGGGCCCTGACGGTCAGCTGCTCCGGTTTTCCGCCGCACATCCTGAGTGGTTGCCCGCAGAAGTGGACCAAGTGAACTTGTGACTGTGAATGCCCTTTCGCAATCACACGGCGGCCTGGCGAAATACCGATTGCTGCGATCCTGAAGCTGCTCAACACCCCTGGGGCTTTCCCCCAATGCCTCGCTTTACTAGAATCCCGGAAGGTCACCATCTTGCCTGGACTGCGTGCAGCTCGCTGTTTTTCCTCAACAGGAATCCCAGCTCAGTCACCGTCGTGCAGCAGGCAACCAGCGTCCAGCTCTGCAGATCCGAAATAATGTGGCACACGATTCGGTCACAGTGATCGCCCGCGAAATTCAGATTCGCCCGCGAAACTCTGGGACTGCAGTCCTGAACTGGGAAGCATGGAAGCTGAAGGTGACTGCGGCGTTATGGCTGCGGCGTTATGACTGCGGCGTTATGACTGCTGTGGTATTCGGAAGGGATTCTGGAAGATGACTGTTCATCCGCAGCGATTTCTGCATGCTGCAAATCTGCGACTGGGAGTACCAGTTTCGGTCTGGCAGACCGCGCAGCTGGATCCGGAGCTGCAGACCGAACTTGAAGACGCCACCATTTCGGCATTCGACCAGATTGTCCAGCATTGTATTCTGCAGGAGGCTGGATTCCTGCTGCTTTCCGGAAATGCGTTTATTGAAAGTGATCGCAGCCTGCGAGCTCGTCTGAGTCTGCTCACGGGATTCCGCGAACTGCAGCGCAATGGCATCGCGGTCTTTGTTCTTCCCGGCGAAACCGATCCTCCGGAAGCATGGCGTGCAATTCCGGATCTTCCTGACAACGTTACGGTCTGTTACAGCTCCGGGCTGCATCCGGCAGAACTGATCCAGGAAGGTCAGGTCACCGCGACGATTTCTCCGGCGATGTGGCTCGGCGAGACCGACGAGTTTGGAATTCGAGTCATTCCCGCCAGCACTGATGAGCTGAACCCGTTTCGTGTCGGAGTCATCTCTCGCAGCCGTTTTGAAGAAGCGCAGCGGATGGCTGCCGAATCTGCGCAGGCGGATGAACGGTTACTGACTTCCGAATCTGCCACGGTCACAGCATCGAGGCCGAGCGATCAGAACGACTTCAGCCACATCACCGGGGATACATCACAGCCCTCGGAGTTTCTTCGCTTCGCTGAAGAACTGCTCCGTGAAGGCCGGCTGCACTACCTTGCCCTGACTGGTGAGCAGTCACGAATCACTGCTGAGGTCGCCGGAGGTGTGCTGCATTGCCCGGGGACATCTCAGCCGCGAAACTGGAACGATAACTCCATCGGTCTCTGTTCACTCGTCGAGGTACAGGACGACGGGTCGGTGGAGATTACAGAGCTTGATACGGCTGCAGTCAGCTGGCGCACATGTGAAATGACACCAGACCGCAGTACGGACCTGTCTTCCCTGCTCATGCAGATGCGTGACACGCTGCTCGACACCGGGTTCTCTTCATCTGAGCAGGTCGTCGCGGTCAACTGGACAATTCGGGGTGATCTGCCGCAGCTGCAGGCTCTGCAACAGAACGATCTCGATGGTGCTCTGGCAACGGAACTCGGCGAAATTCAGGTGGACGACGGGACGATACGGCTGCTGCATTGTGTGCGCTGTCTCCCGCATGACTGGCCGGAACAACCTGCTTCAATTCCACTTGCTGCTCAGTATCAGCAGCATTTCCGTTTTCCCGCGCTGTTCGAAAGCAGCGAACTCAGCCGCCTGATCACTGGCTCGGCAGATCTCAACGACAGCTGGAAAACTCGACTCCTTTCCATTCTCTCCGCCACCGACTCCGAGCAGATTGTCGCGCATGTGCGCACACAGGGAGCTGCCTGGTTTTCCCCCGTGCTGGAGCTGAATGAAGACGACATGACAAAGGCGGATGAGGATCTGCAGATTCACCTGGAAACAGCTGCCGCAGGGACCGCAGGATCCACTGACAATAGCCTGCAGAAACAGCACCAGCTCGATCGAGAAGTCGCTGCGGTGGTACAGGATTCTTTTGCGGAATCTGACTCAACTGAGATGCACGAGCACAACCCGGTTCAGGAGCCTCACAACAGCAGAACAGCTGACGACGAGGAGCGTGATGACGAGGACGAACTCGAGTACGACGAGGATGCAGAGGAGGATGAGTCTGCAGAGTACGACGAGGATGCAGAGGAGGACGACGAGGAAGAGCCGGACGACGACTATGAGGACGAAGATGACGACGATGCTGAAGACGACTCGTACGATGAGGACGAGGAGGACGAGGAATGAAGACACGAAACAAATCAGCAGCTGAGATCATCCGCATCGACTCGACGGCAACGGAGGCTGGCGAATGAGGCTGACGGAAATTGACATTGATCGGTTTCGTATCTGGCGGGATCCGCCTGTGTTTCCGGACCTCCCGAGTGCGTCGAG
>JALQUR010000247.1 GCA_023260695.1 Planctomycetaceae bacterium
TTATCTGCCGATTGTGCGTGGGGCGGTACCGCCAGCGCGGGCGGTGTTTGATTTTCCGAACCCGGATCTGGTGACAGGTCGACGTGCCGTCACGACGGTCCCGGCTCAGGCGTTGTTCATGATGAATTCGGAGCTGGTGCGTGGGCTGGCGGAAGCGCTGGGTGAGCGGCTGGCGAACGCTGAGAAAACCAACGCTGACCTTGTGCGCGAGCTGTATCAGCGGGTGCTGGTGAGGGACGCGGTGGAAGGTGAGGTTGAGGCTGCTGCAGGGTGGCTGGAAGAGTTTGTGGCGGAGGGCAGGACACGGGCGGAAGCTGTGGCGATGCTCACGCAGGTGCTTTTCAGTTCTGCGGAGTTTCGGTTCGTCGAATGAGACGCTGGAGCGGAATCCGTGGGCTGGTCGGGAACGAGGAATGGTGTGACTGTGAGACATTCGTGCCAGAGATTTGATGTGGTGTCCGGTCGGCGAGGCTGGCTGCAGAGTTCCTCGTGCGGATTCGGGGCGGTCGCCCTGCAGGCGTTTGCTGCGCAGATTGCCAGTGCTGCAGAGACAGGCGTGGTGACTCCGCATCACGCACCGCGTGCGAAGCGGGTGCTGTTTCTGTTCATGCACGGTGGTGTGTCGCAGGTGGATTCGTTCGATCCGAAACCGGCATTGCGGGAGTGGCATGGAAAGTCGTTGCCAATTCGCGGTCTGGATCGTCTGGATATTGAACTGAAGGACGGGGCGGGCTACGGCAAGGTGCTGGATACACCGTGGAAGTTTGCGCAGCATGGCCAGAGCGGTGCCTGGTTCAGTGAGCTCTGGCCGCAGCTGGCGAGGCATGCGGACGATCTGTGCTTTATCAAGTCGATGCATACTCGCGGGACATCGCACGGGCAGGCGGTGTCGATGATTCATACTGGCGACGACAATCTGCTTCGTCCATCTGTGGGGGCGTGGGTGAGTTACGGGCTGGGGACAGAGAACGAAAACCTGCCTGGTTTCGTGAGTGTGACTCCGCCGGCCGGTCACGGGGGTGCTCGGAATTACGGAGCTGCGTTCCTGCCGACGCACCACCAGGCCACGACTCTGGGGCATTCCGGGAGCAGGACGGCAGAAGCGACGATTGACTTTCTGCGGAACGGGGAGCGTCAGCCGGGAGATCAGCGACGGCAGCTGGAGCTGCTGCAGCGGCTCAACCAGCGGCATCTGCAGCAGGTCCAGGATGAGCGGGTGGAGGGCGTGATCCGCAGTTTCGAGACGGCCGCGCGGATGCAGGGCGTTGCGCCGCAGCTGATCGACATCAGTGGTGAGACCGAGTCGACTCGAGAGCTGTACGGGCTGAATCGCAAGGAGACGTCGGACTTCGGTCACCGCTGTCTGCTGGCACGGCGGTTTTGTGAGGCTGGTGTGCGGTTTGTGCAGGTGAGCACACCTTATGTCTGGGATCAGCATGGCGGGCTGCAGAAGGGACATACAAAGAATGCGCTGGCGACGGATCAGCCGATCGCGGGGCTGCTCACGGATCTGAAGCAGCGGGGGATGCTTGACGATACGCTGGTAGTGTGGGGAACGGAATTTGGTCGCACGCCTGTGGCGGAGGGTAAGGACGGGCGTGATCACAATCCGGCAGGCTTCACGATCTGGCTCAGCGGAGCCGGGGTGAAGGGTGGTTACAGTCATGGCACGACGGACGAGTTCGGCTATTTTGCTCAGGAGAACAAAGTGCACATGCATGACCTGCACGCGACGATTCTGCACGTGCTGGGGATTGACCATGAGCGGCTGACGTATCGTTACGCCGGCCGGGACTTTCGGTTGACGGACGTTTCCGGGAGTGTGGTTGGAGAAGTGCTGGCGTGACGGGTGCTGGCTTGAGGGGTGAAGGCTTGAGGGGTGCTGGCGTGCTGGCGTGAGTGGTGACGGGGCCGGCGGGACGCTGCTGGCTGCTTTGGAGCGGGCTTGAGCGGTCAGGTTGTCTGCAGCTGACCGGCGGTCAGAGTCATGCCTTGTTCAGCTGAGGATGTCGTGCACGACGTGACCGGCGACATCGGTGAGTCGATAGTCTCGTCCGGCGAAGCGCCAGGTCAGGCGTTCGTGATCGACACCAAGCTGGTGCAGAATGGTGGCCTGCAGGTCGTGAACGTGAACGGGCTGTTCGGCGACATTGAAGCCGAAGTCATCGGTGCTTCCGTGTACGTGTCCTCTGCGAATGCCGCCTCCGGCGAGCCAGACACTGAACGCCTGCGGATGATGGTCGCGTCCGTCGGACTGCTGCCCGCGACGGACTTCGCACATGGGAGTGCGACCGAATTCGCCGGCCATGACGACAAGTGTTTCATCGAGCAGACCGCGCTGGTCGAGGTCGTGTACGAGGGCGGCCATGCCTCGATCGGTCATTTCACAGTTCCTGCGAAGTCTTCCGGTGAGGTCGCTGTGATGGTCCCACGAACTGTGGATGAGATGCACAAAGCGGACTCCGCGTTCAACCATGCGTCGAGCGAGCAGGCAGTTGGAGCTGAAGGAACGTGTGGTTTCGTCGTCGATCCCGTACAGGGAGTGCGTGGCGGCTGATTCCCGGGAGAAATCGAGCAGATCGGGTGCGGCGGCCTGCATGCGGAAGGCGAGTTCGTAGGCGCTGATGCGGGCTGTAATCTCGCGGTCGCCGGTCTGCTGTTGCTGGAGCTGATTGAGATCACGGATGGCATCGATACGAGCGCGTTGTGTGGCGGGGCTGATGCCGGCGGGTGACTGCAGGTGCAGTACAGGATCGCCTGTGTTGCGGAAGGAGACACCGCGATAGCTGGAGGGCATGAACCCACTGCCCCAGAGTGAGGCGCCGGCGCCTTCAAGGCCGTGCCCGTCGTCGGAGAGCAGGACCATGTAGCCGGGCATACTGGACGATTCGCTGCCCAGTCCGTAATTGATCCAGCTGCCCATGCTGGGGTTACCGAACAGCGGTGTGCCGCAGTGCAGGAGCAATTGGGCGGGGTCATGATTGGACTGCTCACAATGCATCGAGCGAATCAGGCAGATGCGGTCCGTGATGGTGGACGTGTGCGGCAGGAAATCTGAGAGCTGCATGCCGCAGTTGCCGTGAGGGCGAAAGCGACGCGGACTGGCCTGAATTGTCTCGAGGATCCCCCCGGTAGCGCTTTTGCGGGCCCTGGTGAGTGAATCGGGGACCGGTGTTCCGTGCAGGGCACGCAGCTGCGGTTTGGGATCGAACAGGTCAAGGTGCGACTGGCCGCCCATCATGAACAGGAAGATGACGTTGCGAACGCGCGGCGGATGGTGGACGACGGCGGGGGCGGCGTGCGCATCGTGCTGCAGCAGATGCCACAGTGCAACACTGCCGAGCCCGTAGCCGGTGCTGGCGAGCAGTTGTCGTCGGGACGGTACTGCTGCGGCAGATTCTGGTTGTGGCAGTGCGGGGTGACTCATGGTGTTGCTGGAAGGGTGAACAGTTAAGGGTGAAGAGTTAAGGGTGAGTGGTGCAGCGTGAGATGGCTATGGCCGATTCAGGAATTCGTCGAGGTTGAGCATGATACTGGCGAGGGCAGTCCATGCTGCGGTGTCTGGTGACGAATCTGTGGGCGCCAGCAGTGCTGCGGAAGTCGGGTCAGCGGTAAAGATCTGCTGTTGTTGATTCAGGAATTGCAGCAGGCGTGCCTGTTCCTGCGGGGCTGGGTTGCGGGCGAGAGTCAGCTGAAACAGGACGCCGATTCTTGCGGAATCATCTGCCGGAGCGTCTTTGATGACACGTTCTGCGAGTGCCACGGCGGCTTCCAGAAATACGGGGTCATTCAGCAGCGTGAGGGCCTGCAGTGGTGTATTGGAGCGTTCTCGACGCGTGCAGCTGTGGCTGTTATCGGGCAGGTCGAAGGTCACGAACTGGGCGAAGGGTGTCGTGCGCTGCAGGAAGGTGTAGATGCCGCGGCGATAGCGATCGGGGCCGGTGCTGGCGACCCATTTGTTGGCGTAAGCTTCGCGGGAAACGCTGTCGGGCTGCGGTGGTTTTACGCTCGGGCCACCGATGGTCGGGTTCAGCAATCCGCTGACAGCCAGGGCTGAGTCCCGGATGGCTTCTGCGGAGAGTCGCAGGCGTTGCTGACGGCCCAGGAGTCGATTGGCGGGATCCGATTCCTGCAGTTCCGGACGAGCATTGGATGACTGCTGGTAAGTGCGGGAAAGCACGATTGTTCGGATCAGTGATTTGAGATTCCAGTTGTGCTGCATGAGTTCGCTGGCGAGCCAGTCGAGCAGTTCCGGATGCGAGGGCAGATCGCCACGGACTCCGAAGTTGTCGGATGTTGTCACCAGCCCCTGCCCGAAGAGCTGTTGCCAGACGCGATTGACGGCGACGCGTGCGGTGAGGGGGTGATCGGGGGACACCAGCCAGCGGGCGAGGTCAAGGCGTGTGGGCGGACCGTCGGAGTGGAGTGGTGGCAGCAGCGCCGGCGTATTCGCTGCAACGACGTCGCCCGGGCGGAGGTATTCCCCACGAACGAAGATGTGTGTGGTGCGTTCAGCGGGTGAGACCATCATCGCCGGGGCCCGCGTCACCGGCGGCAGTTCCTGAGCCAGTGCATCCAGTGCGTTGATCAGTTTGCCGACATCGAGTTTCTGCAAAGCGGGTTCGAATTCGTTGCGAGCAGATCGCAGGAAGTAGTCCTGCAGTCGTTGTTGCTGGCTGATGGTGCGGTGTGTCGGAGCAGTTTTGATGATGGCCAGGCCTTCGAGCTGTCCTTCACCGAGATTCTGGCCCCATTGCAGTCCCAGCAGTTCGAGCGTGCGATCCCACGCGAAGTCCTGCCCGGGGTGTGCTTCGGTGTAGAGGATTTTTTGTTCCCACTGCTGCTGAAGTTCCTGCAACCGGGATGCGAGTGGAGCGATCAGTTCGTCGCGGCGTTTGTTGTAGGCTGGTAGTGCCTGCTGCCAGGCGGCGATTTCTGCCGGCAGCGGGGCGTCGATATTGGCTTCATCTGCCGAATTGAAGAAGGCGTACAGCTGATAGAATTCTCTCTGGGTGATGGCGTCGTATTTGTGGTCGTGGCACTGAGCGCAGCCAATGGTGAGTGCGAGGAAAGTGGTGGCGACAGTGCTGGTGCGATCGAGCACCTGTTTGACGCGGAATTCTTCGAGGTCTGCGCCACCTTCGCGGTTGCTCAGAGTATTTCGCAGAAAGCCGGTGCCCATGATCTGATCCGTTGCAGCAGCAGGGAGCAGATCTCCGGCAAGCTGTTCAATGACGAACTGATCAAAGGGTTTGTTGTTGTTGAGTGAATCGACGACCCATTCCCGATACCGCCAGGCGACCGGGCGGAGAAAGTCCTGCAGATAGCCATCACTGTCGCCATAGTGTGCCAGGTCCAGCCACCAGCGTGCCCAGTGTTCGCCGAAATGGGGAGAGTTCAGCAGCTGATCCACGTAGTTGGCGTAGGCAGTCGGATCGGGGTTGTTGCCGACGCTGGCGAGTTGTTCCGGGTTCGGGGGCAGGCCGGTGAGGTCAAGCGTGACGCGACGAATGAGTGTTGCCGGGTCTGCCGACGGGGCGGGACTGAAGCCGGCGTTCTGCAGCCGATTTGTAACGAGATAGTCGATCGGCGAGAGCGTGGGGTCAGCGGGCAGCGATGGTCTGCGGGGAGGAATCAGCGACCAGTGCGTCTGATATTCTGCTCCATCGGCGATCCAGGCCCGCAGCACTTCGACCTGCGACTCAGCGAGGGATCGCTGCGTCTCAGGCGGAGGCATCCGTGAGTCGGGATCGGCGGTGGTGATGCGTCGGATCAGTTCGCTTTGGTGTGGTTGACCCGGGAGGATGGCCTGATTCCCGGAGGCTGCCGGCTGCCGGGCTGCGGTGTCGAGGTCGAGCCTGAGTTCTGCCTGCCGTGCATTCGGGTCAGAGCCGTGGCAGGGGAAACAGTGTTCGGCAAGGATGGGCAGGACGTCTCTGTTCCACGTGGGAGGATCAGCTCCGAGCGATGACTGCATGAACGCAGCGAAAGTGCAGAATGCAATCATGAGGGAGAGCAGGGGGCGACGAGATCGACCCGCGTCAGGCCGCAGCACGCCGGGGGCAGGGCGCAGCAGGCCGGCGTCAGGGCCATACGTGCCGGGACAAGGGCGATGCGTGCGCATGCCGCACGGAGGTTGTTCAGCTGAGGAAGGAAGGAGTTGCAGCGGCAGCATGATCCGGGTTCCGCAAAGACGTTGGACATTCAGCCGTTGTGATGGCGGTTCTGCGATCGCCATGACCGTGATTATGCAGTGCGGCCGGAGCAGGTTCAATGTCGCTGCAGTGTGAGTGGCAAGGTGAGCCGCAGACTTTCGCTCCGGTTACGGTTGCAGCGCAGAGGTTGGCGCGGGTGCGTGTGTGTGGACGGGCGTGACTGAGGGCGTTGCTGGTGGCGGTGTTGAACGCTGGTGGTGAAGTTCGCAGTGTTGTTGCTGTGCCGGTCGCGGTCGCGATTCAATCCGTGCCCTGTTGTGATTAGAGTATTCCGGCGGCGGAGCACGATTGCAGATCGTGTGCGTCCACAATGTGGTTGGACGTTGCTGATCGTGCGGTGGCAAGCGAGGGCAGGAACATGAAGCTGGCAAGTCGATCCATCGTTGCAGTGTTGCTGATGAGTCTGACGGTCCGCAGCGGGCTGGCAGAAGACGGAAGTGCATCTCCGCTGGAGGTGTTTAATCAGAGAATTCTGCCGATTTTTCAATCGGAGCAGCCGAGCAGCTGTGTGCAGTGTCATCTGTCATCAGTGGATCTGAAGAATTACATCCTGCCATCGAGTGAGCAGACATTTGTTTCCCTGCGGGATCAGGGACTGATCGACCTTGCTGCTCCGGGTGATTCCGGCATTCTGAAGCTGATTCGCATGGGGGACCGTGACCCGGACGCGGGAGCTCGGTTGATCCATGAGAGGATGCGGATGGCCGAACTGGCGGCCTTTGAAGCGTGGATTGTTGCCTGTTGTGCAGATCCGCAGCTGCGGGAACTGCCGCGACTGGATCCGGAGAAACTGGCCGGGCCGGCGGTGTCTGATGCAGTGATCCGGCATGCGCGCAAGAGTCGGGTGGTGGATTCATTCGTGCGCAATGTGTGGTCGCAGCGGATGCGTTGTTTTCCCTGTCACACCCCGCATGAGATCGATGCAGAGAATCCACGTCATCAGGCTGCGCTCAAGACGCAGAGCAAATTCCGGGAGGAATTGAGCGAGGAGCTTTACGGCCGTCTGCAGATTTTCAGGAAGACACCTGAAGAAACGCTGCAGTATCTGATTGAACGAAGTGCGAATGTGCCTGAGGGACATCTGCCGATGCTCAATCTGACCGATGCAACGCAGAGTCTGCTGGTCCGGAAACCGCTCGCGAAGATTCCGGAGAAGGACGCAGCAGGCAGGCTGATGATTCCGGCTGACGGAGATACGACGGTGCACATGGGTGGGCTCAAGATGCACCCTGATGATCAGTCGTATAAGTCGATCATCGCGTGGATTCAGGATTATGCAAAGGTTGTGCAGGGGGAGTATACGGCAGTCGAGCAGCTTCCGCAGGACAACTGGCAGCCGACTGGTCTGGTCGTGCGGCT
>JALQUR010000266.1 GCA_023260695.1 Planctomycetaceae bacterium
CCACAAAGCTGGAGGCATAATCCAGACCGATCAGTTCCTGTCGCATCCAGTCAGGAAATGGTGCCAGACGAGCCACATCGAAGTTCGGGTCATTGGCAATCAGGGACCACAGTTCCAGCAATGGCTCTTCCATTCTCAACCGCCGATAACACATGTCCCACTGATCATCCTCCAGCGGTGTTCCTTCACGATCCCCGGCGATCAGATCGATCTCAAAACCGATCTTCTCCCAGTATGTCACAATCCGTTCTGCAGCAGCCTGAGCAATGGGGTCAGGTTCAACGACAAACCGCAGCCGTGGCAGCTTGATGTAGTCCACTTTTGTATCTCTGCGGAACTGCTCAGAATCAAAGTTGATTCGCTCCTTCCGGGCATTTTCGCGAGCCTCCTCGGTCAGCCGCATCAGTTCCTTGATCTGCAACTGCCGCTCTGCGGCAAATCGCAGCGCATAAGCAAGTCGCAGATTGTATTTCGGGGCTGATTCTGTAGGCAGCGTCGCATAACTGTCCTGGCTCCATGCGGCACTGGTGGTGCGGCCGTATTTCATTTCGTTGCTCTGCAGCACAGTCGATCGCAGGATCCCTTCACGATTGATTGCAAATGACAATGCTCGCCGCATCTGTGCATTGGTAATGCGGTCCGACAACGGATTGAACGCAATCGCATGCGTTAACGGGATCGCATACTGGTGCACCGCAAAATCCGAAGCCTTGAAGGCATCCACTTCCTGGGGCAACAGATGTGGCAGATAGTCCAGCTCTCCGCGCACAAACGCCTGGATCATGTCGGAGCGATCTGCAAAGGAACGTTCCTGAATTTCCGCGATGTGATACCTGCCGGCACTCATACCACCCGGCTCCGGAATCGTACGCAGCCAGGAAATCGACTGCTGATCCTCATCCGACCGCTCGAATCTCGTTGACAGCAGACTCAGTTCACCCGCTGCTGCATCAGCACCGTCAGCAGCAGATGTATTCTGCACTTCCGTGACAATCGGAAATCGCAGCAATGACTCAACGCTGAGCGGAACACGCGAAAACTTAATCCTCAGCTCCTGAGGTGAACGAACTGAGATTTCCTCCACAAACGATGAAAGCCGTGAGTCGAACAAGGGGCTTTGCGGATCCAGCCGGAGCGAAATTGCTTCCGCAATGGAGTTTGCAGTCAGAACTGGCTGAGACTGCCAGGACGGTCGCGTACGTCGCAAAGTAAACAACACCTGCCGGCCCAGATCGGTCGGATCCCAGATCTCAAAAAAGCTGGAACGGAAATATGTCAGCTCGTCAGAGGAAAATGGCTCAAACAGTGACACCTCAGTCAACTCACGATGACGCTCCTCGTATTCCTGCGGAGCCGGAAAGATCCCGGGCTTTTCGAACTGACACAGCCCCACACGCAGCACCTGATGCCGTGAAAAATGCTGCGTAAAACTAGCCCGACTGTTGCCGCTTGTTGGCCAGATTCGCTCCGCTTCCACCGCCAGCTCCGCAGCCCGCGGCAGGCGGCCCGCAGCAGATTCCTGGTCAGCCTGAGCAATCAGCGCCAGACTTCTGGAACTCAGTTCCTGCGTCTTCTGCAGGACCAGCGGATGCTCAGGCAGACGATCGCGAACTCGGCCGATGAGCAACTGAGCCTTGCCGAAATCCTCTGTCGTCACCGCTGTATCGATCATCGGCCCGACGATCCGGGTGATCTGAGCCACCAGCTCTTCGCTCTTCGGATTGCGTTCGTACACCTCATCCAGACGCGCCAGCGCCGCCCAGGGCTCACCACGGGTGGCAAGGTCGGCAGCTTCGGTGAGCAGCAGGCGCTCGAATCGAGGAATTGACTTCTCCCACTGCGGAATCTCTGTTTCCACCCGCAGGAGTAATTCCCAGGCTGTACGAAAATCTCCTTCCTGAAGCAGCTGATCCACAACCTGCAGCATCAGGTCTTCGAAGAAAATCACTTCGCTCACCCGTTCCACAGGAACAGCATATTCCGTCAGATCTCCAGGAATCGTGAACATGAGCTTCTGCAGACTTCGCAGACGATTGCTGCGGGCCTCCCGCTCCTTCGCATCTCGTGGCCGAGATCCTTCAACCTTCTTATATTCTTCCGCCTGTTTCTCCAGAATATTCGGTCTGGGGAACAATGGTGTGACCACCACTACCTGACGCTGATCTTCCGTTGCTGCATCCAGGACAACCCAGTCGAACTCCTTGTCTTCTGCATCAGCTCGCAGGAGCTCATCTGCCGTCGGCAGCTTCATCTCAGTCAGACGGGGCAACTCACCCGACGATACGTTCTCGTCGGCATGCAGAGGCTGAGCAATACTCAGCATGCTGCACAACAACATCGCTGAGATCATCAATTGCCGGCAGCGACCCGTCCGGATCGGCGATACCTGATGTGTCATCATTCGACGTGAATTCATGGCTGAAGACTGGAATTAATGGAGTAAAGACTGCCGTCCAGTCCGGTGACCACGTTGTGATCTCCGATGCGGACAAAACCAGCCTGCAGCTGCTGTCCCAGACGCAGTACGTTGGCGTCAGGCACACCGTCCTGACCAATCAGAAACAGGCTCCCGTCCTGTCTCGCAAACAGATAACCCGTCTCTGTCTTCAGCGGAACTCCGATGGAACTGAATCCGTCCAGTGGAACTTCTCCCACCGGTGTCAGCGCGGAATCCAGCTGAAAAATACGGCTGGAGCGTCCAGCCACATCGACAAATACGAGTCCACCGGAGATCCGCGGGGGTCCGGAGGCAACCCCGCCAAGCTCCTGAATCGCCAGTTGCTGCAGACTGGAAGCCTGCAACAGAATCAGCTTTCCATCAGCAGTGGCCGCTGCAACAAATCCCTCAGCTGCGGCCAGCGGCTGCTCCAGCTGGTACTGAAATGCGCGAGTGCTGATTTCCGCGAGCGATGGTGAAGGTGAAGAACGATATTCTACCCGCACCAGTTCGTTGTCGGCATTGACTCCCAGTACCTGCGTCCCGGAAAGCGCTACCAGCGACTTCCATGGTTTCTGGTTATCTCCGTTCTGTGCCGAGAGGTAATCTTCCGCCTTGCGGCCACCAGTCAGGCCTGTCAGATGAAGTCGCCCGGCAATCGAAAACACCGCCCCCTCGTCAAGAATTGCTGGCGGCAGATCAGGAACCCCCGGCAGCGGCCAGCGTTGTTCCAGTTGTCCGGATGTTGAAAAGGTCCACATCGCCGGCTCCGGCAGCCCGGCGTAGGCTGCAGGACGACCATCTGCCAGAACAGCTCCACGAATCGCTGAACTAAGTTTATCCGGCAGTCGAAAACGACTGATGGTATCAAGCACAAAAGACTGAGTTCCCAGCTGTGACAGCGGTATCCGGTAGACTTCGCCGTAATCAGCAACCGCCAGGAGGGCATCTCCCCCAACAGCTTCCGTCAGTGCAACCACTCGTGTTGCCAGCAGTGTTCTCCAGGTCCCGGCCATCTGGTCGCGTTCCACCCGAGTGAAGAACGATGATGCAGACCTTGACGTGCGGGATGTCACAAACACCGATTCTTCAAGCAGCTGAATTGGCTGCGTATGAATCCCCTCCGCCGTCACCGCAGAATCCAGCTCCACACTGTTTGCTCGACTTCGAAATCGTCTGAGATCTCGACCAGCCATCCATAACTGACCACCTGGTCCGGCAAGCAGATGCATGCGAGTCAGCTCTCCCTCTTCCAGCTGATTTGCTCCCACCACCGAAAGCGGCGACTCACCAGGCTCGTCACCAACTCGAAATGCCGTCACCCGCTGAGGTGAAGATGGGACATACAATTCGTAGCCACGGAGCAGCAGGGGATCTTCCACCTGACCATCCACGTAGTCTTCCGCCACAACTGTGAGTTTGCCATCCTCCGCTATCTCGAGGGTACGAATTCGAGCCTGTTCTGACTGATGGTTGTCGCAGAACAGGAAATATCTTCCCGCGGCAATCACACCGGTCCGTACGCTGTCCGGACCGTGCGGAATGTGTGACACAGCACGACACTCGAAGGGATTCAGCCCGATCGTATACACCAGCGTCTGGTCTCCCGCGACGATGAGGTAGTCATTTCCTGATGACACCGCCGGTGGACCCGTCACAGGCTGCGAGAATGTCAGCTTGCGGGTTGCCTGTCCGGAAACCGTATTGATCTGCCACAGCTCATTGCTGTCGTTGATGACATAGGTACTTTCAGCAACCACTACCGGAGCGGCAACAGGGCGTCCGGCAATACTCCGACGCCACAGAACCTCTCCGGTATCGTCTGCAAGCAACCACAATTCCTGTGCGGTGGAGCTGTACATCAGCCAGCCGTCACGCGAACCGCGAACAGCAACGGGAGAAAACGGAGCGCCGGCGCCAACAACCGTACGCCAGCGTGGACTCCCGGTATCCGCATCAACAGAACTGAGACTGTCAAGCCCGTAGGTGACCAGAAAACGCTGCTGCGAAGTCAGATCTGCGGCAACCTGAGTCCTCAGCGACGGCACAACGGCAGGAGGTGGCAGAGCGAGTGCTGCATTCTGTTCAGCTGCAGGTTCAGCGGAAACAACCAGCGTTTTTTCTGCCTCGAGTATTCGCGTGAGCAGACCGGCGACATCGGCATCGTCGCTCAGCACCGGATGATTCGTCAGCAACTTTTCGCGTTCGAGGATTGCATCAAGAGTACGTCCAGCCGCGAGGAAAGCGTCGACCCGTTCGTTTGTCTCAGCCAGGGACTCCATCCGGGCAATCGCCTGCTCAGCAATTCTCTGACGGTCCCGCAGAAAGATCTCGCGACTCTCAGGAATGCCCGCTTCACCTGAAAACTTTCGCAGCAATTCCGTGGCATCCTTACTGACCTCCAGCGCTTCTCGCGAAGGAGCCAGTTCGCCGACAATTGCCCCGGCGTAAGCCAGTCGATCAGCGTAGCCTTTGAGCCTTTCTCCAAGTTCGTTGTAGCCCGGGAGATCGGCACACTCACCGATCAACCGTCGCAATTCCTCCATGCCGCGCACAACATCGGGAGTATTCGTCTGAATGTATTTCTCGACAAGAGACCGATGCAGCCCGATTCTCGCAGTCGGGCTGGAGTCAGTTTTGGGATAGTTCAGCAGGAACTGACTGAAACGTGCCTCGGCTTCGAGGTACTTCTGCTGATCCAGCAATGACACTGCTTCCTTCAGCAGCCGATCTTCACTGTTCTTCTGGTTGATATACCAGAAGATCGCTGCCAGCAGAAATCCGAATACGGTGACGGTGGACAGCAGGAACACAACAGGAGAGCGACCGACCTTTTGTTCCCCCGGTCGCTGCGGGCCTCCCGTCAGTCGATCCGAAAGCTGGTTCAGTCGCCCGCGACGAAGCTGGCGATCCGCCGTCTTCGCAAGTTCCCTGCGAACTGAATCAGCATTGTCCGTCGGGTTGTTTTCTTTTTCAGAAGCCACGATTTC
>JALQUR010000345.1 GCA_023260695.1 Planctomycetaceae bacterium
TTTTTTTCGGAATGCAGTCGGCAACCTGATGCAGTCTCCCTTCCAGTTCGCACCGCAGGGTGAGTGCGGTCTGATGGTACCGGAGATCTTTCCCCACCTTGGCAGGCATGCGGACAAGCTGGCTGTGATTCGCAGCGGCTACACAGAGTCAAACAATCATTCCCCGGCATTGTTTGCCATGAATACCGGCATGCCACGCATGGGCTTTCCCTGCGTCGGGTCATGGGTTACTTACGGGCTCGGGAGTGAATCGGCGAACCTCCCGGCATTTGTCGTAATGAGCGATCCGAAGGGACGTGGGCTGCCCAAGGGACATGCGGCAAACTGGAGTGCAGGATTTCTGCCCGGTGTGTTTCAGGGAACGTGGCTCAAACCCGAAGGACCACCTGTTTCTAACCTGCAGCGTCCACAGGACCAGACAGCAGAATCGCAGCGCAACAACCTTGATCTGCTGCGACGGCTCAATACTCTGCATCAGCAGCAGCATGCTCAGGACAGCGAGCTTGCGGCACGAATAGAAAGTTTTGAGCTGGCATGGAGAATGCAGTCATCTGCCCCGGAAGCACTTGATCTCAGCCGGGAGCCACAGCACATTCAGCAACTTTATGGAATCGGCGATGAACGCTGTGATCATTTTGCCAGGCAGTGCCTGACCGCCAGAAGACTGGTTGAACGGGGCGTACGATTTGTACAGATCTATTCCGGCGGGATGGAGAATCAGCGATCCTGGGATGGACACAGCGATATTGAAGGCAATCATCGACAGTTCGCCGGAGAAACTGACCAGCCTGTTGCCGGGCTGTTGTCCGATCTTGCTGAAAGCGGGTTGCTGGACGATACGCTGGTGGTCTGGTGTGGAGAATTCGGCCGACTTCCGATTGCTCAGACCGGCAGCAAACCAGGTCGTGATCACAACCCTCATCACCTTGTGGCGTGGCTTGCCGGCGGCGGGGTTCGCGGAGGCATGACATGGGGAAATTCGGACGAAATCGGTTATAAATCGGTGGAGGATCGTGTGCATCTGAATGATCTGCATGCCACGATTCTGCATCTTCTGGGACTCAATCATGAACAGCTGACATACCGCTATAACGGCAGACGATTCCGGCTGACCGATGTCGCCGGTGAAGTGATTCACCAGCTGATTTCCTGACAACAATTCTTTCAGCAGCACTCTGACATGGAACGGCGCTCAGCAATGTACCGCACAGCTTCGGCCGCAATGTTTTTTTCAACGCTGTCCATTGCGGTCATAATTCTGAGTTCATCTGCACTTCCTGCGGATGTCATTGTGCTCAAATCCGGGCAGCGGCTGGAAGGCGATGTACTCAAAGTGCAGCCCGACCGCATTTATCTTGATGTGGGAGTTGACATTATTCGCATCCCGGTCGATCAGATCGAAGAGCGACAGGAAACGGCGCCGGTTACTGAGACAAAAAGCGACAGCGAAGCACTGTTTCTCACGGGCGACCTGCCGGTCAGAACCGTAAAGGAACTTGTCAGGGAATTCGGCGAGGGGGTGGTCCTGATCCAGACACCAGATGGACTCGGTTCCGGATTCATCATCAATGACCGCGGTTACTGTGTCACAAACTACCACGTGGTCGAAACACAGACTCGAGTTGCGGTCACCATTTTTCATCGGGGCGATGCGGGCGAATTTGAACGAAGACAGATTCGTGACGTCCGGATTCTTGCCCTGAATCCGTGGTTCGACCTGGCACTGCTCGAAATCCCCCCTCAGGAAGATCTGGCGTTTCAGCCGGTCACGCTCGCTGATGAAAATGCTCAGCGCGAAGGCGATGCTGTCTTCGCAATCGGCAGCCCCCTCGGACTCGAGCGTTCTGTCTCGGAAGGTATCATCAGTACTCGCAACCGCAACATGAACGGTATCGTTTACATCCAGACGACAACGCAGATCAATCCGGGCAACAGCGGTGGTCCGCTGTTCAACGATCGCGGACAGGTCACCGGTGTCATCAATATGAAGCTGGAGTTTGGTGAAGGACTTGGCTTTGCGATCCCGGTCGCTTACCTGCGTCACTTCCTGCACAACCGTGAAGCCTTCGCTTACGACAGAACAAATCCGAACACCGGCTATCACTACCTGCTCCCGCCATCACGACAGAACCCGCGTCCTCCCGGCAGCAGCGAATCAGATCCCCTGCCTGAGTCACCAGC
Organism: Planctomycetaceae bacterium; assembly: GCA_023260695.1. GTDB lineage: Bacteria > Planctomycetota > Planctomycetia > Planctomycetales > Planctomycetaceae > SXXK01. Next base: position 2,182 of record JALQUR010000345.1, read on the forward strand.
GCCCTGACTGGCAGCCATTGAATTCGGCAGGATAACCGCAGGCGCAACCCTCAGCAGCGGAAAGTGCTCCGATGATCGCTCTACCTGATTGCTCCAGTCGGCCGGCAACAGCAGCCATCTGCTGCAGGTCTGTACTGTTCATTTCGTATCTGCTCATCTCCAGCCGGTTGCAGGCTCAGATGCTGTCGGCCGCTCCGAGCTGCAGCGACGAATTCCAGCCGGCGGCTGAATGGAAGCTGGTCACCAGCGATGCCGGCTGGCAGCCACGCGATTCCTCCGGAGAACTTGTCTTTCGCAATCGCATGTGGATTTTCGGCGGCTGGTTCGACTCATATTCCGCTCCACCGCGTGATGTCTGGTCGTCAGCAGACGGACGCACCTGGGAGCAGGCCACTCCGTCGGCTCCGTGGCTTCACAGTGATCTGCCGATGACAGTCGCATTCCAGGACCGTATGTGGCTGATGGGTGGCTGGTACAACGGGCGTCTGGACGGTCACTCCGCCACGAATCAGGTCTGGAGTTCCACCGACGGAAAGCAGTGGGAACAGCACCAGGCATCAGGGAATCGCTGGAGTCCGCGTCTTGCTGCAGGAGCAGCCGTGTTCAGAAACCGCATGTGGGTCGCAGGCGGTACTGAGAACTACTACTTCGGTGACGAGTCCAGTTTGCGGAACGATGTCTGGTCGTCTGCTGACGGTAATGCATGGACCCGCGAAACAGAGCGTTCCGACTGGTCTCCCCGCGCCTATCATCAGCTGGTCGAACATGACGATCGACTCTGGGTGCTCGGCGGCGGCAATTACGTGCCCGAACACTTTGCGTTGAATGATGTCTGGAGTTCAGCAGACGGCAGAATCTGGCGTCAGGAAACCGCTGCTGCCCCATGGCCCCCTCGACTCTGGTTCTCTGCAGTCTCCTGGCGAGGACACCTGTGGGTCGTCGGAGGCTGGTCCGGCTCACCATCCGTCAATCATGGTGACGTCTGGTACTCGCGAGATGGCAGGGAATGGAAGCAGCTCCGCAGCAGCACTGTCTGGAAGGAACGCCACGAACATAGTGTGTTTGTATTTCAGGATAAGCTCTGGGTGGCCGCCGGCCACGCCCAGCCGCTCAGCAGCGAGGTCTGGTCGCTTTCTCTGCCGGATGGTTTTCCGGAGTAAGCCTGCGTCAGCCGTGTCCGAATAGTGCAGCTCGTTCACATTGATGGCATTCTGCGACCGTAGTATGACTGCAGCTTTCCACCCACTCGGCGTCCTCGTATACTCTCGCTGAAACATTCACCGGCGGTGCAGTACCAGGCGCATCTTTTCCCTGATGCGCCGCGGCAGAATCGCACCAGAACCGCCCGGCAACTGTCCACCGTATCAACCGGCCACCACTTCAATGGTGCCGAGACACATCAGCATCACCAGAACAACAAGAATTTGATCGCATGTCAGAAGAGCGTGAACTCAGCAAGATGGAACTGGTCAAGGAAGCATCGCGGCAGCTGCGCGGCACGCTTGCCGAAGAACTGCTGAATGACAACCCTGAGTTCTCCGACGATGCCGGCGGACTGCTCAAGCACCACGGCTCATACATGCAGGACGACAGAGACCTCCGCAAGGCGAAGGACGCTGACGGACGCCCGATCGGGAAGCAGTACAGCTGTATGGTCCGTACAAGTATTCCCGGAGGACGTCTGACTACAGATCAGATGCTGGCGGAACTGGACCTTTGCGAGCAACTGGCCAACGGAACGCTGCGGATCACCAGCCGCCAGGGACTGCAGCTTCATGGCGTGCTGAAAAGCAATCTGAGACAGTCCATCCGCGAAATCAATCGCATCAAAATGACAACCTTTGCCGCATGCGGCGACGTCAACCGAAATGTGATGGCCTGCCCCGCTCCTTTCAGAAACAATCCGGTTCACGAACAGATTCAGCAGGTTGCCCAGCAGCTTGCCATTCACTTCCGCCCGAAGACCACAGCCTACTTCGATATCTGGCTCAGTGACGAAGACGGCAACAAGACATCCGCAGCTGAATTCACGCCCGTCGAAGAGCCCATTTACGGGACCCATTATCTGCCCAGAAAATTCAAGATGGCTGTGGCACTGCCGGAGGACAACTGCGTAGACGTCTATACCCAGGATCTGGGCCTGCTGGCGATTGTAGAAGAAGGCCGCATCATCGGATTCAATCTGCTTGCTGGCGGCGGTATGGGACGTACGCCATCTGCCGAAAAAACATTCCCCGCAGTTGGCCAGAAGCTGGCTTACGTGCCTTCAGATCAGCTGCTTGAAGTCTGTGAAGCGGTCGTCGCCGTACAGCGTGACTTTGGTAACCGTGCTGATCGCAAGCGTGCCCGCCTCAAGTATCTGATCTTCGACTGGGGCATGCCAAAGTTCCGGGCAAAGGTTGAGGAGTACCTTGGTCGTACACTTGCAGATCCACACCCGGCAGATGTGACCGGTGTGGATGATCATATGGGCTGGCATGAGCAGGGTGATGGAAAGCTGTTTCTGGGCATCAACGTGGAAAACGGTCGCATCAAGGACGACGGTAGTCTGCGTCTGAAATCAGGCCTGAGAGCCATCCTGCAGCGATTCCGTCCGGAACTCCGGCTCACTGCTTTGCAGAGCATCATTCTTTGTGACATCGATCCGTCTGATCGTCCAGAACTGGACTCGATGATGCAGGAGTATGGAATCCAGGCTGCAGAGAATCTGTCGCTTGCCCGCAGGTATTCCATTGCCTGTCCGGCATTTCCCACCTGTGGACTCTCCATCACAGAAGCCGAACGTGCTCTGCCCGGGATCATTGATGAGCTGGATGTGGAACTGGCAAGACTGGGTCTGCAGAATACAAAACTGGCCATCCATATGACCGGCTGCCCCAACGGATGCGCGCGGCCGTATACGCCGGATATCGGACTCGTCGGACGCGCGGTTGGCAAGTACACGATGTTCCTCGGTGGAAACCCCGAAGGAACTCGCCTCGGCTTCACATTCCGCGACATGGTCCCGGCAGACGAAATCGTCAGCTTGCTGACACCTTTGCTGCAGGCCTGGAAAAGTGAATCGGCAGCTGAGGAATCGTTCGGAGACTTCTGCAATCGCAAGGGCCAGGAAACACTCGAACAGCTCATTGCATGACCACGGCCTGCAACCTGCTGTTGAACACCTGCCACCGCAGTCCGGTTCTCAACCGCAGTCCGGTTCCTGACCGCCTGAAGAATTCTTCAGAACCAGCAGCAACCCGGACTCCGGCGTCTGTGATCACTCAAGCGGTTCATCACGTCCGGGACGCAGCAAACCATGCGCATCTGTAATTCGCCCATATAGCGCGGGACGACGGTCTGCCAGACGATCGATAACGTGCAGACCGGGCACGCGGACCGCTCGTTTCCTTCGCGCTTCCTCCACCACAATTTCCGCACGGATGATTCCCGGCTCATCGGTATCGATCCCGTCAAGCGTGGTCCCGGAGGGATGGCAGATGCGGCTCAGACCAATAAAGGGGAAACCATTCTCCGTCCCCACGCGGTTGACAGCGGCGAAGAACACTCCGTTTTCCATCGCCCGAGAATTAGTCGCGTACTCGGCCATCTGACGTCCTCCCGGAGGCCAGTTGGTTGGCAGTACAATCAGGTCTGCTCCCTCCAGGGCAAGGACCCTGGAAGCTTCGGGAAAACCTCCGTCATAACAGATCAGCATACCGATGCGGACACCGCAAACCTCAAATACCTCAAATGGCCTCTCTCCGGCGGTGGTGAAGCGATCGACACCCAGCCACGGCAGATGAACTTTGCGATAGCTGCCCACCAGGCCGTCGGGACCGACCAGCACAGCCACGTTGTAGAGCTGATCTCCATCTCGTTCCAGCATTCCGAAAATACATGCGGTCTGCAGTTCGCGACATAATGCGGCCACTCGCTCCGTTGTCGGGCCGGGAATTGACTGCCCGTATTCCAGCGCCTCCTCGAGCGAATCGAAGCAGTACCCGGTGACAAAGCACTCTGGAAAAATCGTCAGCTGCGTCCCACGAGCTGTCTCCGCTCGCAGAACCTGCTCCAGCGTTCCCAGATTCGTTTCCGGTTCCCGAAAAGCGACATCTGTCTGAACTCCCGCAATCTTCATGGTTTTCTTCCCGGCAGATCCAAAACAAGGGCGGCAACGCAGACGCAGAGTGATGTTCTGAGTCTGCCAGTGCAACAGCATATCAGTACCTGGAATCTCGGGCGAACATCACCGCTCGCAGCTCCCTGCTCGTCCCGGTATACCGGCAGCATCTGCCGATCGACTGACCACTGGAGGTCGCAGGAGGTATCAAATGTAACGATTACTCAGATTCTGCAAAATTGTCCGGCCGCTCCGGACGATGATACACAGGTATGAAGGTGCCTCGCTGAAATCCCATCAGCAGCACCGCAGTAACTGGACCCCGCACAACAAGGTGTGACAACGTGAAGACTGATTCCTCACGCCCCGGTATTTTTCTGACGCTGACAGTGGCTCTGATCTGCAGTGCCGCACTCACCGGATGCCAGACGACCATCGGCGGACAGACCATGCCGTCTCCGGACTATCTGTCGGACGATGTTCAGTACTACCCGGCCGGTCCGGAATTCCCGCTGACAAATCAGGTGGAAGCCTCTCGCCAGCAGGCTGCCGGAGCCCAGGAAGTTCAGCAGGACTACTGACAATTCTCTGTCAGTCTGAATACACGCTGCGACTCGGGAGCTTCTTCCGAGTCGTTTTGCTGCGCACTTCGAGTAAACCGAGCTGGCATAGCCCCCGCTTCTACTGTCGACCGCTGGCCTGCCGCACCACCCAGCTCGCAGCCAACATTCCAAAGGCTGCTGTCATGAAGGTCGCTGTCCCGTAGATCGTCCGCCGCTTCTCACAGGCATGCGGTGAATCCTCTCGATGAGGACAGATGCACTGAAACCCACTCTCCACGTCCCAGTCCGGAACCTCCGGCTGCAGAACCTCTTCGTCTGAGTAAACAACCGGGATGCCTGCTTCCCCGTCGGCTCCGATCCCGCGCCGAGACAACTCCTTCCGCAGAACGCGAGCCAGTGGATCGACACGCGTCCGAGTCAGGTCGTCGATGCGAATTCGCGACGGATCCAGTCGAGCACCAGCCCCTGTCACACTGATCACGGGAATTCCGGCTTGCACACACTTTTGCAGCAGATACACCTTCGATGTCACATTGTCGATCGCGTCCACAACAATATCTGGCCGCGGTGTCAGCAGCGCATCGGCAGTCGCCACCTCGAAGAATGCCTGCACCGGGTCAACATACGCCTCGGGATTGATCGCTCGCACCCGCTCCGCCAGCAGCATTGCCTTGGATCGCCCGACTGTATCCGGAAACGCCTGCAGTTGCCGATTCAGATTCGTCACACAGACATCGTCAAAGTCAACCAGTGTGAGTCGGCCGACAGCCGATCGCGCCAGTGCCTCAACAAGGTAACTCCCGACTCCACCAAGCCCGAACACGGCTACGTGCGTCGACTGCACCCGCCTGACCCCGTCCATTCCCAGCAGTCTGACAAGGCGATCCCAGCGTCGATGAATCTTCTCCGGCGGTGCCGGGAAGCGAACACTACGCTCACGTTCCTCTGCGCCGGCAACAGCCCGCCATACCTGCGCCTGCACCTGTCGTGGAAGTTGTGTGTGCGCCTCCGGCGACGCTGTTCCTGCGACAACAGCTGCAGTGCTGTTGCTTTCTGTCCGCGGAATGCGTGTATCTGAGCCGCAACACTCATCCGACGAATGCTCGCACGCAGATCCGTGTTCACTTCCGGGCTGAACAGAAGAACTCATGCCGTCAACTCTCCGGAAACTCACTCAAACCCGAGTACGTCGGCCATGGAGTACATTCCAGCTGGACGAGAGACGACAAAACGAGCCGCGGCCAGAGCTCCATAAGCATAGCTGTCACGCGTATGCCCGCGGACAGCAAGATCGATCGTTTCTCCCATCATCCCGAACACGATCGTGTGCTCACCAACGTTGTCGCCAGTCCGGAGCGCATGATAGCCAATCTCGCCGCGGGGACGTTGTCCGATGCGTCCTTCGCGCCCGTGAACATGATCCTGCTGCCCCATCTCCTCGGCCACAATCCGCCCGAACTCCAACGCAGTTCCACTGGGGGCGTCTTCCTTGAACCGATGGTGCCGCTCAATCACTTCCACATCCACGCCTGCGGGATTATTCCTGAGTACCCGCGCGGCTTCACGCACCAGTTTCATCACCAGATTGACGGCCAGACTCATACTTGGGGCCATCACCACAGGCGTCACCTGAGCCGCTTCGTCCACTTCCGCCCGCAGCTGATCAGTGATACCGGTTGTCGCCACAACCAACGGTATCTTCCGCTCTGCACAGCAGTTCACAATGCTCTTCAGGCCCGCCGGAGTGGAAAAGTCGATGACCACGTCCACATGACAGGACAGTTCTGAGGCGATCGCGACACCGCAGGTACCGGCACCGGCAAGTTCGCCCGCATCACGACCGATCAGCGGGCTTCCGGATGCCTCCAGAGCAGCTCCCAGCGTCATCTCAGGATCAGCCAGCGTCAGGGCAACTACACGTTGCCCCATCCGTCCACCGGCGCCGTTCACCGCCACAACCAGACCCATAGCAACTGCTTTCCAGACAGTGGACGCAGAAAAACATTTTTCCGGAGTGCACCGGCAATCGGCCTTGCCCCGGACCGTTCCATGAGAACCGCAACGACGCCGCAGACCGGAGGCGTTTTCGCCAGGCACCCTGCATCATCCAGCTTGCTTCAGCGATCAGCAAGCGCCACGTAGTCGCGTAAGGTCGCCCCGGTATAAACCTGGCGAGGACGATAAATCCTGCTGTTTTCATCGCTCTGCTGTTCACGCCAGTGAGCCAGCCAGCCCGGGAGGCGGCCGAGAGCAAACATGACTGTGAACATATTCGTGGGAATTCCCATCGCCCGATACAGAATGCCGCTGTAGAAGTCCACGTTCGGGTACAGCTTTCGCTCAACGAAGTATTCGTCTTCCAGTGCGATCTTTTCAAGATTGGATGCGATTTCCAGCAGCGGGTCATCAACGCCAAGTTCGTTGAGCACTTCGCCGGCCATCTTCCGCAGAATCGTCGCTCGTGGATCAAAATTCTTGTACACGCGGTGTCCGAAGCCCATCAGACGGAAGCCACTGTTCCTGTCCTTTGCCATCGCCACGTACTTGCGATAGTCACCGCCATCATCGTGGATCATCTGCAGCATCTCCAGCACTGCCTGGTTGGCACCGCCATGCAGCGGCCCCCAGAGTGCACTGATGCCTGCCGAGATTGATGCAAAAATGTTGGCCCGACTGCTCGCGACAATGCGAACTGTGGATGTGGAGCAATTCTGTTCATGGTCCGCATGCAGAATCAACAGCATGTTCAGAGCTCTGACCAGCACTGGATTCACCGTGTATGCCTCTGCCGGAACTGCAAACATCATGTGCAGAAAGTTCGCACAGTAGGACAGATCATTGCGGGGATAGATCGTTGGCTGCCCGATCGACTTTTTGAACGCGTAGGCTGCAATCGTTCGTACCTTGGCCAGCAGCCGCACGATATTCGCATCCGACTGATCATCCTCCGACCCCGGATAATAGGTCGACAGTGACGACACCATCGCCGACAGAATTGCCATCGGGTGTGCACTCGGCGGAAATCCTTCGAAGAACTTCTTCATGTCTTCGTGGATCATACTGTGATAAGTCAGCTGCTCCCGGAACTGCTTCAGTTGTTCCACATTTGGCAGTTCTCCGTAAAGCAGCAGCCATGCCGTCTCGACAAAATCTGATTTCTGAGCCAGCTGCTCGATCGGGTACCCTCGATACCGAAGAATTCCTTTGCCACCATCGATATATGTCACGGCACTCTGACAGGCACCGGTACTGTTGAAGCCGGGATCCAGCGTGATGGCACCAGATTCACTCAGCAGCTTTGTGATGTCAATTGCGGTGTCATTTTCCACCCCCTGTACCACCGGGAGTTCATACACCTTACCGTTCAGAGTCACGCTGGCGGTCGACATAGATCTGCAATTCCTGACAGCTGGTTTCTGCGGATCTGCCGTCACACGGGGGGGGCAGATCAAGGGGATCGAAATCCCGCAATGTTTTCCGGGTTTATACCGGTGAACACACTAGCACGCCTGCCGCAAAAGTAAACTCAACCGACTGGAATGCCCATTTCCGAAACCACATTCTGCCTGCTGTCACAGTTTCTCTCAACGCGCCAAATTTCTGCTATTCTCATTCGAATCTGTATTTTTGTTCCCAAACAGAACCCGACCCTTCATGTCACAGGCTCAGCCCACCCCGGAGGAAATTGCTCTCGGTTACATCGAGCAGCTCGAATGGCCTCCGTATCCGTTCCAGGAACAGGCCATTTATGCCTGGTTTGAGTCCGCAGGCGGAATTCTGGTCTGTGCACCGACCGGTTCGGGCAAGACCGTCATTGCCGAAACGGCTCTCTATGAAGCCTTGATCACCGGACGTCGAGCGTACTACACAACTCCACTCATCGCACTGACAGAGCAGAAGTTCCGCGAACTGCAGGCGGCAGCCGTCCGCTGGGGCTTTTCTGCTCAGCATGTCGGCCTGATCACCGGCAACCGTCGAGAAAACCCTGAGGCCCCTGTCCTTGTTGTGGTCGCCGAAGTTCTGCTCAATCGACTCCTCGCACCGGAAGACGACACCCGTGACGAGATCTCTGCTGTCGTTATGGACGAATTCCACAGCTTCAATGACCGTGAACGTGGAATCGTCTGGGAACTCACTCTGGGACTTCTCCCTGGACAGGCCCGCCTGCTGCTGATCAGCGCAACGGTCGGAAACGCCACGGAATTCGTGGTCTGGCTCTCACAGATGCACGGTCGCAATCTGCGGCTGCTGCAGAGTGAAGAACGACGAGTGCCACTTGACTTCCGCTGGGTTGAAGATCAACTGCTGCCGGAACAGCTGGAGCTGATGGCTGAAGGCGATGAGGCACTGCGTTACACGCCTGCACTCGTCTTCTGCTTCAATCGCAGTGAATGCTGGAATGTCGCCGAACAGCTGCGGGGCCGGAGACTGCTTGGCGATGGTCAGCAGAAGCAACTTGCCGCCGAGATTGACCGCATGGACTGGAGCACCGGAGCGGGAGGGAAACTCAAACAACTCCTGCTCCGCGGTGTTGGCCTGCATCATGCCGGACTGATCCCCCGCTACCGCAGAATTGTCGAGGATCTGTTTCAGAAGAAACTGCTGAGCATCTGTGTTTGCACGGAAACACTTGCCGCCGGGATCAATCTGCCCGCGCGTTCCGTTGTGATGACCACCCTGATGAAGGGACCACGCGGAATGAAAACTCTCATCGACACCAGTTCCGCCCAGCAGATGTTTGGCCGGTCCGGACGACCACAATACGACACTCGCGGCTACGTCTTTGCCGTCGCTCATGAAGACGACGTCCGAATTCTGCGATTCCAGAAGAAACTGGAACAGATCCCTGAAGACACCAAAGACCCGCACCTGATCAGAGCTCGCAGGAACCTGAAGCGAAAAATGCCCAAACGCAGGGACGGCGTGCAGTACTGGCAGGAATCGCAGTTCCTGCGTCTCCGCGATGCACCGGCGGCGAAGCTTGCCAGCCGCGGAGAAATTCCCTGGCGATTGCTGGCCTGGCTGGTGCAGCGTTCCGGCACTGTCAGATCCGTGGAAGATGCCATTCGCCGACGATTGCTGAATTCGGGCGAGAAGGACATCGCGATCCGCAGACTCAGACTGCAGCTGCTCACCCTTGAAGCCGGCGGCTATCTGACTCTCGATCCGCCACCACCCTCAGCTTCCCGCAGCGGTGATCAGCCCCAGTGCACTTACGGGACTCGGACAGCGACCGCAGGTGCACTCGAACTGCTGCAGTCCATGGAGCACTCTGTTCGTGCCGTACGAGAAAAATGGCTCAACGCTGTTGCCCTCGGGCAGGATCGGGAGATGCCCGCAGCAGACGATCTGGAGTTCAGTGCAGAAGACGAATTCGGCTCCGGGCTGTTTGACGACTCGGTACGCGTCCCACCAGCAGCCAGCATGGACGAATCAGACACGGATGCGAACAGCACTGCCGCGTCTCAGCCGGGTAATTCCGCTGCCGAAAACACTCCGCCTGAACAGTTAGGGCTGCTGGGACGGCTGATTCAGGAAGCGCGAGGAATCACCGTTGCAGAAAACTCATCAGCTGCCTCCGGCTCCGGAAGAACACGACTGAAGAAGCGAACTGTGGCAGCAGACTGGGAACCGCGGCTGGCGATCGGAACGGAGCAACTTCCGCTGATCAGTCGCTTCCGCAGCATTCATCCACTTTACGGGACCTTCCTGCTGGAGCATTTTCATCGAGCCAGCTTTGCCGAACGGCTGCAGCTGCTTGAAAGCGTCCTCGCCATGCCGCGTTCCGTTGCTCGCGATGTGCGTGTCCCGGATTCTGATCAACTTCCGGCTGGTCCTCTGGCGACAGAGTTCCTGAATCCACTCCTGCTTTCTCGAGGAATGATCACTCCGAACCAGCTCACCGGTTATTACGATGAACAGGAGCGTCGACGCGTTTTCCCGCTGACCCTCGCAGAACGCATGCGACTGCTGTTTCAGTCAGAGTTCCCGGAAGTTGATGACATCGATGAAACAAGTGTCTGGTGCATCGGCGACCTGCTGCAGTTCGATGGCAACTTTGATCGCTACGTCAAAACGCGCAGACTGATCCGCCAGGAAGGCATACTGTTCCGACACTGTCTTAAAATGATTCTGCTCTGTGGTGAACTCTCAGAACTGGAACCACCGCTGATTCATCCGGTCGAGTGGCGAGCAGATCTGGCCGAACTGGCACTGTTGCTGACGGAATCCTGTCGCAAAGTGGATCCATCAAGTACCGATGAAGCACTTTCTGCATTGCGGAATCAGGCAGAATCAGGTGGCACTGATTTCTGATCGAATCCGGTGTGAAGCTGCGGACCGATCCTCATCGGGAACGGTTCGGTTACAGGTCAATCAGGTCTTCGCAGAGCTGTTCAGCCCTGGCAACATCAGCCTGAATCTGAGCAACCAGTTCTGCGACATCTGCAAATCTCTGCAGCGGTCGAATTTCCTGGAGCAGGTCCACCGCCAGCTGCGTGCCGTAGAGGTCACCGCTGAAACCCGCAAGATGGCATTCCACCTTGGTGCTCTGTTCACCAAACGTTGGATTGGGACCAATGCTGACCGCAGCAGGAAACCGTTCGCCAGCCACATCTGCTACGCCGCCGTAGACGGCATGCCCGGGCAGCAGATTGCTGACTGCCTCCAGGTTGGCGGTCGGAAAACCAATTGTGCGTCCTCGTCTGGCTCCGGCACACACGGTGCCTCGGATCCGGTATGGGTGCCCCAGCAGATCGACCGCCTCCTGCAGGCTGCAGTTCCCGATCAGTTCCCGGATTCTGCTGGAAGAGATCATTCTTCCGCCGTGATCAACCGACGGCATCACCTCAAACCGAATCGAAGCCTCCGCAGCGCGGGCCAGAAGGTAGTCAACATCTCCCGCTCGATCCCGACCGAATCGAAAATTGGGGCCTTCCAGCAATCCTGCTGCCGCCGCCTCCCCCACAATCACGCGATCGAAGAATTCCCCCGGCGACATCTGCAGCAGTTCATGTGATACGGTCAGCACTGCAACTTCGTCGACGCCACTGGACTGCAGCAGACGCACTCGTTCCGTAAGATCCGTGAGCAGGGGAGGCGCAGATTCCGGGCGGAGCAATGCCACGGGATGAGGATCGAAGGTGATCGCCACGGCCGGGGCATTCAACTCATCAGCCAGCGCACGCAAACGCCGCAGCATAGCCGCATGCCCGCAGTGCACGCCGTCGAAATTCCCGATTGCAATCGCAGCGCCGGCCCCGATGGCCGACTGAAGAAACACTGTCATGATGCCGTTCTGAATTCACTGTTTCTGGGATGCGGCAGAGTCGGCAGGAAAGCACTTGAACCTGCGGCTCAGCCAGCATCCGCGGAAGGACTGACCACGCTGATAATGCCGGTTCAGCCCGAGGAGCCATGTTGGTTTCGACACAGGTACCATTCAAATCTGATGCCGTTATTCCGCATTGGTATCGGCAGGCTGAGGCTTCACAGCACTCACCTCTTCGGCATCCTGCTGCAGAATTCGATCGATCTCTGCCAGCAGATCCACGGCATTCGCCTGATCAGCATAAAGAAATCGCGCCGCCTGCAGCGCTGCTCGCTGCTCTTCCGAGAGTACTTTCCCGGATGCGGTCACTGCAGTTCTCTCCAGCAGGGCTTCCAGCAGTTGCCGCCGTGGCCCTGTTCCATCCAGCGACCAATGCTGCATGGTCTCATCAATAAAGCTGAGCAGCAGACCGCCTTCGCCCCGCTCTTCGCACAGAGCACGCACCGCCCGCAATTGTGCCATCGCCGTGACCGAATCTCCCTCCAGATAATGCTCAAAAGCAGTTCGAACAAGTCGATGCAGTTCGCTCTGCACCACGTCAGAACTCAGCTCAGACGAGGACTCTGATGCAGCCTCAAGACTACGAATGAATTCAAATTCGTCTGCCGCTCGAATTGAACTGGCAATCTCCTCCCGCCGCGTGTCTGACAGCAGCTCGTCAGCAAGTGCAGGCCGCAGAATCTCATCCCGGACCCGCAGCCAGTCGGGCCCCGGTCTCTCCGTGAACCTCTTCAGCCCCTGCGCAAGCTGGTCAGTCCCTGCCGAATTCTTGCGCTGGCTCATCTGAAATGCGAACAGCAGCAGCAGTGCCAGCAGACCAGTCAGCACGTATGTGTTGTCCAGCAGACCTCCACGACCGCGATCCTGCTCCAGCTCAGCACGCATCAGATCACGCATCGCAACAGCAGCAGTTCGATCCGTCAGGTCTGCTGCCGCTGCAGTTGTCCCGGATCCCCCCGACTCAGCAGAGTCACTGCCTGTGCCACTCCCCTCTGAAACGTCAGACGTGGTTGCCTCATCAAGCTGACGAATTCGCTCCAGACTGCGGATGACCGCCAGAGCATTCGCCGGCCGCTCATCAGGCTTCTTGGCCAGAAGCTGGCACACCAGCTCCTCCAGCCGTGGAGGAATTTCCGGAACGAATCGCGATGGCCGATCGAACATCGCAAACTGATGTTTGTGCATGATGTCCGCCGTCGTCCGTCCGATAAACGGGGGACGCCCGGTAAGCATGGCGTACATTACCGCGCCCAGCGAATACAGGTCACTGCGAGCAATGCATCGCCCACCTGCCTGCTCCGGCGACATATAGTCCACCGTTCCCAGAATCCCGCCTGTGCGTGTCAGTGGTGATGCAGCAAACAGACTGGCAACTCCGAAATCAGCAAGTTTGAGCTGCCCTTCATCGGTAATCATTACATTGCCCGGCTTCACGTCACGATGAATGACTCCTGCGTCGTGTGCGGACTTGAGCGCTGATGCCAGCTGAATCGCATAACTCACCACCAGCTTCCATGGCAGGCGTTTCTGCTCCAGGATCGTCTCCGAAAGCGGCTTACCGGACACGTATTCCATCGCGAAGTAGGGCTGACCGTCAGCCGACAGCCCGCTGTCCAGCAGCTGCACAATCCAGGGGCTGGAAAGTTGGCGCAGGACTTCGATTTCACGTGTGAAACGCTCGCGCGATACGTCACTGCCGGAGGCGGTTGCCGAAAGCACCTTGATTGCAGCTTCGGTGCCCGTCTCTGAATGCGTTCCGTAGAAGACACTGCCCATGCCGCCGGCACCAATGCGACGACTGATCAGATATGGACCGATCTTTTCAGGCTGCATAGTCCCGTCCCTTCGGGAACATCACGGTCGTCCGATGAGCAATCAACGAGCTGTACGAATGGGGCATTCAGAGATCGCCCCCCGACCGGCAGGGCGATTCAGTCCCGATCTGTCAGCGGAATCCGCAGCCGCATGCCGACAGCCAGAGTGTCCGGGCTGCGCATCCGATCTCGGTTTATCTCGTAGATCTCACGGTACTTACTTTGAGCACCGAGGAAGCGTTCTGCAATACCGGAAAGCGTGTCTCCATACTGAACCTGATACTCCTGATACGCAGGCTCGTCCGCTGGATTGATTTTCGGTTCTGCAGAAACAGCCGCCGTGGCAGGCAATTCGTACCCCACTCCCACGACTGTCGGATCGTCAAAAACGGGTTCATCAGCGGCGGCAGCCGGTCGCGAGACAAGCGTTTCCTGCACTGCCGTGTATGTGGACTGCTTCAGCTTTTCCGGCAGTTGCGGAGCTGGTGCCGACGTCCTTGACGTCACTGGAGACTGCTCTTCCTGCTGACGTTTTCGTGCTGCCACAGTCTGCCTGTGAGAACGATATCCGTCAAAGGAATCACGCTCCCAGTGCTCCAGTTCCTGCGCAGTTCGAGCATCTTCAATCGGACGCGCTGTCGTCTGCTGTCGATGGCGAAAATCCTGCAGCACGTCACGCATGGTCCAGCGTGGTTCTGCATCGCTGTCTGTTGTGCGTCTCAGCTGCGAACGATAAATGGCGATCTCGCGCTCTTCGATCTGCTCGTTCACTGCCGAATCAACTTCCACTGCCAGCACCTGAGGATCAAGAAATGGCTCATTGCGGAAGAACAGCGCTGAGACAGCTCCGATCAGGAGTATCCCCATTGCAAATCCAATTTTACGGTCGGTTTGCATCGCACAGGTCGGGATCATCCGCCGGCGTCAATCATGACGTGCTGACGGCGATCGTTGAGAAGGTGAAGGTCCGGGACTTGAACAGATTCGCTCGCAATCGCGAAATCCATGCGGAGAATGCGAACGCTGCCCGTTACCTTCAAACCTACATGCAGAACGGGCGTCATGTTGAAAAAAGTCCACAAAAATTACGAATCAGACTGCAGTCGGCACGCCACGGCCCTCGGCACTGCACTCCAACAGCTGCGCAGACGTCAAAATCGTCGGGTTTTGACCACTGTTCAGGTCCACCTGCAGCGAGTGAATCGATTTTTTCGGTTGGTTCCCTTGCGGCCACTTTCCAGCCCGGAAAACATCTCACCCAAACGGGAATTCGGCTCTGCGCCAGCGCTCAGGCACGCTGTTTGCGTTTGTAACGCCAGCGCCCGGCGGCTGCCAATTAGGCAGTCCCCCGGCGCCGCGTGCGAAAGACGCTCCTGACACTGGATCTCATTTCACGCAGCAGCGAAAGTCGGCCTCACACGAACCGCAGCGAGGCTGCATGCAGGTCCTGAAATTCAGGGGATCACGGGGCTGTAACTGGTGAAAAGTTGACAGTCAGCCGGAACAGCGCGGCGTACTGACGAGCACTCACTCAGCGAGGACAACATGGCAAACGAACAGGACACACAGCAGTACACTTTTCAGGCAGAAATCAGGCAGCTGCTGCACCTGCTTTCACACTCTCTGTACCAGAACCGTGAGATCACTCTCCGTGAACTGATCTCCAATGCATCCGATGCTCTCGACAAGTATCGCTATCACCTGCTCACCAGCAGCGGAGAGTCGGCTGAAGATCTGCAGATCCGCCTTGAGCCGGATAAGGAAAACCGAGTGCTCGTGATTCGCGACAACGGGATCGGAATGTCTCACGACGAGCTGATCGCAAATCTGGGCACGATTGCTCGCAGCGGATCGCTTGAATTCCTGCGCAAAGCCAAGGAACAGCAGGAACATTCAGACAGTCTGTCATTGATTGGCCAGTTCGGCGTCGGCTTCTATTCCTCATTCATGCTGGCCGACCGCGTGGAGGTCATTTCCCGCGGAGCCGACTCTGATCAGACCTGGCGCTGGGAGTCCACGGGAGACGGTACCTTTACGCTGAGCGAAGTCGAGGAACAGTCGGAACGGGGCACCAGTATTCGACTGCACCTGAAGAAGGATCTGGATGAGTTCACGGATCCTGTGCGGCTGAAATATATCGTCCGCAAGTATTCCACCTTCGTGCCACATCCGGTTCTGGTGGAAGAAGAACACATCAATAATCAGCCTCCCATCTGGCTGGAGCCCCGTGCCAGTGTCACTGAAGAACAGTACCAGAACTTCTATGAGTACCTGACGCATTTTCCCGGCCAGAAGCCGATCTGGAAACTGCATCTGGCAGCGGATTCACCGTTCCAGTTCCACAGCATTCTCTACTGCCCGGAAACCAACCTCGAAAAAATGGGATTCGGTCGCACCGACCACGGACTGCATCTGTGTGCACGCCGGATCCTTGTGCAGAATGACAATCGGGATCTGCTTCCCGACTATCTGCGGTTCCTGCGCGGTATCGTGGATTCAGCAGACCTGCCATTGAACGTTTCCCGCGAGGCTCTGCAGGACAATACGGTCTTCCGCAAGATGCGTACTGTCATTACTCGCAAGGTTCTGGATCAACTGGACAAACTGGCCGAAAAGGAACCCGAGCAGTTCGCGAAATTCTACCGTGAATTCGGCATGATCTTTCGTGAGGGGGTCACCGGCAGCGATGGGAACCGCGACCGCGTCGCAGAACTGCTGCGGTTCACATCCACAACCACCGCCGGCACTGATGACCTGGTATCGCTCAAACAGTACTGTGAGCGTGCTGCCGAGGGTCAGGAGCAGATTTATTACGTCTGCGGTACGGACCGGCAGTCTGTTCTGCAGGACCCGAATCTGGAGGTCTTTCGCAAACGCGGACTGGAAGTGCTCGTCCTGACCGATCCCGCCGACGAATATGTGCTGTCATCGCTGGCAACCTGGTCTGAGAAAACCATTATCTCAGTGGATGCGGCTGACCTGAAACTGCCGCCAGCAGACGGCAGCGACTCAGATTCCGACGATGCCTCCGATACGGAAAAGTCAGCAGCGACGAACAGCGAAGGCTTCGAGAAACTGATTGCGGTCTTCTCAGAAACACTGGGAGAACGCGTACGTGAAGTCCGCAGATCAGCACGCCTTACGGAAAGCGACTGTTGTCTGGTGAATGCCGAAGGCTCAATGAGCACCACCATGCAACGGATTCTGCGGATGAATACCCCGGAATTTGAAATGCAGAAAATGGTGCTGGAGCTGAATCCTGATTCCACGCTTGTGAAACGACTTTCAGAACTTGTCAGCGATGATGCCAATGCAGATTTCATTCAGCAATGTGCACTGCAGCTGCATGCAAATGCCATGATTCAGGCTGGTCTTGCACCCAACGGCAATGAAATGGCCAGCCGACTGCAGAGCTTTATGCTGCAACTGGCCGGTCAGAAATAACCTCATCAGCACGGGCATTGCCCTCACAAACTGACCGCCGGTCACAGTTAAGCCCTGCTGGCTGCTGCGGAACAGAACACAGAAGAACCCGTCCGAGCTGAATTCGGGCGGGTTTTTCGCTATCTTCGTCGCGGTGTATTGATGAAGCCAGGCTGACTTCACGTTTTCAGGCTGACTTCACGTTGTCGACTACGGCTGCCGCCAGCTCAGGAAAAAGAGGGTCTGAAGATGTTCCGGATTGCCACTCCAGGTTTTCTGCTGCTCCCGCTTGTATTCCTTCCCATCCCGGTGTTTGCTCAGTCTGCAGATGCTGACATCACAGAAACAGATCCGCAGCAGGCTCAGCAGCTTGAGCAACGCCTGATGACGCGAGTGCGGCAACTGACCTTCGAAGGACGCCGTGCCGGGGAAGGTTACTTCAGTGCCGACGGACGCCAGCTGATCTTTCAGAGTGAGCGAGAACCAGGCAACCCGTTCTTTCAGATCTATCTGATGGATCTCGAAACCGGCGGAACGCGTCGCATTTCGCCCGGCATCGGCAAGACAACCTGCGCGTGGATTCACCCTGACGGCGGTCGCGTACTTTATGCCTCAACCGAAGACGACCCGCAGGCAAAGCAGGAACAGCAGGAAGAGATTGAAATGCGTGAATCCGGCACGCAGCGCCGCTACTCCTGGGATTACGACGAATACTTTGAACTCTACGAATATGATCTCAGCACGGACCAGTCACGTTTGCTCACAAAACAGCGCGGCTATGACGCTGAAGGATCGTGGTCACCGGATGGCAGCCTGATCGCCTTCGCCTCCAATCGCTCGGCATGGCTGGATGACCTGACAGCAGAGCAGAAGCAGGCATTTGAACTGGATCCGGCCTGGGCCAATGAGATTTATCTGATGAATGCCGACGGCAGCAATGTGCGGCGTCTGACCACTTCTCCGGGATACGACGGCGGCCCGTTCTTCAGCCCGGACGGCAGCCGTATCTGCTGGCGACGATTCTCCGAAAATGGTTCAGTCGCTGAAATCATGACCATGAAGACTGACGGTTCGGATGTGCGTCAGCTGACCACTCTGCAGGCAATGTCGTGGGCTCCCTACTACCACCCCAGCGGTCGTTACCTGATTTTCACCACGAATCGACACGGTTTTGCCAACTTTGAACTGTATCTGGTGGACGCGGAAGCCACTCACGAACCCGTTCGAGTTTCACATACGCCCGGGTTTGATGGCCTGCCGGTCTTTTCCCCCGACGGAAAGTCACTGGCCTGGACTGCCGGCCGTACAGTAACCGGGCAGTCGCAGATTTTCATGGCTGACTGGAATCATCAGCGAGCCCTTGCGCTGCTGGACCTCAAATCAGACACCAGCGAAGAACCAACGAACGGTTCAGAACGAGTCATGGCTGCTGCCGCCAGCGGTCGTGGTGACTTTGCTCCTGCGGATGCCGTGCGGCACGTGGAATACCTTTGCCGTCCGCAGCTGGGCGGTCGTCTGACCGGAACACGTGGAGAAAAGCTGGCCACGAATTACGCCGCCCTGCACTTCGAAACTCTGGGACTGGAACCAGCCGGCGATGAAGACTCATGGTTTCAGGAGTTCGAATTCACAAGTGGTGTCTCCGCCGGCCCGAATAACTCAGCCAGAACCGGCGACAGCAATCTGAAACTTGATCAGGACTGGCGTCCACTTGCCTTCAGTGCCGTGGGTGAAGTCAGTGCTGCCGATGTCGTCTTTGCCGGTTATGGACTGCGTGTTCCGGCAGTCGACGGACAGGACGAATACGACTCCTACGTGCATCTTGACGTTGAAGACAAATGGGTGCTCTGTTTTCGTTTCATGCCGGAAGATCTGACCCCCGAACAGCGACAGCATTTTGCCCGCTTTTCCAGCCTGCGTTTCAAGGCCACACAGGCGCGAGATCTCGGTGCCAAAGGACTGATCGTTGTGAGCGGCCCCACCTCAGGTGTACGGGAACAGCTTGTCCCGCTGCGTTTTGACGGCTCACTCGGTGGTGCCGGATTGCCGGTCATCAGCATCTCCGATGCTGTCGCGGCGAAGTGGTTTGCCGGCATGGATCGTTCACTCGAAATCGTGCAGCAGAAACTGGACTCCGGAACCCCAGCCATCGGTTATCCACTGAAGAATGTCTCACTTGCTGCAGCGATTGATGTTGTGCATGAAAAGAGCCGTGGACGGAATGTTCTTGGTCGTCTGCAGGTGAACGACGAACCGGCCGGTCAGGTCATCGTTGTCGGGGCTCACATTGACCATCTTGGCACCGGCCTGGGTGGTGGGTCACTGGCCCGCGATGACGAACGAGAGAACATTCATTTCGGTGCCGACGACAACGCTTCAGGCGTTACGGCAATGCTGCAGATCGCCGAAGCGCTTGCTGCAGCACGCGATCGAGGCGAACTGGATGGCAGCAGGGATATCATTTTTGCAGCGTGGTCCGGCGAAGAACTCGGACTGCTGGGATCCAGTCACTACGTCCGCGCTCTTGAAGAATTGTTTTCACAGCATGCTGCTGCTGCTGGTGGAGATGCTGAACCGGAACCGGAAGATAAGGACGACGGAACCGGTCCAAATACTGGCGGACTCAATCTGTATATCTCCGCCTGCCTGAACATGGATATGGTCGGACGTCTGCAGGAAAAACTCGTCCTGCAGGGACTCGGCTCATCTCCCGACTGGCAGCAGTATGTGGAGCGTGCAAATGTGCCGGTTGGCCTGCCCGTCACCCTGCAGTCTGACAGTTATCTGCCGACCGACGCGAGCGTATTCTTCCTTCACGGTGTGCCAATTCTGTCTGCGTTCACCGGCAACCACGGTGAATACCACACGCCTCGAGACACCCCTGAAAAGCTCAACTATGAGGGAATCTCTCGCGTGGCCAGACTGATGTCGCTGGTTGTTCGCCAGCTGATTCAGGCGGAAAGGCCGCCTCGCTATTCAGAACAGAAACCGCCGGAAGAAGGACAGCGACGTGCATCACTCCGAGCGTGGCTGGGAACCGTGCCGGATTACGCTCAGTCAGATGTATCCGGAGTGCTGCTGTCCGGCGTTGCCAAGGATGGGCCTGCAGCCCAGGCCGGTGTGCGTGGCGGCGATGTGATTGTCGGACTTGCCGGCAAACGCATTGAGAACATCTACGACTACACCTACGCCATCGAGGCAATCAAGTCCGGACAGGAAACGGAAATCATCGTCAGACGCGGTGAAAACGAAATCAGACTGAAGGTTACACCAGGTTCCCGAGACTGACTTTTTCCCGAAATCAGCAGCGTTTGCAGGAGTCATTGCGACGTTACAGAAGCGGTCTGCCTAAACTTCCGCTTCGGCCGCAGCGCGGTTCCTTTTTGTTGGAGGACCCGGGAAACAGCGGCGGTTCTGCTGACCTCCTGAAAACTGGACCTTCGATGCCCATCCCCAGCTCTGTGCTCGCACAGATTCTTGCTCCCCCGCGAATGCGACAACCTGTGCTCGGGAAGATTGTCATTCGCAGTACGGTGGAAGACTTTCAGGTTGAAGAGATTCCCAGCTATCCGCTGACGGGCAGTGGCCAGCACGCGTGGATGTGGGTGGAAAAACGAGGGATTACATCGTCGCAGATGATTAATCTGATCAGTTCCCGACTGCAGATCCGCGGCGCCGACGTGGGACTTGCAGGACAGAAGGATCGACACGCCGTCACTCGACAGTACGTTTCTGTCCCGGCGCGCTGCGCCGAGGCCGCGACGAAGATCTCTGAACCGCAACTGAAGGTGCTCAACGTTACCCTGCACAAGAACCGTCTGAAGACAGGACATCATCGCGGAAATCGGTTTCGCCTGACAGTAAGATCCCTCGATGGATCTGCGTTTTCTGCAGACGATCTGCAGCAGGTGAGTCAGCGAATGGTGGAACTGACCGCAGCCGGATTCCCCAACTATTACGGCCCGCAGCGGTTTGGTCACGGCGGAAATACAATCAACGAAGGCCTGAAACTGCTGCAAGGGCGATTGCCAAAGGACTACTGGCCGGAGAATCAGAGCCAGCGACTCCGACGCCTGGCACTCAGTTCAGTACAGAGTGCAGTTTTCAATCTGCTGGCAGGCCAGCGAATCGCAGCGGGCACAGCCGGAACACCTGTTGCCGGTGACGTCGTCATTCGCCGCGGCGGGATCAAGCCTTTTCTCTGGCCGCAGGATTCCACTACACCGGACCTGCTTCCTGCAGGCCCGATGTTCGGACCGAAAATGGTCGCCGCCGCAGATCCTGTAAGAACACAGGAACAGGAGTGCCTGCAGCTTCTGGGACTGAATGGCAGTGAGTTCACTCGCTTCCCCGCACTGACCAGCGGAGCTCGCCGGACAATGCTGGAATTCGCGGCAGACTGCTCCGCCCAGCTCAACAGCGACGGCAGTCTGCTCCTGCAGTTTTCACTCAGTGCCGGGACCTACGCCACTACGCTGTTGCGAGAAATCGCATCCGGAGTACAGGACAGCGGTGAAGAACAGGTTGCCGTCACGATTCCCGATGCCACTGACTCAGCAGACCGTCTCCCGGCAAAACCGATGGTTGCAGAAGACGCAGAAAATGCTTCTGGCAGCGTCGAAGCACCAGCGGCATCCGAATCTGCTGAAACTGATCAGCCGGAGCATAGCCCGGAAGCGACGCACGAACAGCCCTGACCGTCTGAATCACTCGCCTCGGATTCCGCAGCTCAGGATCCTTCGCTCAGATCAATCCAGCTGCGGAATGCATCCTCGTCAACATTGCGACCACTGATGACCACTGCGATGTCGCCGTCGCCGGAGAGATCCAGTGCGCCGTGCCGCAGAGCTGCAGCACCAACTGCCCCGGATGGTTCCACCCGCAGCCCCTGACAAACGTACAACCACGCCATCGCTTCTCGTGTGTGCAGGTCATCGATGGCCACACTGCTGTTCACCAGCTGCCGGAGAATCGGCCAGTTCCATTCGCCGACATCGTAGGACAGCAATCCATCACAGATACTCCCGGGACGGTCAATTCGCACCCGCTTGTCAGCCTGCAGCGACTGCCGAAAATCGTCAGCTCCGGATGGTTCCACGCCGATAATCTGAGCCATGGGATAGCCATCGTGGACAGCCAGAGCCTGACCGGCCATCAGACCTCCACCACTGACCGGGCAGATGAAATGCGAAAGCGAACGCTGCCACTGCTGCAGCTGCTGCACCATCCACATCGCGCCGACTCCGTTCCCTGCGATGACATACGGATCATCGTAAGGTGACGCCTGCACTGCGTTTTCCACTTCTGCAATTTCCCGCGTCAGCTTGTCCCGCTGACCAGTCAGATGGTCCGTCGCGATGTCGTACGTTCGCACTTCGGCGCCAAACGACCTGGTCAGTTCAAATTTGACCTGCGGTGCCGTTTCCGGCATGACCACAATCACACGTGTCCCCAGACGCATTCCGGCGTAGGCAATTCCCGATGCAAAGTTCCCTGAAGAATGGGCGGCAACAGGACGTCCGTCGAGCTGCTGCAGGTGAGCCGCCATCCAGTTGCAGGCGCCGAACAGCTTGAAGGAGCCACTGGGTGTCCAGCCGTAATCCACCAGCCAGACGCGTCGATGCTCAGGCAGCCGTAACTCCCGTTCCAGACGCCATGAACGAATCAGATTGGGGGCCGGGACATGCGGCATGATCCGCTGTTCCGCTTCAAGCACCTGCGGCATGCCGATCTTCAGCTCATCCATCTGTCTTGCACCTTTGTCACCCTGTTCATGATCTGACCAGTTCGACCTTGAAACTCACGGCCGCTGCTCAACGCGGGGAGCAGCCTGGCCGGTGTTCAGTCGCCACGTGTCAGTATATCATGCTGATAGGGCATTTTTGCTGCCCGCCGAAAACCAATATCTGTTGCCCGAGGAGATTCACCATGCTGCAGAGTTTGTTCAGGACCACCTTCGCAGCGTTGCTGTGTACCTCAACTGCGGGCCTCGTAAATGCAGCTGACCAGTTCACCGTCAGAGAATTACCTGCTCTTCCGGATAAGGAAGGCTTCGCCGGTGCCATGGGCGGGGTCTCCGGCGAACATGTGCTTGTGATTGGTGGAGCCAACTTCCCTGCAGGTCGCCCGTGGGAAGGCGGTAAAAAAGTCTGGTACGACCATGTGTTCGCTTTGCCGACTGCTTCGCTGCATCAGCCCGCCGCCAGTGCACAGCCATGGAAGCTGGCAGGCACGGTACCTTGCCCCATTGGATACGGAGTATCTGTAACATTCGCGGGGCGAGTCATCTGTGTGGGTGGCAGCAATGCAGAGGAACATCGGGCCGATGTGATCAGCCTTGCCCTGGTGAACGGAAGACTGCAGATCCAGAAACTTCCCTCACTGCCTGCGCCGCGAGCCAATCACTTCGGTGCACTTGTCGGATCGCGGCTGATCATCGGAGGCGGTCAGCAGACTGCCACATCCGCACCCGCAGAATCAGGCTGGCTGGCGATGGATCTGAACCACCCTGATGCCGGCTGGCAGGAACTTCCACCGTGCCCTGGTGTACCGCGAATTCTGGCAACCGCAGCGGCCGTCAACGGCAGACTCTGCATTGCCGGCGGAGCTTCACTTGCAGCAACCTCCGACAATGGCACACAGCGCAGCTATCTGCTCGATGCCTGGCAGTATGATCCGCAGCACAGCAGATGGAGTGCACTGCCAGAGCTGGCGACCCCGTCTGTTGCTGCGCCGTCTCCGGCACCTGTCGTACATGGCAACATGCTCCTGCTCGGTGGCGATGACGGAAAGCAGGTGGGAGTTGCTCCCGATGCCCACAAGGGATTTCCAGGGCAGATTCGAGTACTTTCCCACTCGGCCTCAGGCTGGATGGATGGCGGCAGTTTCCCACCAGCCGTTGTCACCGCTACGCCCATCTCCACGCCTCACGGCTGGGTCATCCCGAGCGGCGAAATCCGTCCTGGAATACGTTCCCCCGGCGTCTGGTTGCTGCAGTCCGCTGAACAGGCTCAAAATAACTGATACCGCTGGTTTTCAGCAGCGAGGCCGCAGCAGCGAAAATGGCAGACCCGCTCCGCTGGTCTGCCATTTCGTTTCTACTCGCCGCTGCAGATGATTGCTGACGAAGTCGTTCACTTCAGCCCGCGACGAATCAGCAGCGCCTCGACTTCCGGCTCACGACCGCGAAATGCCTTCCACGAATCCATCGGATCACGACTGCTGCCGCGAGACAGAATCTGACTGCGAATTCGATCTCCGTTCTCGCGAGTACATCCGCCATTTTCCTTCATGAAGGCAAACGCATCGGCAGCCAGCACTTCACTCCAGATGTACGCATAGTAGCTGGATGAATACCCGCCACCCCAGATGTGAGCGAAGTAAGCGGTACGATAACGCGGCGGCACTGGCAGAAAATCAACACCGTGCTTCTTTAATGCAGCTGCTTCGAACGCCTCCACGTCTTCCGGAATTTCATCTGCACTCAGACTGTGCCATTCCAGATCCAGCAACGCTGCTGACAGATACTCCAGTGTGTCGAAGCCCTGGTTGAAGCGACTGGCCCGAATCACCTTGTTCAGCAGTTCATCCGGAATCCGCTCACCAGTCTGATAGTGCAACGCATAATTCGCCAGAATCTCCGGCGTGACGGCCCAGTCTTCCTCAAAGGTCGACGGAAACTCGACAAAGTCACGTGGTGTATTCGTTCCGGACACCGACGGATAGGTGACGTCCGAAAACAACCCGTGCACCGCATGTCCCATCTCATGGAACAAAGTGATCACGTTGTCGAAACTGATCAGGGCCGGCTCACCCGACGCAGGGCGTGGAATGTTCAGCGTATTCGTGATCACCGGATGCTCACCCAGCAGTGCTGACTGATCCACGAAGGAACTCATCCACGCCCCACCCCGTTTCTCAGGTCGTCGGAACGGATCGAAATAGAACAATCCGATCTGCTTTCCATCACCATCAATCACGTCAAAGATCCGCACGTCTGCCTGGAAAATCGGCAGGTCCGTACGGCGACGGAATGTAATCCCAAAGAGCTTGTTCATCGTGAAGAACACGCCCTTCTCCAGAACCGTGTTGAGCTCGAAGTACGGCTTTACTTCACTCTCATCAAATTCAAATCGTTCCTGTCGCACTTTCTCAGCGTAGTATTCCCAGTCCCAGGGCTGCAGATCGTGATCTGCACCTCGACTGCGAATCATCTTCACCAGATCGGCCGCCTCTTCTCTTGCCCGCTCCACCACACCGGGTGCAAGGTCGGTCAGCATACCAAGTGCCGCATCCGGATTGCGGGCCATCTGATTCTGCAGTTTGAAGGCCGAGTGACTCGGGAAACCCAGCAGCGCTGCACGCTCCGCACGGAGCCGAGCCAGTTCGAGGATGATCGGACGGTTATCAACACCACCGTCACGTCCCAGCGCCCGCTGAGCAGATGCTTCCCAGACGCGTTTCCGCAGCTCGCGGTTGTTCAGAGATGTCAGTACCGGAACTCGCGTGGTATTCGTGATTTCAAGGATATACTTACCTTCATGACCACGTTCCGTGCCCAGCTCCTTTGCGGCTGCAATTTCGCCCTCGGAAAGGCCATCCAGCTCTGCCACCGTGTCCACAACAACGGCTCGCTCTGTTACCACAGCCAGCAGGTTCTCGTCGAACTGAGTCTCCAGGCGAGAAATACGCTCGTTAAGCACCCGAATCGCCGCCTTTCTGCTTTCCGGCAGACTGGCTCCGGCACGAACAAAACTCTCGTAGTGCTGACGCAGAACTTCCAGCTGTTCCGGCTGCAGCTGCAGATCTTCACGTCGCTCCCACAACGAACTCACGCGAGCAAACAACTTGCCATTCAGCAGAATGTTGTCGGCGTGAGCTGCCTGCAGGGGAGCCAGTTCTGTCTCAATATTCTGCAGACCCTCAGTCTTGTTCGAAGACGTCAGGTTGGAGAAGACATTCCGCACTCTCGTGAGCAGAGCGCCGGATTTTTCCAGCGGAACAATGGTATTGTCGAATGTTGCGGCAGCGGTATCTGCGGTAATGGCATCCAGCTCACGCAGCTGTTCAGCCATTCCTTCAAGAAACGCAGGCAGATAGTGCTCTTCCCGAATGCGATCAAATTCCGGTGCCTGATATGGCAATGGGCTGGGGCGGGAAAACGGATTATCCGCCGGGAGTTTTTCTGCGGCCACAGACACAGGTTCCTTTGCTTCCAGAGAACGACAGGCAGAGCCTGCCAGCAACGCGGCCAGCAGAGTCAGCCCCAATGCTGCCACAGAACCGGCTGCCAGAGAGTTACAGGCAGACTGCACTGCAGACTGCCCGGGTTGATTCTTCACTGACATCATCCAGCCCCTTCCCTCAGATTCCATGTTCAATATTCAGATCACAATTCACACTGCAATTCACACTGCAATTCACTCTGCAATTCACTCTGCAATTCACACGCAGCAGTTCTGCACAGCACTCGTCGGCAGGCCCGGCATCACAAACAGCGGAGTACCCGACAAGGACCGGGAATGTATTCAACGCACACTCACCTGCTGATTCTGGTAAGAACGCACCTGACGCCCCTGCAGTGCTCGCACTATCCCTATCATAAATGCTGCATTCGCCAGAAGGAAACTGAACGCGGTACCGCCACCGGGAAGAAAGCGACGCTTCCGTTCAAACAGGGCATGAAACGCTCCCAGCAGGAACAGCGAAATCCACGGGAGCAGAATCATTCCGGTTATCAGGCCGGGATCCTGCAGCAGTGCCGCAACAGCAGCCCCGCTTCCAAGCAGCAGAAACACAGGAGACATCCAGCGGAAGATCTTATGTGACCAGAGCGCAAAGGCCACTCCCGGATTTCGAAACGGATTCAGCAACTCACTTCGCAACCAGGTTCCCTGCCAGTTTCGCAGCGTCATCCGGACCCGCCGCCGCAACGTCACCCCTTCCCCGGCTTCAAACTGGTCGTAGGCAAGTGCCAGCGGTTCGTGCCGCACACGGTAGCCCGCCTTCACAACATCCAGCGGCACGATGCAGTCCTCACCAATCCATGGATCCATCGGAACAAAACAGCTGCGGCGAATCGCAAACCCTGACCCCGATACAACCGCCAGAATTCCCAGACGAGATTCACAGTCCCGCAGGAGCAACTCATAACGCCAGTAGAATCCCTGGCTCTGATTCAGCTGACTTGAATCAGGAGAACCAAAAATCAGACGCCCGTCGACAGCCCCGACACGCTGATCAGCGAAATGACGCACTGCGCTGGAGATCCAGGCACGATCAAAAGTGACACCTGCATCGGTGAAGACGACAACGTCCGAGGTGAGCTGGGGGATGACCAGATTCTGAGCCACCGTCTTGCCGCCACCCGGGCACTCCATCAGTCGCACGCGGGGGTGGTTCAGATCTCGCACAATCCCATTCGTCTCATCCGTGGCACCATCTGAAGCGACGACAACCTCCAGGAGTTCTGCGGGA
>JALQUR010000409.1 GCA_023260695.1 Planctomycetaceae bacterium
AGCGACGCCAAGCTACTCATCGCCGCCGTCGGCGAGGATCTCGAGGCGAGGTGGACGGACCAGCCAGCCGTGCGTGTACGGGATGTTTGCATTCCTCAACAACACCTACGAGGCACAGTCGTGGGTCTATACGGAAGAGCAACTCACACAGATCGCAGAGTCACGCCGTCAGCAGCAGGAACTGGAACAGTCCATTCGTCAGCAATACCCGAACTGGGCGGAGCAGACTGCAGAGTTTGCCGCAGCGACAATCTCAACGCTGCCATTGTGGACCACACTTGAAGCGGTCGAACTGGGAACCAACAGCGGACTCAATCACCCCACCCAGGAAGCAGATGGCTCACTGCTGATGAAGGGACACAGCAGCGCCGACGTATTCATGATCGCGCGTCCGGCACTGGAGCAGATGACCGGACTGCAGATGGAAATCCTGAACCACCATGACCTGCCCCAGACCGGCCCCGGACGCAGCCGACAGGGAACGTGGATTGTGCATGAACTGGAAGTACTGACGCGTGGGTCTTCCGAAGCTGAGTGGCAGAAACTGAAACTGGTCAATGCATCGTCTGATTTCTCAGAACCTGAGGTCTCAACAGACGAGGGAAAAAAGAAGTCCGGACCTGTGGCATTCCTGATTGATGAGAACGATGGCACATCATGGAAAGCAGACCGAGGCCCGGGCCTGCGTAATCAGCCAGGCACTGCGGTCATCCAGTTCGAAACTCCGCTTACCCTGCCATCCGGTGGCGAACTGAAGATCGCCTGGAGGATGGGAGATATGCCGGGCTGTGTGCGATTCAGCGTCACAACCGCAACCGGACCAGCAGCACCAGCCGTGAACCACGGCGCGGTTCTGGCCATGCTGCGTCCTGCGGATGAGCGAACAGCACTGGAACAGCAACGGCTGTTTGAGGCATGGAGACAGAGTATTGATGCCCTGACTGAGATCAACCAGCAGCTGGAACAACTGCAGAAGTCAGTACCTCAGGCGGCGACGACCGTTCTGCATCTGGAAGAGCGAAGTACCAGAGAAACTCGAACCACCCATCGGCTTTCTCGTGGTGAATGGAGTCAACCTTTGGAGCCGGTGGAACCGCACGTTCCGGCAGCATTCCACCCGTTTCCCGACGATGCTCCGAAGAATCGCCTCGGGTTTGCACGCTGGCTGGTTGCTGAAGAATCCCCCCTGACGGCGCGGGTAGCCGTGAACTACGTCTGGCAGGGACTGTTCGGCAGCGGCCTGGTCGAAACATCCGAAGACTTCGGAACTCGAGCCCCGGTGCCGGAGTATCGCGACCTGCTGGACTGGCTGGCGGTGGATTTCATGGAACGTGGGTGGAGTCGCCGTGAACTGATCCGCACGATCGTTTCCAGTCAGGTCTATCGCCAGTCCTCAGTGACATCTGCTCAGTTGCAGCAACAGGATCCCCGCAACAATCTGCTGGCGCGTGGAGCCCGCTAC
Organism: Planctomycetaceae bacterium; assembly: GCA_023260695.1. GTDB lineage: Bacteria > Planctomycetota > Planctomycetia > Planctomycetales > Planctomycetaceae > SXXK01. Next base: position 1,463 of record JALQUR010000409.1, read on the forward strand.
AGGGTTGATGCGGAAATTCTGCGGGACATTGCTCTCTCGGTATCCGGACTCCTGTCAGACTACTCAGCCGGTGAATCTGTCATTCCTCCGGTCCCGCAGAATGTCCTTGACTACAACTACGTCTACCCGAGCTACTGGACACCGGCTGCAGCCCCCGACCGCTACTGCCGCTCCGTTTATCTGTTTCGCAAGCGTTCAATGCCGGACCCCATGCTCAGTACTCTGGATTCACCGAACGCGGATGCATCCTGTCCGCGAAGAATGCGTTCCAACACACCACTTTCTGCGCTGGCGGGTCTGAACGAACCCGTCCTTGTGGAATCAGCTCGTGCACTCAGCCTGAAGATCCTGCGCGAGGCCGCAGCGAATGATCTCGATCGCATCCGCCATGGATTTCTGCTCTGCACAGCTCGATCGCCCGAACCAGCCGAAGAGCAGGTTCTGCTGACCTCCCTGACACATCAGCGGCAGCGGATTGCCGAAGGCTGGCTCAATCCACGCGAAGTCACAACCGGCGACGCGGCAAAACTTCCCGAAATCCCGGACGGAACCACTCCGGCTGATGTAGCAGCCTGGACCCTGGTCTCGCGGGTCCTGCTCAACCTTGACGAGACAATAAATCGAAACTGAGCGAAAAACGGCGAACGCTGACAGCAGCATAACTCCCATGCAGGCTTTATGCTTTACCGGAGTGCACAGCAGTCGCCCGCAAATCGTCTGCACCCTGCGTGTCCTCGCACGGACCTCCAGCCCCGCGGGATCGTCGCACACTCAGAACTTGTGAAGACAGGACTTACTGAAAGAGGAATCAAAATGATCTGTCGAATACTTCTGCTGGCAACCATCGGACTGCTGCAGACAAACTGCAGGATTACACAACACGCTGCTGCCGCAGACCGACCGAACATCCTGTTCATGCTCACTGATGATCAGCGCTGGGATGCAGCGGGCATCGCCGGCCATCCGTGGCTGAAGACGCCAAACATCGACCGACTTGGTCATGAGGGCATCTATTTCCGCAACAGTTTCTGCACCACATCGCTCTGCTCCCCCAGCCGCGCCAGCATTCTGAGCGGACTCTACGCACATGCTCACGGAGTCACCAACAATTTCACGGAGTACCCGGAATCACTGCAGAGTTTCCCGCTGGTGCTGCAGCAGAATGGCTATGAAACCGCCTACATCGGCAAGTGGCACATGGGAGAAAACAACGATGAACCAAGGCCTGGATTCGACTGGTTTGTGACCCATCGCGGCCAGGGGAAATACTTCGATACCGAATTCAATTTCAATGGCCGGGAACGCAGGGTTGTTCCGGGCTATTACACGCACGTCGTAACGGACATGGCCGAGGATTTTCTGAAGCGAGACCATGGCGACAAACCGTGGTGCCTGATGATCGGACACAAAGCGCCTCACAGCTTCTACTTCCCGGAAGAGAAGTATCAGGGGGCATTCGATCACGTTCGCATTCCATACCCGGAGACAGCGTTCATGCTGCAGGACAAGCCGGACTGGATTCGTCAGCGTCTGTCCACGTGGCACGGAATCTACGGACCGCTGTTCGACTGGCGGAAGAAGTTCCCCGATACTTCACCGGAAGCCGTGCAGGACTTTGAAAACATGACCCGTGCCTACTGGTCCACCCTGCTCTCGGTTGACGACAGTGTTGGTCGCCTTTACGAACTGCTGAAGCAACGTGGCGAACTGGACAACACGATCATCGTGTTCATGAGCGATAATGGAATCCTGAACGGCGAAAATGGCATGGTCGACAAGCGAACCGCTCATGAGCCAAGTATTCGGATTCTGCAGATCGTCCGCTTCCCCGGACTCACCGCCCCCGACAGCCCCAAAGTCATGGAAGATCAGGTGCTCACGGTGGACATCGCACCCAGCCTGCTGGAGCTGTGCGGCGCCCCAGCCCTGCAGAACATCCATGGCCGCTCATGGGCCAGACTGGCACAGGGCAGAGACTCCGAATGGAGAAAGTCATTCCTGTATTATTACAACTATGAGAAGCAGTTCCCGTATACTCCCAATGTGCGGAGCGTTCGAACTGACTCATGGAAATACAGCCGTTCCCCGCATGGTGACGGAAGCCCCGACCGTCACATGGCAGAACTGTACAACATCGAATTCGATCCGGAGGAACGACACAACCTGATCGATCGGCCAAAGTACGCGAGTGTCGTTCGCCAGATGCAGCAGGAGCTGCAGCGAGCCATGGCGGAAGTCGGGCTCACCGCTGAAACGGACAAAATGCCACTGGATGAGGGAATCAGTCAGGAGCTGCCCGAAAGCAGCATCCGCTGACTCTGAAGTCGGTTATCATGCAGGGCCTGGTACACGCCAGGCCCTTTTTTCATGACACCAGACGTAAATCAGCCTGAACAGGGCGGGATGAGTTTCCTTCCGCTGTCCAAAACTGGTCAGAGCTGATCACAGCGGGACCGTGTGACGGGGCCGTCGCTTAAGCTCATTCGGCTCAGGCTGTGTCTGCTGCATCCCCACTTGCAGCTCCACATCAAACTGCGGAAGCTGCCGTGGTCTGTACGGCAGAATCTGACCCGCTGCTTTCCGGTCAAATCCCGGCGGGATCTGGTGCCTGATCAGGGGGGGCTGTTGCCGTGCTCATCCGCGGTTTCGACTGCCACCGCAGTCCCTCGGCAATGCTGTTCCTTCACTGCTCCTTACCTTCACTGCTCCTTCACTGTTCAGAAACTCACAATGGACCAGACTCACCCTGAGTGGACTCCGGGAAACGGACTGCACTATCAGCTTCTCGCCAGCAGCGGACAGGCCCGTCGAGGTCGTTTCGTCACAGCTCACGGCAAAGTCGAAACACCTGCATTCATGCCGGTGGGTACTCAGGGAACTGTGAAGTGTGTGCTTCCGGATCAGGTTGCCGCAACCGGGGCTGAAGTGGTGCTGGCCAACACCTATCACCTCGGCATCCTCGACCGCACCCAGATTGTCGAACGACTTGGCGGCCTGCACTCCATGATGCGCTGGGATCGTACCATCCTGACGGACTCCGGCGGCTTTCAGGTATTCAGCCTGCCCGAGCGTGTAATCACAGAAGAGGGCGTGAGCTTCAGCTTTCGCACCGGCGGCCGACGGGGTGGCGAAGAAAAGCCAATGATGCTGACTCCGGAATCCGCCATGGAAATCCAGCGGCGGCTGGGTGCTGACATTGTGATGGCATTTGACGAGTGTGTGGACCACCGCGAACCCCCCAAATACATGGCAAGATCCCTGGAGCGGACTCAGCGCTGGCTGAAGCGTTGTGCCGCTGCTCCGCTGCAGCCGCATCAGCACCTGTTCGGAATCATTCAGGGCGGTATGGAACTTGATCTGCGCACCCGAGCGGTCCAGCAGGTCACGTCCATGGACCTGCCCGGGTATGCCATCGGTGGCGTTTCTGTTGGAGAAGGGCACGAAGCGATGGTGCGAGTCGTGCGACATACCGCACCACTGATGCCGGCAGATCAGGTTCGCTATCTGATGGGAGTTGGATTACCGGAAGACCTGGTAGCGGCAGTTGGCTGCGGCATGGACATCTTCGACTGCATCATTCCCACCCGCTATGCCCGCGAGGGAACTCTGTTCACCTGGGACGGCAAGATGCGGATTCAGGACAAGAAGTTTCGCAAGGACCGCTATCCCGTGGACACATCCTGCGAATGTCCCACATGTGCCGGGGGGTACAGCCGTGCCTATCTGCGGCATCTGATCTTTGCTGACGAACCGCTCTATGGAACTCTGGCGACTCTGCACAACCTGCATTTCTACCAGGATCTGATGCGGGCCATGCGTTCCGCAATTGAAGATGACCGATTCCAGCGCTGGGCGGCGGCATTTCTGCAGCGTTATGCTGCACCGGGACGGCAGAATCAGTAGTCCTGCGGAGGCAGCCATGGTTCCAGAGATTCCAGCAGCAGCTCCTCATCCAGAATCTCGTGAGCCAGCAGATGATCAGCAAGCACTGCAAGTGCTTCCCGGTGATGCTCCTCAGAAAACAGCTCGAAGATTTCTGCAGTCAGTGCCTCCAGTACGCGTTCTCCGGCAGTAGCCGGCACAAGACGTGAGACGGCCTGCATTCCTTCCTGCCAGTCCTGAGCCCATTCCGGGCAGTTCCGTGGATGCTGCAGTTCTTCAAGCAGGATCATTTCAGCTACCGGCCCGGCCAGTGCCACCCAGGCAAGACCTCGAGCAAGCTCTGAGTCCGAAAATCTGCTCCGCGGCCAGAGGATGGTCGTGTCCCCGAACCGACGGGGACCATCGTCGTGATCCGGATCAATGCTGACACTCTGTACCGTTGCACCGAGATGCAGTGCCATCCAGGCATGGCCGGCTTCATGCCATGCAGTGAGCTCCTCGGTATCAGATGTCATTCGCCAGCTTTTTCGTCAGACGGTTTCTCTGCGGGCTTCTCGGCCGCGGCCTCAGAGTCTTCCGTCTCCTTCGCGGCGGACGCACTGCGGGAAGATTTCGGACGAATCACGGGTGGCAGTTTCTCACCCTTTTTGACGAAGGCCATGGAGACAGAATTCACGCAATGACGCGTGTTCTTCTCTGTCAAACCTTCGCCGTAGAACACATGTCCAAGGTGCCCGCCACAGTTCATGCAGGTGATCTCTACACGATATCCATCTGCGTCGCGGCTTTTGCGAACAGCACCTTTGATTTCATCGTCGAAACTGGGCCATCCACAGTGACTGTCGAATTTGGAATCTGATTGATACAGCGGGGCATTACAGCGGCGGCAGAGATAGGTGCCGGCATCCTTCTTGTCAGTGAACTCCCCGGTGAAGGCTCGCTCGGTCCCCTTACGCAGGATTACCCATGTCTCAAAGGCATTCAGTCGATTGTACTTTGCAGGAGCCGTTTCTTCAGACACAGCAGTCTCTTTCTTTGCTTCCTGTTCCTTCTCATCAGCAATCGGCCCCTGAGGTACTGCTGCCATGGTCAGAACCGAGGTCAGGAATAGACCAGCAACCGATACCATCACCGGAATCTTTTTTGCTGAAACTGTTGAGCGAGTCGTGGACATCTCTGTATCTCCCTGGCCGGCGGACTGAACAAATCGCCGGTAAGCGGCACCAGTTCAGCCCGTAATTGATATGGATCAGAGTTTCACCCGGAGAGACTCATTGTCTCACCGTGAAGTCTTACATTGTACTCATCTGTGAGGAATCGTGGGCAGGAAATCTGAAAACCTGCGGAAACGAAAACAGGCATCGGATTGCTGCCCGACGCCTGTAAACCGGCATTCACACCGATACCACTGCGGTGGAATTCATCTGCGATGGAATTCATCCACCTGCGAACCCGCAGATCAGTGCTTGATCGGACTCAGCAGAACAGAGGCCATCCGGCCACTCTCCATCCTGGGCGCCTGTTCGACTGTGGCCACGTCTTCCAGGGCTTTTACGATTTCGCCGAGCATCTCCATACCGCGATCGTGGTGCGCGTTCTCGCGTCCCTTGTACATCACATTGATTTTTACTTTGTCTCGACGCGTCAGGAATTCTCTGGCCTGTTTTACTTTGACGTCAATATCGTGCTGCCCGGTCTTTGCACGAAGTCGCAGCTGTTTCAACTGCGTCTTGTGCTGCCGCGGACCACCAGCCTTCTTCTGACGCTCATAGACCACCTTGCCGTAATTCATGATGCGACAGACGGGGGGACGAGCATCCGGACTGACTTCGACCAGATCAAGACCTTCATCCTGAGCCAACCGCAGGGCTTCTGCGGTTTCCATCTCTCCCAGCATTTCACCGGTTGCACTGACAACCCGGATCGGAGAAATCCGAATCCGCTCATTCATTCGAGGCATATTTGTCTGGGGAGCCGTATTAGGGCGAGTTCGTTTAATGGTTACCTCCAACGCAAACTGGAAACTGAATCTGACAGACCGCACGTCCAACGCCTGTGGCGTCCAACCCTGTGGCGTCCAACCCTGAGGCGTCTGGACTACCCCCAAGGCCAGGCACATTCACCCGACATTCCATCGCCAGATGGTAAACTGCGGAAGGAACGGCACGGGGAAGACCACAGCAACGGATTCGAACAATCGTTGATTGCCCACGGAATTTGCCACATCTGGCAACAAATTACCAGCCTTTTCGACGTCGCATTCGTATGGAACTTCGGTTCCAGCCGTGTTTTTTTTTGAAAACGGTGCAAAACCACGTCTGCCAGCGAATGTGGCTAAGACGTTCACCACGCCGGGGCGCAGTTCTGCCGTATGGACTGAACTTGCTGGATTTTCCTGTCTGAAACCCGAAATTATTGCCATTCGACCAGGCTGAACAGCGACTGGTCAAAAGTCGAAACCGATTGTTTTTCTGCCGCTGCGGGTTTCTTCACCTTTGTCGGCATCAAAATGCCGACCCTGCGGAAAATTCTCTTTGTTGAAACAAATGCCACAATGCCAGGTCTGATTCGAGGTCTTCAACAGGCAGTATGCATGGTGCTGCTCCACCTTGCCGTCTGCAGTTCCCTGGTGTCAGCAGCCGACCCGGTGGTCAGTTCGCTGCAGCTTGGTTTCGCTGGACGCGGCCGTGTCGGCAGTTGGCTGCCGGTCCAGCTTTCAGCCACTGGCTTTACAGCCGGACAGGCTGTTTTGCTCCAGATCAGTGCGCTCGACCCGCGTGGAAATCTCTGTGAATCCCTGGTCGCGCAAAGTAATGCTGATGCAGCGGGAACATTGCAGCTGACAGGAGTATTCGCAGTCGGCAGACTGGATGGCCGCATGCAGCTGCAACTGCTCGATGAACAAGGACAGCTGCTCTGGAGTCAGCAAATCTCCTGCAGCGAAGATCCAACCGCTGACGCTCTCCCGGAATATGATGCCGAATTCTTCAATTCTGCTGCGGTGGCAGATTCCCTGAAACTGATTCGCCATCAGCCCGCCACGCTGCTGCTCACGCGATCGCTGGCGGGGATCGCATCTCTGCAGGAAAAGCTCCGCGACAATGAAGCAACGCGTACAAGTCTCAGTGTGCTCAGCTGCGACGGGATTGCCGGGCTTCCTTCCACAGCACGAGCACTCGACAGTGTCGACCACATTCTGATTTCAGATCAGTTTGATCTGAACCAGGCTCAGACCGATGCACTGCAGACCTGGGTACTTGAAGGCGGTCACCTGATCATCAGCTGCGGCCACGCCGCGCCGGAACTGCTGAGTTCCCCGCTTGGCCAATGGCTCCAGCCGGTCTTTCAGATTCCCTCGGAAACACCTGTGGTCACAACTCTCGATCTGTCACCAATCCAGAATTATGTGCTGGGTGCCACAGCCCTGCAGACAAATCGCAATCCTGTTTCAGTGATGCAGATTCCTTCCCGACAGCCTCGCGTCCTTGCTCAGTCGCTGACGGCTCCGCTGATTTCCGGTGCCTCGATGGGCTCAGGAGTGATCACAATGGTCGCTGTGGATCTGAATTCCCGCCCACTGGATACCTGGCTGTCTCTGCCACAACTGCTGGAATCCCTCATCTTCAGCAGGCCACTTTCTGCAGAAGCCGGCGGCAGTTCTGCCAGCAGCAGAATTTCATCGCTGGGAGTCACTGACCTGTCCACACAGCTGCTTGCCGCCGCTGACTCTGATCCACAGGAAGAACGCTGGTCCAGCTGGGATGTCATGCTGATCATGCTGGCGGTGCTGCTGATCATCGGCCCCCTTGATTACCTGCTCGTCGTGCGCACACTCCAGAAGCCGCGACTGACATGGCTCACATTCCCGCTTGCGATCATACTTGTCTGCACGCTCATCCTGCAGATGTCCTCCGCAGACAATGCCGACGCATACGTCAATCGCATCGGACTGCTGGATATCAGCAGCGGCGGTGAACGACAGCATCTGCGTGCTCGAACGTGGTCCAGTCTGACCGTGAGCGATTCGCAGTATGGCAGCATCAGTGCAGGAACTCCGGACTGGCTGCAGCAGGATCGGCTGTCGGCACGGACTGTACTTTCCTGGTCCGGGCGGGCCGAAGATGTCTACGGTGGCATGTACAGACCCGGCGGTGCAGGACTCGGACAGCAGGTGAGCCGCCGCTCCGAAGTGGCTGCCGGAGATTTCAGCGCGATGCCACTGATGGCTGCCGGTGCCGCCGGGTTCCAGATCGAAACCACCGCGACGGCTGACGCCGCAACATGGTTCGAATCGCAGCTGGTGCTGGCGTCCAGCGACCTGCTGGAAGGTACCCTGGTGCACCATCTGCCGTTCGCTCTGCGGGACTGGATCGTGGTCTGCGGAAATCGTGTCTATACCTGTTCAGATCGCGCCGAGGCGGCAGACCGAATTCTCGAACCGGAAGAAATCTGGTCACGCCACAACGACAACATTCGGGTATTTGAAATCCGGAGCTTCCTGCAGGGAGTACGTCTGATTTCCGATACCGACAAACCGAAGGATCTGCTCCGCAGCAACTCCACACAGATCTCAAGGGAATATGACATCCGCGGCCGGGACGCTTTCGACATCCTGCTCATGACTTCCCTTTACGAGTCCGCCGGCGGCAGCACATTTCTCCGCCTGCAGAACGATGTACTGCGAAGAGACGAAGTCAGCCGGATGATCAATCTGAACGGTGCTGTGCTGCTTGGCAAGGCTGACACTTCGCTCTCCAGCCTGCAGCTGAATTCAGAGTCGTTGAGTTCTGAATCAGGACAGACGGTCGTCAGACTCCTTCTGCCGGTGCACCGTGAACTGGTCGACCAGTCACGCCCCGCAGCTCTCCCCGACGAACAGAAGCAGTAACAGCAATTCAGCCGGAACGACCGCCCAGCTGCTCCCGAATCCGATGCAGTTCCTGCAATGCCTGCAAGGGCGTCAGATTGTCCAGTTGCAGATTCCGCAGTTCGTCGATCACAGGATTTTCCGGCTGTTCGAAGAGCGACTTCTGGCGACGGCGATGGCTGGTCGTCTCTCGGTCCGGAATCGCCGGCCGGCCGTCAGCCCTGAGGTGATCGTTTTCCAGTGTTGCCAGAATCCGGGTTGCACGATCCGTTACCATGCCCGGCACGCCGGCGATGCGAGCTACATGGATTCCGTAACTGCGACCCGCGGCACCTTCCACGATACGATGCAGGAACACGACATCTTCGTTGCTTTCACTGACTGCAACATTCCAGTTGGATGCATTGCGAAGCGTTGCTGTCAGCTCGGTCAGCTCATGATAATGCGTCGCAAACATCGTCCTGCAGCCAATTTCATCATGCAGATACTCTGTGATCGCCCATGCCAGTGAGATGCCGTCGTAGGTACTGGTACCTCGTCCGATTTCATCCAGAATCACCAGGCTGTCTGCGGAAGCAGCATTCAGAATCCTCGCCGTTTCCGTCATTTCCACCATGAATGTACTCTGACCGCGGGCCAGTTCATCGCTGGCACCGACTCGAGCAAACACACGATCGGCAATCCCGATGCGTGCAGAACGAGCCGGAACGAATGAGCCAATCTGAGCCATGATGGTGATCAGAGCAGCCTGCCGAATATAGGTGCTTTTCCCCGCCATATTCGGCCCGGTAATAATCTGAATACGCCCCGCAGCGTTCGCTGCCGAATCATCATCCGCAACAGCAAGACGCACGTCGTTGGGAACGAACTGCCCTGATGGCAGCAGTCGATCCAGCACCGGATGTCGACCATCACAGATATCCAGCACGCCGCTTTCTTCCAGTACCGGACGGCAGTAATTCGCTCCGGATGCAAGCGTTGCGAGCCCTGCCAGAACATCGATTTCAGCGACGGCCTCGGCGGTCCGCAGCAGACGCGGGATGAATTCCGCGATGCGTTCGCGGAGCTGACCGAACAATTCCAGTTCGAGTGCCTTCGCGCGGTCCTCCGCTCGAAGAACCTTGTCTTCGTATTCCTTCAGCTCCGGCGTGATGAAGCGTTCCTGATTCTTCAGTGTCTGCTTGCGAATGTAGTCTTCAG
>JALQUR010000349.1 GCA_023260695.1 Planctomycetaceae bacterium
TTCGCTTACGACCCTTGCGAGTTCTGGCATTCGTCTTCGTCCGCTGACCACGAACCGGCAATCCCTTGCGATGGCGAATACCTCGGTAAGACTGAACCTCACGCAGACGGCCGATGTCCTGCTGAATCTTGCGTCGCAGCGGACCCTCAACCGAATAGTTCTTGTCAAGGTGGTTTGTCAGTCGACTGACATCATCCTCAGACAACTCACTCGCGCGAGCCTGAGGATCAATGCCCAGCTCATAACAAATCTTGACGGCGAGGTATGGACCAATGCCGTACAAGTATGTCAGTGAGACGTACGTAGGCTTGTTGTTCGGAATATCTACACCAAGAACACGGGGCATTACTCAGACTCCAATGAACTTCTGCTGCTGGACAACTCAGCCCTGACGCTGTTTGTGTCGCGGGTTGGAAGAACAGATAACAAAGACCTTCCCACGCCGCCGCACCAGCTTGCAGAAGTCACAAATACGCTTCACGCTTGATCGAACTTTCATCGCTGCACCCAATCTCACTTATCGCCAGAAAGGCTTTCAATTTTCAGAGTCAAGCAAACCCGGATAGTTACGCATCACCAGGTGCGAATCGATCTTCTGAACAAGATCCAATGTCACCGAGACAATAATCAACAACCCCGTGCCTCCGAAGAAGCTGGCCGTCACAAAATCGTTGGTAATCGTGTTCGCGATTACTGTTGGAATCACAGCAATCACAGACAAAAACGCTGCCCCGACGTAAGTGATGCGGAGCATGACCTGCTCCAGATGGACAGCAGTCCGCGCGCCAGGCCTGTAACCAGGGATAAAACTGCCATTGTCCTTCAGGTTCTCTGCCATGTCCTTCGGGTTGAACGTAATCGCCGTCCAGAAGTAACAGAAGAAATAGATCAGGATGATGTACGTCAGACTATACACAAACCCCTGCCCTGGCGAAAACAAATCGCCCAGGCTCGTGAACACGTCTCCAACTCCGGAATTCCCCAGCACCCGGCCCAGCTGTCCGAAGAGGAAAAAAGGAATCATCAACAGACTGCTCGCAAAGATAATGGGCATAACCCCTGACTGGTTGACCCGCAGCGGCAACCACTGACGGTTCCCCCCACTCACACGTCGCCCGCGAACATGGCGAGCACTCTGAATCGGAATCCGTCGCTGCCCCTGAGTAATGAACACAACCACAGCGATCACCGTCACGAATACAACACCCATCGTGAGCAAACGTTCGATCCCGAACTCACTCCCGATCTCCGTCCCCTTCGTCATAATCCCGCCGAGCCACTTCCCGACAATCGAGGGTGCACGGGCAAGAATACCCGCCATGATCAGTAGAGAAATCCCGTTGCCAATACCGTATGCGTCAACCTGCTCACCAATCCACATCAGGAACACCGTCCCCGAGGTCATGATCAACGTGCCGAGTACGAGCCAGAAAAGACCAGAGTAACCCGGCAGGAGCAGACCAGAGCCACCAAACTCCTGTCCACGCATCGACCATACCAGCACAAAACTCTGCACCAGACACACCACCACAGTGGCATATCGCGTGTATTCATTAATCCGCCGCCGACCTGACTCGCCCTCCTTCTGAAGAGCTTCCAAAGGTGGATACACCGTCGCCAGCAACTGGAAAACAATCGATGCCGTGATATACGGCATGATGCCAAGCCCAAAGATGGATCCACTCTGCAGATCCGTTGCAGCGAACACCGAAACAGATCGCAACAAACCACTGATACTGTTCGCAGCCCCCTCCTGAGCATTGTTCATCACTTCAGAGACGCGCGCCTGGTCGACGAACGGCAAAGTGATAAAAAAGCCCAGACGGTAAACCGCCAGCAGCAAAAAGGTGAGCAGAATCTTATTGCGGAGTTCCGGGATCCGGAACACTGTCAGCAGTTTGGATACCATGCCGCCTCCAACACCCGCAGCAAACAAAAACTCAACTGCGAAAACTTCTCAGCAATCGCCGAGACTCACTCGCCGCTGATCACCTCAAAGGAACCGCCGGCAGCCGCAATCTTAGCTTCAGCAGAGGCGGAAAAACGATGCGCACTAACCTTGATCGCAACGTTCAACTCGCCGTCGCCCAGCACCTTGAGCAGATCGAAGCGGCTGGGAATCAGCCCCTTCTCAGCAAGCGTCTGCGGGCAGATCTCCGCACCAGCCTCGAACTTCTCACCAAGCGTTCCCACGTTGATTACAACCACCTCAGGAGAAAACTGACGGTTGTTGAACCCACGCTTCGCAACCCGACGGAACAACGGCATCTGGCCACCCTGGAAACCCTGTCGGCTGGACGAACCAGATCGACTGAAGTAACCCTTGTGCCCGCGTCCGGCCGTCTTGCCGTGCCCGGAACCTGAACCTCGGCCGACACGTTTACGTGCCCTTCGAGTCTGAATCCCTGTCTGGACGTCATTCAGAATCACAGCGTCACCCCTCGCAGTCGCTCAATCTGTTCCCGCGTTCGTAGTTTTGACAACGCATCAAACGTCGCCTTAACAAGGTTCAGCGGGTTTGTGGAACCATATGCTTTTGTAAGAATATCCGTCACACCGGCCGCCTCAACGACCGAACGAACGCACTCCCCGGCGATCACACCGGTACCGGGCTTCGCCGGCAGCAGCAAAACTCGAGAAGATCGGTACACGCCGATTACCTCGTGCGGAATTGTCGTGCCAACGATCGGCACAGACATCTGCGAGCGGTTGGCCTGCTTCGTCGCCTTCTCAACCGCCAGAGGTACCTCAACCGCCTTGCCGTATCCATAACCGGCACGACCGTTGCCGTCCCCGGTCACAACCAGAGCTGCGAAACTGAATCGACGCCCGCCCTTCACCACACATGCACATCGGCGGATCTGTACGACGCGTTCGCCTGAATCTTTGACATCTGCTGTGGACACCAGTCACCCCGTCACGCTGCAGTTGCGAAAAAAATAATGGAAATCAGAATTCGAGTCCGGCCTGTCGAGCAGCATCAGCCAGTGCGGCAATTCGACCGTGATATCGGAACACGCCGCGGTCAAACACTACACTCTGTACACCAGCGGCCAAAGCCCGCTCGGCAACCAGCTGTCCAACTCTGGCAGCTGATTCGATGTTCCCGGAAACCTTACCCGGGCCGCCAATCGAACCATCCATGGTACTCGCAGAAACCAGTGTTCGCCCGGAGACGTCATCGATCACCTGAGCATACATGTGGCGATTACTGCGGAACACCGACAACCTCGGTCGGCCCTGCGCTGCACGCGCGACATGATTGCGAACACGAAATCTACGCCGCGTCTTCTGCTTTGCCAGTTGCTTACGAACACTCATCGCTCTCAACCAGTCTTCAAACGAAGTTATTTGGAACCAAATGCCTTACCGGCCTTACGACGAACCTGCTCATCCTGATAACGAATACCCTTACCTTTGTAAGGTTCCGGAGGACGAACAGCTCTCACCTCAGCCGCAAACTGCCCACATGCCTGCTTGTCCGGGCTGCGCACAACAACGTGTGTCTGGTCAGGACACTCGCACTGCACACCCTCCGGAACTGTGAGGACGATCTTGTTCGCAAACCCAACCTGAAGAGTCAGCTTATTACCGGCCAGATTCGCGTTGTAACCCACGCCCGAAATTTCAAGTCGCTTCTCAAACGGCCGCACAGAACCACTGACCATGTTCGCGATCAGACTGCGAGTAAGACCGTGCAGTGCTCGACTCTCACGCCGATCATCAGGTCGTGAGACCGTGAGCACATTACCGTCGACTGCTACCTGCATCAAATCGTGCAGTTCCTGCTCAAGCTGCCCGGCTGGCCCCTTGACCGTCACACGATTTCCATCAACCTGAACCGTGACCCCTGCTGGGATCTCAACCGGTTTCTTACCAATACGGGACATCGTTACACCCTGATTACGGGACTAAACGTTGATCGATCACCAAACCTGGCAGAGCATCTCGCCACCCACACCCTGCCGGCGAGCCTCGCGATTGCTGAGAACACCGGCGGATGTTGACAGTATGGAGATTCCCGTTCCCTGTCGGACGTCCTTCATATCCGCAACAGAGACGTACACACGACATCCAGGCTTACTGACCCGCTCGATGTGCTGAATCACCTTTTCGCCACTCGGACCGTACTTCAGATTCACACGCAGCACTTTGTGACTGCCGTCTTCAAGGACCTCATGATCCCAGACGAACCCTTCTCGAGCGAGCGCCTCCACCAGCGCGATCTTGAGCCGCGAACTGGGGATGTCCACATAAGGACGTTCTACCTGCAGCCCATTTCGAATTCGAGTCAGCAGGTCCGCAATTGGATCTGTCATCATAGCAACACTACCCTCTTCTGGACTACCAGCTTGCCTTCTTCACACCCGGGATCAATCCATCAAGCGCCAGATTACGGAAGCAGATCCGGCAGACCTTGAACTTACGGTAGACAGCCCGAGGACGCCCGCACATGACGCATCGCTGCTCCGCCCTGCTGCTGAACTTCGGCTTACGATTCGCCTTCTCAATCTTCGCTTTGCTTGCCATCTCAACGCCTCATAACCCGTGTTTGTTCAATCCCAGACCCGCCGAATCAGCTCTTTCGAAACGGCATTCCGAATGCCTGCAACAACAATCGGCCCTCATCATCGTTCTGCGCGGAGGTGACAATGGTGATGTTCATCCCCTGCAGGAAGGTTACGGATTCAGGATCCACCTCCAGAAACACCGCCTGCTCGGCAATGCCGCAGTTATAATTCCCGTTGCCATCGAACCCATTCGGGTTAACCCCGCGAAAGTCGCGGACGCGAGGCAACGCCAGAGTGATGAGCCGATCCAGGAAGTCGTACATCCGACGACCACGCAACGTCACACGACACCCAATCGGGTATCCCTCACGGAGACGAAAACCCGATACGGACTTCCGAGCGCGGCAGATCTGAGGCTTCTGGCCGGTCAGCTGCGTGAGATGCTCAGCGGCAACGTCGAGCCGCTTACGATCCTCGACAGCCTTCCCAACACCCATACTCACAACGATCTTCTCGAGCCGCGGGAGTGAATGAATATTGGTACGCCCCAAAGCAGTCTGCAGCTCAGGTACGATCCGGTCTCTGTATTCAGATATCAAACGTGACATAACCTGTTCGCCCTGCCTCAAACCACTTCACTTGCCAGTGACACAATCTTCATGAACCGACGATCCCGGAGCTCCCTCGCCACGGCACCGAAAATACGCGTGCCGCGAGGATTCCCGTCGTTATCAACGATAACAACAGCGTTCCGATCAAATCGCACGTAGGAGCCATCCGCGCGACGAGTCGCCTTGCGAACGCGAACCACAACGCCCTTCACTACTGCACCCGACTTGATGTTGCTGCCGGGAATGCTCTTCTGAACACTCACGACGATAATGTCGCCAAGACCTGCGTAGCGGCGACGAGAACCGCCGAGAACCTTGATGCAGCGAACGGACTTAGCGCCCGAATTGTCCGCTACATCGAGAACTGTTTGCATCTGAATCATTGCACTGCCTCAAAAATCAACGGCTGTCTCAGCCGGCCTCGCCAGAATCTTCGCCGCCATCATCGCCTGCACCACCCACCGCAGTGGAAACCACACGCACCAGGTTCCATCGCTTCAGACGTGACTTCGGTGGACACTCTTCAATCTCCACAGTATCACCGGTGTTCGCAACATTCTCTTCATCGTGAACATGGCAGATCGTACGGCCACGAATGATCTTGCCGTACTTCTGATGTTTCATACGCCGCTCGATCTCGACACGCAAAGTCTTCTGCTGCCCCGACTTTGCCACCGTTCCAATCACAGTCTTCTTCATACCGCTATCACCCAGATCAGGACAGTTCCGACAACTGACACAACAGAATTCAACTTCACAGCATCCAAAACTACAGCATCCAAAACTACAGCATCCAAAACTACAGCATCCAAAACTACGGCAACTAAACCTGCAGCAAATTCCACCAGCCACGGAGACCAAAAAACCCCTGCACCAGGCTACGTCAGTCTGTCGCAGCGACCCACCTCAATGAAGCCCCAACACCCGACACACGCCAGCTCGCAACCACAGAACTAGCCTTCAATACGCTCACGCTGGATTGTCAAAATCCTCGCTATCGTCCGACGTAGCTTCCGAGCCGCACTCGGCGTGTCGTTACGCTCGGTCGCTGCTTGAACACGAAGCTTGAAGAGCGACTGTTGAGCTCCCTTGAGCTCGTGCTCCAGTTGCTCAGATGACATTTCGCGAATTGCTGCCGCCTTGGACATCTTTTCTCTACCCGAACAAGGACCCAGTAACAAATTCAGTACAGGTTGAGCCACTCGGAAGGATGACTGGCACTCAACCAAGACTTAATCCCCAGATCGCTTCAACTCGACGAATTGCAACAATCTGCGAACAGTCAACGTCGCTGCCGATTCAGCCACCTGCCACAGCAACCGAACGCCACAGCAACCGAACGCCACAGCAACGAGATGCCCCAGCCCATACCCCAGCAAGCTCGCTAACTCTGCGACGCTGCTGTCCTCAACTCAATCAGCCCAACTCAGGACGACGCCCAACCAGGCGAACCCGGACAGGCAACTTATGAGCAACACGGGCGAAACAAGTCTTCGCCAACGCTTCACTCACCCCCTGAAGCTCGAACAACACGGTCCCCGGCTTCACAACCGCGACCCATCGATCAGGCTCGCCCTTACCCTTACCCATTCGTGTTTCGAGCGGGCGAGCGGTAACCGGCTTCTGCGGGAAGATGCGAATCAAAACTCGCCCTTCACCTCGAACATATTGATTTGCAGCAACTCGACAAGCTTCGATTGTGCGCCCAGTGACGTGACCTGCGTCCAGTGACTGCAAACCCCATTCGCCGAACACAACCGTGTTCCCGCGAGTCGCCTCACCTCTTATACGTCCTCGTTGGCTTTGTCTGTGCTTGACTCGCTTTGGCA
>JALQUR010000449.1 GCA_023260695.1 Planctomycetaceae bacterium
CATGCCCCCTGTGCACCGGGGATTGCCCCCAGTGCACAGGGGATTGCCCACTGTGCACTGGGCATTGCCCACTGTGCACTGCGCCGAGATTCAGAATGCAGCTGGGGATGGCCTGACACTCAGCTTCACAGGCACCTCGAACAGCGTTGTACCGCGATTGACCGTGAGCGTGACGGTCTGTCCGACGGAATACCTGCCGAGCTCCTGTGCAAGTTCCTCCCGGGAATTCACAGCCGCTCCCTGCACCGCAGTAATCACATCACCGACAAAGATCTCTCCTCGTCCGGTTTTCTGACTTCCCTGCAGCCCTGCACGTTCTGCTGGCGAGCCGGGAAAGATGCCGCCAATAATGACGCCCGGCCGCAGTGGCAGGTTCGGAATGGAATCCCGATCCAGAATCCAGATCCCCAGAGCTGCACGTCCCTCGCGCGATGCAGATCGAATAATCAGGTCAACTGCCTCAAGTACATCTTCAACAGGAACCGCAAATCCAAGTCCGGAAGAATCACCGGTGGTACTGATCAGTGCCGTGTTGACCCCAATAAGTCGTCCGGCGCTGTCCAGCAGCGGTCCACCTGAATTCCCCGGGTTGATGGCTGCGTCCGTCTGAATCATCCCGGTCAGATCACGGTCGTGATCCGTGCGGATTCTGCGATCGAGACCTCCGATCACACCAGTTGACAGCGTTCGATCAAGGCCAAACGGATTCCCAATCGCCATCACCTGCTGCCCAACCCGCAGATTGTCCGATTCACCAATTGTCACCGGCACCAGCAGACTCGCCGGAGCCTCAATTCGCAGCACTGCAATATCGCGTTCTGCAACAGCCCCGACGAACTCCGCATCGAATACCTGACTGTCCTCAAAAACCACCTCAAGCTCGGCCATCCGCTGGATCAAAGCCGGCTCCACAACGTGCAGATTCGTGACGATGTAACCGTTTTCATCCCAGACAATTCCCGTCCCGGACGCCAGCTCACGCTCGATCCGCCGGCCGAAGAAGTTGACGCTGTTTCCCTTCGTTCGTACGTTGACGACCGACGGTGAAGCGAGCTCAAAAATCTCGATGCTGTTTTTCTCATCCGCACCCAGATCGCCTCGAGGCGTGACAACCCGCGGAGTGTAGTCGGGACGATTCTTGATCCCGTCCACCACAGTTCGGTACACCAGCGCAGCGGTCAGGATTGCCAGCATCACCACCAGCCAGCCATTGGCTGCGGCATTCGAGACCACAGGGTCAGAATCTCCGGGTGATGAGAAAGACACGAATTCAGCTCCTGAAAGCAGACCAGGACAGGTACATCGAGATGTTAAGATTCGAAGCCGGCCCGATGCCAGGGCAGGCTGCCATCGCAGCCCCTGCCATAGCAGACGTCTTCTCCACTTTATCACACAGCTTTGGCAGGTGTCGAAGCCAGCCCGCGCGGATCAGACGAACTCACACCGAATTCTGCAATTGAAAATCCGCTGCATGCCCTTGCGAAAACCCACATCTGTGCCGCAATCGACGTTGCCCCGCACCTGACCTGCGATAAAATCCCGAACCACTCATCCACAGCCCCCGCCACATCGGGATGCAAGCAGTCATGGCACCAGAACTCAAGCAACTGCAGCAGCTCTGCGACGCAGCGCTGCCGCAGGTCTGGCTGGATCTCCTTGCCGATTATCCTGCAGAACTGACCGCAGCGCTCCGCTGCGACTCTGCAGACGAGCTGTCGGGGACGGTCTCCGAAGTAGAGCTGCTGAAATCTCCCCAAAGCCTGCTGGAGATCAACCTGGAGGCTCGCAGCGGACCCGTGCTGACTCCGGATAATCGAATGTTCGACTGGCCTGCAGCTCTGCTTGTCATCGGAGAATCCGGCGACGGAGACTACTTCTGTATCGACCTGCGGGATGAAGTGCCGGGTGTTGTGCAGTTTGTCAGTCAGACAGCCACCTTCGAACAACTGTCCGACACAATCGAAGAATATGTTGAAATGCTGCAGGCCGCTTTCTGCGGCGAAGATGATGAACTTACCGATGCAGATGCTGACGACGATGAATCTGCATCCGACGCATACTGGAACTGACACGGCCAGACTGGAACTCCGCAATGAACTCACCTGAAAATATTCGCATGCACCGTGAAACCAGAATGCTGGAACTGACATGGAAGGACGCAGCTCCGACAGTGCTGCCGTTTCGAACCGTGCGTCAGAACTGCCCCTGTGCAGTGTGTGTTGATGAATTCACAGGCCGCCGCATTCTGGATCCCGATACAGTGCCGGAAGATCTCGACCTGGCCGAAGCATCCCTTGCCGGGAACTACGCACTCCGCGTCCGCTGGTCTGACAACCACGATTCCGGACTGTTTACCTGGGTGCACCTCCGCCGAATCGGCGAGGCACTGAATGCCGCAGCCGAAACACGGACTGCCGATGCAGCAGAACAGGACTGATCAGGCAAAGTCCGGGGCCCGCTGCCGGACCACCAGCACACCGGTACTTCCGCTGAACCGGATTCTCGCACCATGATTCAGGGAAGATCTCACCATGATTGAAGTCGAAGCGAAGTATCAGGTCCCGAATGAAGCAGCTCTGCTGGCCCGGTTGCAGGAGTTCGCAGGATCACTTGATTTCCATGAAACGGCGGAAACTGATGAGTACTTCAATCATCCCTGTCGTGACTTCGTACAGACAGACGAAGCACTGCGGATCAGACGCTCCGGCGATCACGTTGAACTTACGTGGAAGGGACCGCGACTGGACACTGTGACAAAATCCCGTCGCGAACTGGAACTTCCCCTGCAGTCAACGACACAGACGCCGGAGCAGCAGCAGCAGACTCTGCAGGCAATTCTGCTGGCTCTGGGATTTGTATCCGCAGGGATTGTTCGCAAACGCCGACAGGCGATCAGCATCGACTGGGCTGATCGCACCTTCAAAGTCAGCGTCGATCACGTGCAGGGTATTCCGCTCCACGCGGAGATTGAAATTCTGTGTTCGGAATCCGAGCGTCAGGAAGCAACACAGAAACTCCTCGAACTGGCGGATCAGCTGCAGCTGCAGAACTCTGAGCGGCGGTCCTACATTCATCTCGTCAGACTCGCGGAAGCAGACTCAGCGCACTGAGCCTGCACCAGCGGCAGCAGCTCACATCAGACCACGTCGAGCCAGCTCGGCAACGACCTGCTGTACAATGACAGACACTTCCGCCGGATCCGCAGTCGCTGCGGCGGAATCGATCGGGCAGCCGCCGACCGGCTGATCGGTAAATCCGTGAGCAGCCAGCATGCACTGCAGCTCACGACTCAGAGTTCCGATGTCAGTCTTCTGCTGATCAGAAAGTGGCTGCCGACCCTGACCCATGCTGAATCCACGCAGACCAACCGCGGCGCGGAACCCTTCCGGGAACTCCGCCGAATAGATCATCGTGTCAAAGAGTCGAATCAGGTCGTATTGAATCTGTCGTGCAGCATCAATCTGATGACTCACCGTCAGGTCATACAGACGACGTGTCAGCTCCGGCACAACTCCGGAACTCGCATTGGTTCCACCGTCAGCACCCGCCAGCAGCATCGGCATCAATGCAGCGTCCCAGCCCGTCAGAAATGCAAAATCAGGGCGGTTCGGCCGAACTGCCTGGATCATCCGGATCATGTTTGGCAGATCACCTGATGAATCCTTGATGGCAACAATCCGTTCATACTCCTCCGACAGACGCTGAATCGTGGGGACATCGATCGGACTGGCAAACATCGGGATGTTGTACAGCGTCACATCAATCGGTGTGTTGCGACCAATTTCTGCAAAGTAGGCGTAAACGGATGCAGGACTGAGCTTGTAGTAGAACGGAGCAACGATGGCGACAGCGCGAATCCCCAGTGATGCGTAATACTCACACGCCTGAATTGTCTCACGCACGTTGGCCTCTGCTGCGCCAGCCAGAATTGGCACCCGCCCTCGCACCTGATCCGCAAGTATTGCAACAATCCTGCGGCGTTCTTCCGGCGTGAAGCGAGTAAATTCGCCGGTGGAACCGTTCGGATACAGGCCATGTACTCCGCGATCGATCAACCAGTCGGCGTATCTCCGCAACTCCTGCTCATTAATGCCACCATCCGGTGTATATGGAACCAGATTGGGAGTAAAGATGCCCTGAAGTCGAGCTTGCGCCATGGCTTTCACTTTCGGATGGTGCCGGTGGGGAACCTGCCGGGAGTCCTGCGACCATAATTGAATCGCTGTAATTGCTGTAATTGCTGCAGACGGAACCGGACAGGCAGACTCCCGCCGCAGCTGCTGCAAATAAATCCCATAATCACCGCTGCTGCGCGAACCAATTGACGCAGGCAGCCATTCTCTGCCGAGCAGGAGGCCGGATCTGTTGCCTGTTCGGAACAATCTGACAATTCAGCCCGTTGCTCACGCAGCATCCGCAGCACTGGCAGGCAGAGCGAAACTTGCCTGAACCCCGGCCTCATCTCCCGGTTCCAGCAACACCACCCCGCCGTGAGCCATCACGACTCGCCATGCCAGACAAAGTCCGAATCCCAGACCACGTCCGGCAGATCGCCCCGAATAAAATGGATTCCATGCGTTTCTGCGGTCGGCTTCTGAACGGAATCCAGGACCGTCATCACTGACACTGCCCAGAATCACTCCTGAGTCCAGTTTTCGCAGCTGCACCCGGATGCTCCCGCCGCTGCCAGCCGACTCCAGTGAGTCCAGAGCATTGCGGAGCAGTTGCTCCCACAAAACACCCAGCTGTGTTCGATCAGCATCAAACTCAACGTCGCCCGCTACCCCATCCAGATTCAGAATCACGCCGAGACTGTCTGCACGGTGCTGCTGAGCCGCTGCCGCTGCATGGATCACTTCGGAAGCATCAAGCCGCTCAGGGCGAAGCTGCGGCGGGCGAGCAAATGTCATTGCATTGCCGATCATGTCTCTGACTCGCCACGCCTGAGCACCAATTGTCTCGAGCGACTGCCGCTGTTCGATCCGCTGCTCCGTCCTGAGCATCGCGGCAGAAAACGCGAGTATGGAGGCAAGCGGATTATTGATCTCGTGCCCCGCACCTGCACTGAATTCTGCCATCGCCTCCAGCTGTTCGGGACATGGCAGAATCACCGGTGTTCCGGCACACTGCGACAACAGTCGCCGACTCACCAGCTCCAGCGAAACATGCCGTCGTAACCTTGCGGCCGCAGGCTGATCAACGACGATTGCCGCAGCCACGTCAGTCCACAGGACAGCCGCGACTTCTCCGGCGTTCCCGTTCGCGTCGGAAGTCACCAGCTCCACAAGTACAGCTGCACTGGTGAGCAGTTCCAGTGTGCCGTTGATCTCAGACACTGTTGAGCTGCATCGGTGCGCAGCATCACGAACGACCTGCACCGCTCGAAATTGGGTGGAACTCCGAGCAGACACCAGGGTCAGCCACTCACACCCCAGCTGCTCACAGACCAGCTCCGCCACCAGACGGCAGGTTGCATCCGGGTCAGAAATGCCCGCAAGTGCGTCCAGCAGCTGCGTTGTCCGGTCCGTCATTCCCACAACTTCAGACCTCTGTTGTCACCTGACTGCAACCCTGTCCTGATCGGTACAGTCACAGATCACCGCAAAACGAAAACGGCCGCATTGCTGCGGCCGCCTGAGTCGGACTTTCGAAGCCTGATCACTGAAAACAGCCATCAGACCCGCAGAGCAGCTTCTGTCATTCAGAGCTGCAGCTGCTCGATATCAAGAAGCCGACAGATGTTGTCGATCAGAGCATCGACCTCGAACGGTTTCTGCAGGAAGTGGTTTGCTCCGGCTGCCTTCAGATCCGCAATCTTGTCCTGCTCAACCATACCGCTGATGCAGATAATGCGAACGTCGTCGAGGGCGGAATCGCTGCGGACGCGCTGACAAACTTCCTTGCCGTTGATGTCCGGCAGCATCACGTCCAGAACGATAATGTCCGGATGATACTCCTTCACCATCATGCCGGCCTCGAAGCCGTTGTTGGCAACTCGAACCTCGAAACGACCATCCGCCTCGAGTGCATCTGTGATCAGTTCCACAAGTTCCGGATCGTCGTCAACAATCAGAGCCTTGCGCTTGCCGCTCTCCAGAGCGTCCGTCGGAATTCCGTTTTCCCGCATGAACTTGTACAGCACGTCACGGGGAATGCGCCGAAATCGAGAACCTGGAACACGAAACCCCTTCAACTGACCGGAGTCGAAGCAGCGAATGATCGTCTGCTGACTGACCTTGCAGATCTTGGCTGCTTCGCCCGTCGTAAACACTGTCTTCATGAACATAATCCGTTACGAAATAAGCGATGAGCTGCAGACGCAGCAACC
>JALQUR010000547.1 GCA_023260695.1 Planctomycetaceae bacterium
TCACTGAATGCGAAGCCCTGTGAGAAGTATTCACGGCAGCGTTCACGGAACGCCTGCCCATCGACATCGGCAATGATCTGCATCGTGCCATCCTGACGCCATTCCTCAATCAGCCGGGCTTCATCCTGCAACAGCCCGTCACGCACTTCTTCCCCCAGCTCGAGGATGGTGTCGCGGAGTGCCTGCTGCTGCTGCGGAGTCATTCGATTCCAGGTGCGTTCGTTGACCAGAATCTGCAGGGAGGACTGGATGTGCCCGGTCAGATTCAGACATTTCTGCACTTCGTGGAAACCCATCGATTTGATCACCGGCACCGGGTTCTCCTGACCGTCGGCAATCCCCTGCTGCAGAGCCAGATAGACTTCGCTGAAAGCAATCGGCATGGGACTGGCCCCCAGTGCCTCGCAGGATGCCTGAAAGATTCGAGCAGCAGGTGACCGCAGACGAAAACTCTGCAGATCTTCCGGATGGCGAATGGGGATGTTGGAAGTGATATGGCGTGAGCCGTAGGCCCAGGTATCCAGCACCCGCACGTCATAGTTTACTCGCAGGGCATCCCATTCCGGGGCCATCTCATCACTTCTGGCAATCTGCAGCATGTGTTCGAGATCGCGGGAAACAAAGGCGGCATCCAGCACGCCACACGGCGGATGCCACATCGCCAGGAATGATGGTCCGGAAATGGCCAGATCAATTTCACCGGCGACCAGTTGTTCAAGCAGTTCAGATTCGCTGCCGAGCTGGGAAGCCGGGTACACGGTCACGTCAAGGTCGTTTGTTTTTTCCCGCAGTCGCTGCGAAAGAAATTCTGTGCCGTATGCATGCGTCGGAGAATTCACTTCATAGACGTGAGCCATCCGCAGCCTGAGCACACCGTCCGTGGATTCTTCCGACTGGCATCCGCTGAGCAGAACTGGTGCAGCAAGGACAAGCAGCAGGCAACATAACCGCAGCGGCAGGAGCATCTTGTTCATTCAGCAGCTTTCACATGAGACAGGGACCGTCAGCGCACGGCAGCCCGGAGAAGCGTGCGTCTGCCCAAGGCAGCCGGCGTCTGCCCAAGGCAGTCGGCGTCTGCCCGGACCTGGCCACGCCGTTCGGCTGGCGGTCGAGGCAGAATTGTCAGCTGACATATCTGAGCGATGAATGTCCGCCACAATCCTGGCGGGAGCATAGCGGCACCGAGGCTGAAGGTGCAGCCTGGAATTCCCCGAACAGTCGTCTGCCGTGAGCCGTCGGAATGTATCTCAGACACCGCAAAGCTGCCAGTGGGTGGCCGCACAGTCGGATGGTCTGGTGCACTGCTGTGTGGGCCATCGGTGCGAAAGGAGCCTGAAGAGATCGCCAGCCGGGCCAGGAGCGGAGCGGACCATGCCACCGGAGCGGGGATGAGGGAAGTCGCAGTCTGCCGTCGCGATCACGAATTTGTGGTGGCGAACCTGTGACTGCGAGGTTCTGGCGGTGAACTTTTGGCGGCGTTCACGTTCGCCGGCTCAACATTCACCTGGAGCTGTGTGCGGCAGACAGCCCGGATTCGCATTTCCGGCGTTCTAAAAAAACAGGGACCAGGGCACTCATTGTGCCTGGTCCCTGTCGTAAGCAGATTTGCTTCTGCAGAACCGCGCTGTCGGCAATTCTGAGCAGTTGTGAGTCACTGCCAGTTGTGAGTCACTGCCAGCAACGTTCCGTCATTGGCTGGAATCACCTGTCAGTAATCACCTATCAGTAATCACCGGGCTGAGCGCGGTTTTCCTGGACCACCAGGAATCAGGGTTCCATTGATGGTGTGCCGCCTGCTGCTGCTGCATCACTCGAATAGCTGTCACCCATTTCCGGAGGACTATCCGGGTTAATTTCTTCGGACCCGGTTGGGGTACCACCAGGAGTCGGGTCATCGGAGTGGCCGGTGGAGCCGGAACCGCAACCGGCAACGGTCGCCAATACGAGGGCTGACATCAGAAAAGAGTGAAGCATC
>JALQUR010000613.1 GCA_023260695.1 Planctomycetaceae bacterium
CAGATGCTCGACGCTGCTCAGCAGGGCGGCTACGCCTATCCCGCGATCAACGTGACTTCCATTGTCACCATCAACGCAGCTCTGAAAGCCTTTTCTGATGCTGGTTCTGACGGCATCATCCAGTTCTCCACCGGAGCGGGGGAGTTCGCATCCGGGCTGAATGTGAAGGATGCCGTACACGGCGTCATCGTGCTGGCTGAAGCAGTGCATCGCCTGGCAGAGAAGCACGACATTCTCATCGGCCTGCACACCGATCACTGCCAGCCCAAGAAAGTCGACGGCTTCCTCAAACCACTGATTGCAGCAACCGCAGCCCGGCGTGCCGCCGGACAGGGCAATCTGTTCAATTCACACATGTTCGACGGTTCTGAACTGCCGCTCGACCAGAACATGCAGATCAGCAAGGAACTTCTCGCGCTCTGTGCTGAGAATGAAATCATTCTGGAAGTGGAAGCCGGGGTTGTCGGTGGTGAAGAGGACGGCATCGATCACTCCGACGTTGCCAACGACAAGCTCTACACCACACCGGAAGACATGGTGGCCGTTTATGAAGCCCTGAACGGGCTCGGTCGCTTCATGTTTGCGGCCACATTCGGCAATGTGCACGGTCACTACAAGCCAGGCGCCGTCAAGCTCAAGCCGGAAATCCTCCGCGATGGACAGAAAGCTGTGACTGACAAATACGGCGCCGCAGCCGAATTCGATCTGGTCTTCCACGGTGGCTCCGGAACCCCCGCTGCACAACTCCAGGAGACGCTCGACTACGGTGTCATCAAGATGAACATCGACACCGACACTCAGTATGCATTCACTCGTCCGATTGCAGATTTCATGCTCAAACGATACGACGAAGTACTGATGGTCGATGGTGAAATTGGCAACAAGAAGGCCTACGATCCACGTGCCTATCTGAAGCTGGGCGAAGCAGGTGTCGCCGCTCGCATGCACCGAGCCTGCAACGAACTGCAAAGCACCGGCAAGTCAATCTTCAGCAGGGTCTGAGCCGGTCTCGGAACTCTCCGGTCGGCTTCGCAGCCGGCAACAATCACAAAGGGCTGTCTGTTGACTCACAGATGGCCCTTTTTTTTGTCCAGCCCTGAACGCCACACCGGCCAGACTGACCTGAATCAATGTCAACCGCAGGCGCGGCAGTCAGGCATCACGGTTCAGAGCCTCACTGCACATCACCAGCAAGCCACCGCGATCACTGCACAAATCTCTGAACAGCTCCGGCAATGCTGAGCAACCGCGCCGCAGCTGCCGGACTATTTCATGCGGCGAATGAGCACCTGAGCAAGTGCTGCATCAAGATTCTCTGATGTGCGGATCATGCGATAATCAACCTCGCTGCCCGCACAACGACGACGAATCGTCTCCAGAAATGTCTGCATTGCTTTCAGGTATCCTTCCCGCAATGCCGCCGGGTCACAGGTGAGTCGCCCGCTGGATTCCAGACCCTCAAAACGCATGGTACCACTGAAACCAAAGTCCAGCTCCTGATCGTCCAGCAGCTGCAGCACAATGACTTCGTGACGACGCTGCCGCAGCAACTGCAGTCCTTTGAACAGATCCTCCCTCGGACACAGCAGATCCGAAAGCAGAATTACGATGCTGCGGCGATTGAGCGTTTCTGCGGTACGTCTGAGCACACTCAGGATCTCAGTCTGCCCGGTGGTCAGCTCCGTCTGCAGTGCCGACATGATGGTCTGCAGCTGATTGCTGCGACTGCTGGCTGGGACCTGCGTACGAACATCCGTATCGAAGACGCACAGTCCCGCGGAGTCGTGCTGACGCAGAGCAAGCATGCACAGTGCAGCGGCGACAGTCTGAGCATATTCAAACTTGGTCAGTCCCCCGGAACCGAACTGCATTGATTCGCTGCCGTCAACAACCAGCATGATGCGAACATTCGTGTCCTCTTCATACTGCTTGAGATAGTAGCGATCGGAGCGGGACCAGAGCTTCCAGTCAATCCGCCGCAGATCATCACCCGCGACGTATTCACGATGCTGCGCAAACTCCAGAGACTGTCCGAACCACGGGCTGCGATGCATCCCGGAGACGAACCCCTCAACCACCTGCCCGGCTCTGAGTTCCAGCCTGGAAATCCGAGCCAGTTCTTCAGGCCGCAAAGATTTTTCCAAGTGCCGGGTCACGAGTCAGCTCGCTCTCGTCAGTGGTGGTTTCCCGAATCAGACGTTCGATCAGATGATCTGATGTCACACCTTCACTCTCAGCCGTAAAGTTGGGCACGATGCGATGCCGCAGAACGGGGGCAGCAAGCTTCTGGATATCTTCCAGCGAAACATTCGTGCGACCGTTCAGCAACGCTCGTGTCTTGCCGCCCACCAGCAGGTTCTGCACTGCTCGCGGTCCGGCCCCCCAGCCCAGCATTTCATTGACCCAGTCCGGAACACCCGGCTCACCAACGCGGGTCTGACGCACCAGAGCAAGGCAGTAGTTGATCACATGGTCACTGACCTGGACCCGGCGAACCGTTTCCTGAATCTTCATGACCTCCTCACCCGACAGCACCGTGGCCACCTCCGCAGTGGAATCGGAAGTGGTCTGGCGAGCAATTTCGCGTTCTTCCTCAAATGTCGGGTAACGCACAAAGACCTTGAACATGAACCGATCCTGCTGAGCTTCCGGCAGCGTGTACGTCCCTTCCTGCTCAATCGGATTCTGAGTCGCCAGAACAAAGAATGGTGCACTGAGCGGATGAATCGTCTGTCCGACCGTGACCTGACGTTCCTGCATGGCTTCGAGCAGAGCGGCCTGCGTCTTTGGTGGCGTGCGATTGATTTCGTCCGCCAGCACCACGTTATGGAACAGCGGCCCCGGGATGAATCGAAACTCCCGCTCTCCCGTTGACCGGTTCTCCTGCAGAATATCGGTGCCTGTAATGTCCGCCGGCATCAGGTCGGGAGTGAACTGAATGCGCGAAAAGCTCATCGACAGACTGCGTGCCACAGTGCTGATCATGAGCGTTTTGGCCAGACCTGGTACGCCCTCCAGCAGCACGTGCCCGCGACTGAACATCGCAATCAGAATCTGCTCGATGACATCGTCCTGCCCGACAATCACTTTTCGGATCTGGTTCTGCAGACTGCCCCAGGCATTATTCAGCATGTCAACGGCATCGGTCGACAGCTCGGTTTCACTGGTTTCAGACATCGATTATTCCGAGGTATGGCGAAGCAGACCGCTATCGGTCCCTCCGCAGCTGAGAGTTTGTGGATCGAGTTTCTGGTTCAGGTCACAGCAGAGCATGTTGAAAGTGCCGGTCACAGCAGAGCGCAGTGACAGGAACACAACTCAACACAACACGGGAACACAACACGGGTCGTCGGACACAACACAGGTCGTCGGACACTTCACAACAGGGTCCACGTCGCAACAGAATCGATTCCCCGCTGCCTGTCCAATGGTAACAGACGGGAACACACAGGAGAATTCTGAAAGCACGGGGAACTCCTCCAGTTCGCTTTCCAGTTTCTGCCGCCGTCTCGTTACCAATCCGATCAAAAACTGCCAGAATACCTCACGGTCATCAGACCCGGTTTCTTCCACCAACCCACCCGCTGGATTTTGCACGTGATGAAATCACTCCACGTTCTGTTTGCACTGACAGTCATCGTCAGCTCTGCCGGCCTCCCGGCTGCCGACGGCCTCCAGGACAATATCCCGGACAAGGTTCGTCGAATTCCTGAAGCAGGAATTGAATTGCCGGAAGCAACTGAGCAGGCGCTGCGTTCCCGACTCCAGCAGCTGCAGACGCAGATCCAGGCGTTGAAAGCTGAACCAGCGATCGATCATTCGCTGCTCCCGGATGTCCTGATCTTCGAGCGAGCCGTTCGCTGTGCGCTGGATTACAACGAATTCTTCGCCGACAACGAGCTGCAAAAGGCTGATGGACTGCTCACTGAAGGGCTCCGCCGCTGCGAACAGCTGCTCGCCGGCAACGCCGACTGGACTTCGCAGACCGGACTGGTGGTCCGCGGCTACATCAGCCGAATTGACCAGACTGTACAGCCGTATGGCCTGGTCATTCCGGGCAACTACAGTACGGACCACAGTGTTCCGACCCGTTGTGACCTGTGGTTTCATGGACGCGGTGAAAAGCTGAGCGAGGTCAATTTCCTCTGGGATCGCATGCAGAACAGCGGCCGCTTTACCCCGCAGAACACCATCGTTCTGCATCCCTACGGCCGCTATTCAAACGCATTCAAGTTCGCCGGTGAAATTGATGTGCTGGAAGCACTCGATGATGCACGGCTGCACTATCGGATCGATGATGAACGAACCAGCGTTCGCGGCTTTTCCATGGGCGGTGCCGCCTGCTGGCAGATTGCTACCCACTATGCCGATCGCTGGTTTGCCGCCAATCCCGGTGCTGGCTTTTCCGAGACACCGCAGTTCCTGAAAGTATTCCAGCAGGAGGAACTGCATCCGCAGCCATGGGAGAAAACACTCTGGAATCTCTATGACTGTGACAAATGGTCTGCAAATCTGCTGCACTGCCCGACGGTTGCCTACAGCGGCGAAAACGACCGCCAGAAGCAGGCTGCGGATGTCATGGAAGAAGCACTGGCGAAGCATGGAATCCGGCTGCGGCATCTGATCGGCCTCGGGATGGGGCACACTTACGACCCGACTTCTGCTCAGATGGTGGATCGGATCCTTGCCGACCTGGCAGTGGCCGGCCGACCACAATCCGTTCCGATGATCCATCTCACCACATACACGCTCCGCTACAACCGCATGCGTGCGGCCACCATTGACGCAATGCAGGAACACTGGAAGTCGGCGGACATGCGAGTCATCTGCGACCTGCAACCGAGTGATCGGGGACCGGTGCTGCCAGTACTTGTCCGCAATGTTTCAGCGTTCAGCCTGAACTTCAAAGCGGGTGAACTCCCCCTGCCGGCTCGGACACTGACAAATCTGATCAGCAGTCAGTCGCGGCCCATTCAGGTCGCGATTGCCTCACCCGATTCGGACCGCGCGCCTCAGTTTCTGCCCCTGCAGGGACCATTTTCTGACGGCGGCTTTGAGCTGCAGGCACACATCGACGACAGCGGACACTGGGTTTCAGGTACACAGCCTGCCGGGCTGAGAAAAAAACATGGCCTGCAGGGGCCAATCGACGATGCGTTCATGGACTCCTTCATCTTTGTTCGGCCGACGGGTACCGCAGCGAATGCTGCTGTCGGAAAATGGGCCGCAGAAGAACTTGAGCGAGCTGTTGAACACTGGCGGCGACATTTCCGCGGTGATGCACGCGTTGTCAATGATCAGGATGTCACCGCCGAGATGATTCAGAACTGCAATCTTGTCGTCTGGGGTGACCCTGCATCCAATTCTGTTCTCGCACAGGTCAGCGATCGTCTGCCAGTTCAATGGGACAGGCAGACACTCCGCGTGGGTGATCAGTCATGGGATGCAGCCGGCCACGCTCCTGTGATGATCTATCCCAACCCGCTGAATCCGGAACGATACATTGTAGTCAACAGCAGCTTCACATTTCGTGAGTATGCTTATCTGAACAATGCTCGCCAGGTGCCGATGCTGCCGGACTGGGCCGTCATCGATCTCAGTACGCCGCCAGGAACAATCTGGCCGGGCAAGGTTGTCGCGGCGGATTTCTTTGACGAACAATGGCAGCTTCGTCCTGCCGGCAAACCCTGATCCGCGCTGAGACAGCATTCAGGCTGCAGATTCCGTACGCAATCCCATGGAGAACATCATGCTGAACCGAATACTTCCGCTGGCGGTTTTCGCACTGTCGCTGAGTTACTGCCAGGCAGATGAACCATCTGAACTGTCGCTCCTCAGACGCTTCCTGGCGGAGTGTATCTCCATCACACCGGGAAACGGCTTTCCGGCACGTGGGATCCAGCTGGGAACCGCCGATCCCAGTGACGAACTGCCACTGTTTACGATTGAAATGCAGCGCAGATTCCGCATCTCAAAGTATGAAATGACGCAGGAACTCTACGAACTGATCATGGGAGAGAACCCCAGCCGCTGGAAAGGCCCTCGCAACTCAGTTGAAATGATGACTCTGGCAGATGCTCAGCAATTCTGCACACGACTCACAGCAAAGCTGCATGAGCACAAGCTGCTGGATCCCGAACAGCAGGTTCGACTGCCCAGCGAAGTGGAATGGGAATACTGCTGCCGCGCCGGAACGACGACACGCTACAGCTTTGGCGACAGTGCGACCACCGACGACGACAAGGGCAAGCTGGCTTCAGTACTTGATGCCTATGCCTGGCACACCGGGAACGCAGCCGGGAACGATCCGCCGGTCGGAGCCCTCAAACCCAACCCATGGGGACTTTATGACATGCATGGGTATCTGTCCGAATTCGTCACCGCAGATCCGCTGCTGCAGAAGGTCACAGCAGAGACCGATAAAGCAGATCATGTGATCATCCGCAGCGGCTCGTGGAAGGATCACCACAGTCGACTGACCAGCAGTGCTCGCACGCTCATTCCGGCAGACACAAAGGATGACGCCATCGGTTTTCGCTGCGTCATTGCTGCCGCGAAGTAATCCACGGCTCATGCAGAACCTGCAGGGCATATTGCTTCCCGTTCAACGGGGACATGCCGGAATTCGCTGATGACTGACACACAATCCTTCCCCGCCGGCCAAACGGATGATGATCGTCTGCGGCAGCTGCTGCACCCGCATGACTGGCCGACGCCGCAACGGGGCAGAACCTGGCAACTGCTGGTGATCGGCGGCGGAACAGCCGGACTTGTTGCCGCTGCAGGAGCAGCGGGTGTCGGTGCGCAGGTCGCAATGATTGAACAGAACCTGCTCGGCGGAGATTGTCTCAATACCGGTTGTGTCCCGTCAAAGGCCCTCATCAGCACAGCCAGACAGGCAGCGGCCGTCCGTAATGCCGCAGAGTTCGGAATTGTCGGAACGGAAGCGGCCCGAGTGGATTTCTCCGCCGTCATGCAGCGGATGAGATCGCTCCGCGAACAGATCGCACCACACGATTCTGCCGAGCGATTTCGGCAACTTGGTGTCGACGTTTTTTTTGGCTCCGCCACGTTCACAGGACCAGCTTCCATCGAACTGAATGGTGTCCCGCTGAATTTTCACCGCGCCATCATCGCAACCGGAGGACAGCCGCTGATCCCGGCCATCCCCGGGCTCTCCGAATCCGCATACCTGACCACAGAAACGCTGTTTCAGATTCAACAGCTGCCGGAACATCTGGTTGTGCTCGGCGGAGGTCCCATCGGAACTGAGATGGCACAGACATTTGCGCGATTCGGTGCACGCGTGACACTGATCGAATCAGGTGCTCAGATCCTGAACCGGGAAGACTCAGATGCCGCTGCGCTGATGCAGCAGCAGCTTGAACAGCACGATGGCGTCGACGTCCTGCTGAACTGTCGCCTGCTGCAGGTTTCCACGACAGCTGGCATCACTCAGCTGGTGCTCAGCCAGAACGACCAGACTCGTAAGATCAGTTGTGACCAGCTGCTCGTAGCGGTCGGGCGAGAAGCACGCGTCAGCAGTCTGAACCTCGGCGCAGCCGGCGTTGATCTGACACCAGATGGCCTGATCCGCGTCAACGACTTTCTGCAGACCAGCAATTCTGCCATCTACGCCGCAGGTGATGTCTGCACAAAACTTCGATTTACACATCTGGCAGACCGCATGTCGCGAATTGCCATCCGCAACTCCCTGTTTGCCGGTCGGGCACGCTTCAGCAAACTGCAGATTCCCCGCTGCACCTATACTTCCCCGGAGATCGCGCAGGTTGGAATCGACCCGGCGACCGCAGCACGCGCTGGAATTCTGCTGGATACATTCACAGAGCCGTTTGCCGCCAATGATCGCGCTGTCCTTGCCGGTTGCCCCACTGGCTTCGTTCGCATTCATGTTCGCCGCGGAACCGATCGCATCCTCGGAGCAGTGATTGTCGGGGAGCATGCTGGTGAATTGATCTCAGAAGTCTCAACAGCAATGGCCGGCCGTATCGGACTGAAACGACTTGCTGACATCATTCACCCCTACCCGACACAGGCTGACGCCATTCGTCGCATCGGAGATCAATACATGCGGACCAGGCTCACTCCCTTCGCCTCGCGGACGCTGAAACGCTGGCTCAACTGGAGGTTTCGGCCGGATCAGTCACGCTGACTGTCTCTCCTCAGATTCTCAAACAGATACAACCCTGACTTTCCCGGGCACACCAGATCCAGATCGCCATCGGCATCGATATCTACCGCAGCCAGCTGTAATCCTGTCCCTGCAGATCCACGGGGAAAATCCTGCAGCGCCCAGCGATCTGCCGCCCGCTCCGGTGCATTCACGGCAGGATCCCCGTGAAAGATCGATTCCCGTATCCATGTGTCCTGCTGCGGATCGTATCGGAAACTCCAGACCACCGGCGCATCCGTCGCTCCCGCTTCAGTCTCGTGCGCATACACGCGTTTTCCAGTGATCAGCTCTGGCTGATCGCCTCCGCTCAGATGTGCCAGCAGCAGCGTATGGACCTGAGAAAACGTGTCGTCAATCACGATTCGAGTCCACTGGCGACTGCCATTTTCGTCCTTGCTCTGGCGCAGCCAGTACAGCCCGAAGCCATGACCGCTAGAAAATACCTTTCCGAGTTTGCCGTCAACATGCAGGCGAACCAGATACTTGTACTACTTCCAACATATCTAGCCCGCGCAGTGGCGCGCGGCATCTGCCGCCTGTTCGCGCGCAACGAT
>JALQUR010000632.1 GCA_023260695.1 Planctomycetaceae bacterium
GTGTTGCAGCAGAGAACCTGGAGCGCGTTCATTGTTTCGATGCGGAGACCGGAAAGTCGCTCTGGAGCCACCAGTCTGAGGTTCGTTACACCGTCAGCTACCCGGCTGGCCCGCGAGCCACGCCGGTGATTCATGACGGACTCTGCTACACCATTGGTGCAGAAGGTCACATGTTCTGTTTCGATGCAGCTGACGGAACAGTCCGCTGGGCGAAGGAGTTTCAGCGCGACTATCAGACACAGTTGCCCGTGTGGGGAATGGCTGCATCACCGCTTGTTGACGGCGATCGCCTGATCACCCTGGTCGGTGGTGCAAAGGGAAGTCTGCTGGTCTGCTTCAACCGCCTGACCGGCGAGGAACTCTGGCGTTCTCTGGAAGATGAGCAGGTCGGCTATGGTCCGCCAATGATTTATGAATTTGGTGGTCGTCGACAGCTGATCCTCTGGCATCCTGCCGCCGTCTCTTCCGTGGACCCGCAGAGCGGAGAACTGATCTGGCAGCATGCGTGGCCAATTCGCTACGGGCTGACAATTCCGATGCCACGAAAACTGGATGACCGCCTGTTTCTGACGGCGTTCTACGACGGTCCCCTGATGCTCAAAGTATCAGCCGGTTCAGCAGAAGTTGTCTGGAAAGGGCAGGGCAGCAGTGAGCAGCAGACGGATGGACTGCATTCCATCATGCCAACCCCGGTTGTGGACAACGATCATATTTTCGGGGTCTGCAGTTACGGTCAGCTGCGTTGTCTGAATACGAGCGATGGATCGCGAGTCTGGGAGACACTGGAAGCAACCGGCAGCGGACGCTGGTGGAATGCGTTCCTTGTTCCCAACGGTGACCGTATGTTTCTGCACAACGAGCAGGGTGACCTGATCATTGCCAGGCTGACCGGTGACGGCTACGAGGAACTCAGCCGTGCAAAACTTGTGGAACCAACTCGGCCAGTTCAGCGGCGGATGACCATCTGGTCCCACCCGGCATTTGCCATGAAAAGCGTATTCGCACGCAACGACAAGGAACTGGTTCGCGTCAATCTGGCACGCTGAATCTCAATACCAGCGCTGCCACAGTGATTTCAGCGCCGAACAGGTGTGAGCAAATTCGCTGTTCTGCGTCGTGAATCAGCGCAGGTGCAGCAAAACGCCTCGCCAGGGCAGACGATCAATCGCCCGCAGAAGGCCTGGCCCGCTGGCAGCGGTTGATCATTTTCAGGGGCAACAACTCTTGCTGAATTTGCGATTGTGTCGCTGCGCAAACTCCGTTCCGGGGATGCAAGAATAACTGCATCTGTGGTATTTTTCGCTGCATTGTGTCAGCACTGCCGCTGCACGCAACCGATCCATGCATTGCCGCTATGTGCGATGGCAGCAATCGCCGGATCCGGATCCGTTCCAATTTGAGCGTCGTTACACGGAAGTCGTCCCATGGCTCACTTTTCCATCCGTACTTTTCTCAGTCGGCTGCGCCGGGTTCAACAAAAGGCGGGAGTACAGCAACGGCGTCGCTTCCTCACCAGGGGACAGCTGATCGAGCACCTGGAACAGCGTACTCTGCTGTCCGCCGATTTCGGCGATGCGCCTGCTCCTTACCCTGTGACAATCACCGACAATGGTGCTCAGCATGCCGCCACCGGAGCATTTCTGGGAGCGGCCCGGGATGTTGAGGCAGACGGGATTCCTTCCAGCGCAGCCGACGCCGACGGAGGGGATGAAGACGGCGTCAGTTTTGGAATGATGCAGGCAGGTCAGCTGGGCAGTGAACTGACTGTCACGGTGCAGGGCGGATCTGGTTTCCTTGATGCATGGTTTGATTTCAATGCTGATGGAACCTGGGGCGGTGCGGGAGAACACATTTTCGACAGCATCGATCTGACCGCTGGTACTCACACACTTGCATTTGACGTTCCGGCCACCGCGCAGCAGGGGCTCACCTATGCTCGCTTCCGCCTGAGCAGTTCCGGC
>JALQUR010000047.1 GCA_023260695.1 Planctomycetaceae bacterium
CTGCACGTGGGCTTTTGTGGTGGAATTGGTCTGACTCTTGCCGACTACCTGCGAATGGAGTCTGCTCAAGCTGATCTCAAGCACTACGAGAGTAAGGAAGGTTCAGCGAAGTCAGTGATCTTCATCTTCCTGCCCGGGGGGATGGCTCACCAGGAAAGCTTTGACCCGAAGCCATACGCACCGATTGAATATCGTGGCCCGATGAACTCCATTCAGACGGCGATTCCTGGGGAAGTGATCAATGAGAAGTGGGTCAATACCGCAAAGGTAATGGATAAGCTGGCAGTCTGCCGCAGCATGACTCATGGCGAGGCGGCTCATGAGCGTGGTACTCACAACATGTTCACAGGTTATCGCCCCAGCCCTGCTCTGTCTTTTCCCAGCATGGGTAGTGTTGTCAGTCATGAATTCGGACCTCGCAACAATATTCCGCAGTACATCTGCATTCCCAATCAGCCGAATGAATTCGCCGGCACGGGTTATCTGAGTTCTTCATTTGCTCCGTTCAGCCTTGGTTCCGACCCGGCCGCGAACGGTTTCAGTGTTCGTGACCTGGCACTTCCGGGTGGGGTGAGCGATGAGCGATTCGTTCGTCGTCGCCGGGCTCTGGATGCCGTCAACGATTACTTTGTGAGCAAGGAGAAGGCCGACTCGCTCGACGCAGTTGATACATTCTATCAGCGTGCCTACGGACTCATCAGTTCTCAGTCTGCTCGCGAGGCTTTTGACCTCAGCAAGGAAACCGATCAGATGCGCGATGAGTACGGTCGCAACACGGCTGGTGCTCGCATGCTGATGGCTCGGCGGCTCATCGAAGCTGGTTCGCGATTTGTCACGCTCACCTATGGTGGTTGGGACATGCACGACAATATCGCCAACGGAATTAATGGTCAGGTGCCGGCTCTGGATCAGGCATTTGCCAGGTTGATTCGTGACCTGGACGAGCGGGGTCGTCTGAACGACACAATGGTGTGCATCGCCAGTGAGTTCGGTCGTACTCCGAAAATCAACGGCACTTCCGGTCGAGATCACTGGCCGAAGGTGTTCAGTGTTGTGCTCGCTGGTGGCGGCATCAAGGGTGGTCAGATCTACGGAAGTTCCAATTCAACGGCCAGTGAGCCTGAGAATGACGCTCTGAATGTTCAGGACTGGGCAACAACGATTTATCACTGTCTGGGAATCGTCGGTGACAAAGAACTGATGGCTCCTGGCGATCGCCCAATTGAAATCGTGGATGGCGGAAAAGTCCGCAAGGAATTGCTCGTCTGACATTGCCAGACTCACGGAAAACGCTGCCCTTTCCGGCAGCGTTTTCGCTATCAGGTGATTGTTTTTGAGCTGCTCTGAGTTTTCCGTAACTGGCGAGTGCGGATGGTCAAAAGGTGCTTCCGGGGCTTTGCCGGCCCACGGCGCAGGCGAATGGCTGGATCTGGCCAGTCGCTGGCTGCGGGCTGGCCACCAGTCCGGCAGTTCCGGTTGACACTTTCAGTGCGGCAGGACGTATCGTGCTGGCCGGATTCATTGTTCAGAAGTTTGATTCTGCTTTGCAACTCCGACGTTGTGTCATACAGGATCTGGTTCAGAACGTACGTTGCCTGATCGTCAGGGGACTACTGCTGCACTCAGAGTTTTCAGGGACGTCAGATCGGCCACTTTGCATCTAAGTGGCTGAGTCTTTCCTGAAATTCGGTGTTGTTACTGCTGTTGTTACTGCTGTTGTTTCATTGAGGGGTGCGTGTTCATGTTGCGAACAGTCGCTGCAGTATTGCTCACATTGACAATGGCATTGAGCGGTCAGTCGTTCAGTGCAGATCCGACGCTCAGCGTGATTACTCCACGAGGAGCTCAGCGCGGGACCGAACAGGTGTTTCGGTTTTCCGGGGCGCGGCTGGAGGATGCAGAAGAAATCTTCTTCTACGAACCTGGTGTCGAAGTTGTCGAAATCAAGCCGGTTAACGCCAATGTGATTGACGTGACCGTGAGGATTGCTGCTGATTGTCAGCTTGGCGAGCACACTGCTCAGGTGCGCACGAAGAGTGGCATTTCAGACTATCGCACGTTCTTCGTCGGGGCTCTGCCGACCGTCGCCGAAGCAGAGCCGAACACGGATTTTGGCAGTCCCCAGGAAGTTGCCCTGAATGTGACTGTCGACGGTGTCGTGGATAATGAAGACGTGGACTACTACGTTCTGGAGCTGAAGAAGGGGCAACGTCTTTCGGTCGAAGTGGAAGCGATGCGATTTGGTCAGACGCTGTTCGACCCGTACATTGCAATTCTTGATTCCCGACGATTTGAATTGTCTGCAGTTGATGACAGTCCATTGCTGAAACAGGACGCCGCAACTTCTGTGATTATTCCGGAAGATGGTCGTTACATTGTTGAGATGCGAGACAGCAGCTATGGGGGAAATGGGAACTGCCGCTACCGACTCCATATTGGCTCATTTCCGCGGCCGGTGATTGCGTTCCCTGCAGGGGGGCCAGCCGGGCAGGCTGTTGATGTGAAGTTTCTGGGAGATGCCTCAGGTGAACTGACGCGGAGCATTACGCTCAACGCGGAGCCAGGGGAACAGGCCATCTTTGTTGAGGACGAAAACGGTCTTACGCCATCGCCATTTCCTTTCCGCGTTTCTGCTCACCCAAATGCATTCGAGGTTGAACCGAATCCGGGATTTGACACTGCAACGCCAATTGCCGAGTTCCCTGCATCCATGAATGGGGTTCTGCAGGAACCAGGCGATGTGGATATCTTCCGGTTCACGGCGAAGAAGGGCCAGGTCTTCGACGTGGAACTCTACGGTCGGCGCATTGGCTCGCCCATCGATGCTGTGATGAATCTGTACAAGGCTGATGGTGGCGGACTTGCCGGCAATGATGACTCGCGTGGACCGGACAGCTACGTCCGCTGGACGGTGCCGGACGATGGTGATTTTGCGGTTCGGGTGACCGATCATCTTGGACGTGGTGGCGCCAACTTCGTTTATCGCATTGAGTTTCAGGAAGTCAAGCCAACACTGACTGCCGAGATTCCTCGAGTGGCTCGATATTCACAGTCACGGCAGCAGGTTTATGTGCCACGAGGAAATCGATTTGCCACCCTGATCTCGGCTCAGCGTGGCAACTTCGGTGGCGAACTGAAGATCGATGAACTCCAGCTGCCACCCGGGATCACCATGATTGCTCCGCCGATGCGGGCCAATCTGAATGTGATGCCGGTCGTCTTTGAAGCGGCTGCGGATGCAGACCTTGCCGGAGCACTGGTTGACTTTCGTATGCGGCCTGTTGATGAGAACATCAATGTCGTGGGGCATTTTCAGAATCGCGCTGACTTTGTGATTTCCGGACCGGGGCAGTCGCTTTATGTCTGGAAGGACGTTGATCGACTTCCGGTGGCGGTGGTCGATGAACTGCCGTTCCATCTTGAGATTGTTCAGCCCGCTGCTCCGATCGTTCGTAATGGACAGATGCAGCTCAAGGTTGTGGCAAGGAAGAAGGAAGGCTGGGATGAAGCGATCAATATTCAGTTCCCGTTCCGCTCCCCGGGTGTCAGTGCCAATAGTCAGATCACAATTAACAAGGGGCAGACTGAGGGGCTGTATCAGCTGAATGCGAATGGCAACGCAGAACTGGGGAAATGGCCCATGTATGTGCTTGGTTTTGCCAACGTTGGTGGCAATGCGTGGGCGTCCAGTCAGATGGCCACATTGGAGGTGGCCGAGCCCTATGTCGGGATGACTGCCCAGCGTTCGGCAGTCGAGCAGGGACAGGAAACTGAGATCCCGATGGAAGTCAGTGTGCTCACGGAACTGCAGGGGCCGGCAACGGCAGTGCTGCTGGGGCTTCCGCACAACGTCAAGGCGGAGCCACTGCAGATCACGAATGAAACAAAACAGCTTGTGTTCAAGGTGACCACAGCAGCGGACAGTCCGGCAGGAACTCACAAGAACATTTTCTGTCAGGTTACGGCAACCACGTCGAGTGAACCGGTGATTCACAATCAGCTTGGGGTCACTGAGTTGCGAATTGACATGCCACTGCCAAAACCGGTAGCAAAGCCTGAGGCACCTGTGGCGAAGGTAGAGGAACCGAAACCTGCGGCACCTTCTGCTCCAGCCGAAAAACGTCTGACTCGGCTTGAGAAACTCAGGCTCGAAGCTAAGGAAGCTCAACAGGGCGGCGGTGAAAAGTAGCGTGGAAGGGACGGCCAGGAATCCCCGGGACTCAGGCCGCTGATTTCAATGTGTCGAGCATTGTGTGGGGTTTTGCGTCGGGTTTTGTGTATTTGCGTTTCGCGGACAGCTGAACAGATCCATCGATAGTTGTACAGGTGATCAAGATGGTCCAACGAAGTAGGGATGGTTTCATGAAGTCAGGTATCACTGCAACTCTGCTTGCCGTAATCGGCGTTTGTACAGCATCGTTCAACGCTGCTTCTGTGAGGGCAGATGAGGCTGCTGCCCCGGCCCCGGCCCCGGCCCCGGCCCCGGCTTCAATCGTTGTCAATCCGGCAGACATCAACCTGTCCGCGTTGCGGGACCGTCAGGGACTGATT
>JALQUR010000386.1 GCA_023260695.1 Planctomycetaceae bacterium
ATGATGAATCTCAGGTGGACTGAATCCATGGATATTCACCTGGGGAAATCGCTCGCGGAGAGTCGACAGCATTTCCTCGTACCACTCGAGCGGCAGCTTTGGATGCAGTCCTCCCTGAAGCAGAATCTGGTCTCCACCGAGCGCAACAGTTTCCTCAATCTTCCGGATCAGTGTCTCTATCGGAAGTACGTAGACATCCGGGTGATTCGGTGGTCGATAGAATGCACAGAAATCACAGACCGCAGTACAGGCGTTCGTGTAGTTGATGTTGCGATCAATGTTGTAGGTCCGATATGGCTCCGGATGCAGTCGACGCGAAACCGCATCGGCTGCATTGCCAATCGCCGTCAGATCGTGCGACTGCAGCAGAGCAAGTCCCTCTGCAGGCGTCAGTCGCTGTCCGTCAACGGCCTTCTCAAGCAGTGACGAGATTTTCGTTTCGGAGTTCGACATGGGTGTCCACCAGACTGTGGCGAGCGGCCAGTTCATAAAACAGACGAAGTCCACTGCGTTCCGCAGAAGACAATCGATAGTGCAGATTATGGGTCAGGTACCTGTATGCGGTCTGCTCGGAAAGTCCGAGCAGCGGAGCCTGTTCGGCCGCGATCGATGCGGCCAGAGACACTCCCTCATTGCGAGCCTGCGACAGCCCCGCAGCAAGCGTCTCCGTCGCACAGTCCTCGCGAGCCGCCCAGACGGCGAAGACAAACGGGAGCCCCGTCCACTCGTACCAGAATTGTCCCAGATCGATCACTCTGCAGAATTGTCCTGACGGAGTGTGCATCGCTCGATCTCCGATCAGGAGCACAGCATCAGCGTCGGAGTGGTGCAGACCAAGCTGCAGGCTTAATGGTTCTGTCTGAGGAAACACGCCGAAGTGTTCCGCAAGGATGATTCTTGCCAGAGCAGCGCTGGTGCGAGAACCTTCATCCAGTGCAAGAGTTCGCACCTCAGAGGGATTTTTCCTGAAGAATAACCGTACGCTCAGCACTTCCCCTCGAGCTGCGACACAGGCATCGGAAACGATCTGGTAGCCCGGCGTCCGAAAATACTCCACCGACGGAATCAGAGCAACGTCGAGTTCTTCACGCCGCAGCTGGTCCGCCAGACGACTCGGAAAGTCCAGCCTGAGATCAGCGTCAGGGAAGCACCGCTGCAGCGTCTGCACCAGCGGCCGTGAGTTCAGATAGCTCACTGCACCGATGCGAGTCGATTTGCCTGGGGAGGAAGACATCTGTTGAAGCGCCCACACTGTTTTCTGGAGATACTTCGTAGGGAGGACAGCGGAGTGGAATAATTTACGAGACAAACCGCTCAGCGAAAAGTGGCAGACCCATTACGGTCCCGAAAGAATGCATTGTGGGAACCGTTTTCCGAGCCTCCACTTAACTGCGAATGGATTTCAGCACCCCGGAGCCTGCTGTTTTCTCCCGCTGTCTGCCGATAGACTGCCGTTTGCGACACAAAATGTCCTTTCACCAGCATGTTTTCACGCTGAAATTCCACTGTTCGCTGACAGAAACAACCAATCCGGGGATTTCGTCAGCAGCTCCGGCCTGATGTGTAAGTTCGCCTGGCCGCAATGAACGGATCTGAGCAGGGGAACATCCCAGCATTCTGACAGGCTACAGATGTCCCTATCAGCAGACCAGACTTTTGCCAGCAGCTTCAACCAGCGATTTGCCGGGCTTTTGACAAATGCAGAGCAGTTCATTCCCGATCTGGCCTCGTTGATCCTCCGGGAGGCCCGCATTGCCAGGGCCAGCGATGTCCATCTGACCCCCGGAACCAATGCGCTCGACATGCACTGGCGGATCGACGGAGTATTGCACCGGATCGCAGGTTTTGACCGGGAAACTGCGGGGCGACTGGTCGCTCGACTGAAGGTGCTGGCCGGCCTGCTCACATATCGCACAGACATTCCTCAGGAAGGGCGTGTCTCCCGCGAGCTTTTTGATGGGGAAATACGCATTGCCACATTTCCACTGCTGCACGGAGAACGTGCGGTCGTACGATTGTTTGCTGATCATGGTCAGCTGCAGCGGATCGAAGACCTTGGGATGCAGCAGCAGAGTGCAGAGTTACTGCAGGAGCAGCTGCAGAACACCTCCGGTGTGATCCTGATCTGCGGCCCATCGGGTAGCGGGAAGACAACGACAGCCTACGCATGTCTGCGGGAGCTGGTGGCCAGTTCAGCCGGATCCCGCTGTGTTATGACACTCGAAGACCCCGTGGAGATGGCGATCCCCGGTGTGTCACAAGCTCAGGTAAAGCCTGCCATAGGATTTGATCTGTCTACCGGAGTTCGTTCCCTGATGCGACAGGACCCGGATGTGATCCTTGTCGGTGAAGTGCGGGATGCAGAAACGGCGGAAGCGGCATTTCAGGCAGCACTGACAGGGCATCTGGTGCTCACCACCTTTCATGCCGGTACTGCAGTTGAGGCCGTCACCCGTCTTGGTGAAATGAATCTTGAGCCGGCACTGATTCGCAGTGTGCTCCGGCTGGTGATCTGCCAGCGACTGTTACGGCAGAACTGCCGTCATTGCACTCGATCTGAGTCTCATGCTCAAGACTGCGCTGCGGCATGCGAGCGGTGCGGCGGAACTGGATACCATGGCCGTTTTCTGCTCACCGAAGACCTCGATCCGCAGCACGAACAAGTGGCGCGAGCAATTCTGAATCGTGTCGATGCTGCGGCCCTGCGAAGCGTCGTCGAAGATTCCGGTCAGGCAGATTT
>JALQUR010000148.1 GCA_023260695.1 Planctomycetaceae bacterium
GCCATGCGATCTCTGTCCGATCTGGTCTACAAAGTGCTGCTGGCGAATGCTGGCAGCTTCTTCAGTGGCGGCAACGTCAATTACGATGCCGGTGCCGGAACAGTTCTGAGCATTGCTTCGCTGAACGCTGGCATCGCCAGGATGCTGGCACAGCGAGATGCTGAGAAACGAGATCTCGACATCCGGCCACGGACGTTGCTGGTGCCACCAGAGTTGCAGCAGTCAGCAAAGGAACTACTGCTGA
Source organism: Planctomycetaceae bacterium (assembly GCA_023260695.1). Lineage (GTDB taxonomy): Bacteria > Planctomycetota > Planctomycetia > Planctomycetales > Planctomycetaceae > SXXK01. Next base: position 245 of record JALQUR010000148.1, read on the forward strand.
GCGACTTCGTGCAGCGAACCAACAACGACACGCCCACTGGCAATGCCCTGAAGAATTCTGTGGCCCTTGAGGTGGAACCACGGTTGTCCAATGCCGATCGCTTCACCGGCACCAGTGCCAAGGCGTGGTACCTGTTCGGCAGCCCATCAGATGCGGCACTGGTTGTTGCGTTCCTGAACGGCGTGCAGACACCCACGGTCGAGTTCTTCGGTTTCGACAGCACTCCGAACCGCCTCGCTGCGTCCTGGCGAGTGTACTTCGATTACGGTGCCGCTCTGGCTGACTTCCGAGCGGCCTACAAGGCCAAAGGCGAAGCGTAATCGCTGAGCCCTGAATTCCTCCGACAACGACCGACCGACTGAACCCTTGTGCTTGAGCAGTGAGAGAGACCCGCAGCTGTGTGGCTGCGGGTCGTTTCACCGATCGCTGCCAAAATCAAACAGGGAGGACCGGTCATGCCGGAGAAGAACGAGGCATGGAAGTACCACGTGGCCTTGAGCGAATCTAAAGGGGATGACGCAGCTCGCCGTGAACGACAGTTCCAGGCGGTTGTCGCATTGCTGGTGAGTCGCTGGCAGGCGGAAGCGAGGGAGGTAGATCGCCATGACGACGATCACGCTGCCACCTGATACCGTTCAGTTTTACAACGACGGGCCCGGTGTTCCGGACACACCACTGCTGCTGGAGGCTGAGAAGGCTTACCGCACGGCCTTTGCGGAAGCGGCCGCAGAAGTTGTTCGCTGGGGCATGATGTGCGACGACCTGATCGAGCAGGCGTGGTGCCAGCGTCAACAGGTTCGGGAGCAGGCTGAGGTCCTGGTTCCCAGTGCCGACTTCTATGGCGTGCCAGAGCTCGACAGCGAGCAGATCGTGTATCGATCCGGTCACGAAGTGGCCGCCTCCTACATCCGAGGCCGAGTGCAGGGGCTGGAGATCGGCAGGCGTTGCTGGGATGAGCACTATGAAGTCGGAACGCCGGTCGAAGCCATCCTCGTGGCGATCTTCATCCCGTGGTCTGATCGCGTCGCTGAGTGGGCACGCAGCGATATTGATCCCACAACAGTTCTGACACCGCCTCGACCGGAAGACGGTCTCACGGAGGATCATATGCGTTTGCTGGATTTTGTACGCGACCGTGCTGAGGCCGGTCCACCTCCATCACCATCGTTGCCAATGAAAACCGTGCGGCAGCTGGTGAATGAGTTTCCGGAACTACGTCGCCCGGTGATTCATGGCTTGTTGCGTGAAGGGGAGACCATGAACGTCGTGGCCAGTCCGAAGGTCGGCAAATCATGGCTGGTCACAGACCTGGCAATGGCGGTGGCCACGGGAGGTCAGTGGCTGGACTGCTTTCAGTGCGAGAAGGGCGAAGTGCTCATCATTGACAATGAACTGCACGAACAAACGTCGGCACATCGCATTCCCAAAGTGCTTGACGCCCGTGGCATCGCCTTCAGCAGCGTGGCCGATCGAGTGTCGATCATCAACATTCGAGGTGGCCTGAAGGACATCTTTGGCATGAACGACACTTTCAACTCCATGCGACCCGGGCGGTTCAAAATCATCATCCTGGATGCTGTCTACAGATTCATGCCACGCAACATGGATGAAAACGACAACGGTACGATGGCCCAGATCTACAACCAGCTGGATGGCCACGCCGCCCGGCTTGGCTGTGCGTTTGTGCTTGTTCACCACAGCAGCAAGGGCAGTCAGTCCGGCAAATCCATTACCGATGTCGGGGCCGGGGCTGGCAGCCAAAGCCGAGCCACCGATACCCACCTGATTCTGCGTCCCCATGAGCAGGACGATGTGGCCGTGCTCGATGCAGCCGCCGTGCAAAGGGCAATCGATTGGGCCAACACCCCCACCTACGGCTACGGTGCAAACGCCTACGGATCGAGCACGACCCTCGGGGTCTATTGCCCACCTGGCCGATACTTGACGGGAAGCACCATCACCCTGAAGGGGGTGGATATCTTCGGAACATGGGGAGGAAAGGGGGATTGGAACTCGCACACCGTATTCGTGTGCGGGCACTCC
>JALQUR010000230.1 GCA_023260695.1 Planctomycetaceae bacterium
CCTGGCGCCGAAGGCATGAAAGGTGCAATTGCCAAAGCTGAAGAACTGTCTCGACAGGACAACACATTCATGCCACAGCAGTTCTGCAATCCGGCCAACCCGGACATCCATTTCCGCACCACGGGCCCGGAAATCTTCACCGATCTCGACGGCAAGGTCGACATCTTTGTCGCCGGGGTGGGCACCGGAGGTACCGTCACAGGTGTCTCCCGCTACCTGAAACAGGAAAAGGGACTGCCTGTCCATACAGTGGCGGTAGAACCGGCTGCGAGTCCTGTGCTTTCCGGGGGAACACCTGGCAAGCATCGCATTCAGGGGATCGGTGCCGGGTTCAAACCGGAAATTCTGGACATGTCGCTGGTTGATGAAGTGCTGCAGGTAACCGACGAAGAAGCACTGACGATGGCTCCACGAGTCGCTCGTGAAGAGGGCATTCTCTGCGGCATCAGCTGCGGGGCAGCAATGACAGCTGCTCTGCAGGTTGCCGCGCGACCGGACAGTGCAGGAAAGAATATTGTCGTCGTCCTGCCTGACTCTGGCGAACGCTATCTGTCCACTCCGATGTTCGACTTTACTCGCGACAATCCGACGGAGTAGAGATCCGGCGTAACCAGAGCAGCCCGTTGTTCCCGGATTCGCCATCTGCTGAATCCGGGAGCAGCCTCGCTCCGCCAAATGCCCGCAGGCCCAGCCCAGCAGCACCGCTCGTCGGCAGTGACAGAACATCACTCCTGCACTCTGCCCCATCCTGATCACTGGCATTCCTGGTGGATTCTCTCGCCCCTGCAGGGGTGATGGAGTAGAATCGACGTGGTGCGGCGACCGAGTGATCTGCTCAGGCTCAATTCAGCCGCGGATGCCGTCTCCGCTCCACCTGTTGCCCCCAGTTCTTCTGCGTCGTACCAAATCCGGTGGAGTCCTGTTATGCAGTTACCAACCTGTCCGTCCTGTGGCCAGTCCGTGCTTGACGACGATGTCGCAGACTGTCCATTCTGTGGCGGTGCAATGGATGGTTCCCGAGCAGGGTCTGCTCAGCAGAAATCTGCATCGGCCCCGGCGGCCGCTGCGGCACCCCAGAAAACACCTCAGGCACCACCGCGAAAGTCTGCGGCTGCCGCAGCCGTCGGCCGTGGTCGATCGCAGATTGTTGTTGACGAGGACGATCCCTTTGGTCTTGCGGAATCGGGTGCGGCCGGTGCAGTTCAGGCTGCTCCCAGACCATCTCGCGGTCGGCTGCAGAAAGTGATCTGCCCGATGTGCGAAAAGCCGGGCTTCATTCCGAAATCAGCTCTCGGAAAAAGCGTCCGCTGTGCCAATCCCAAATGCATGGTCCCGGTCTTCACAGCCGCAACAGAAGAATCTAATGATCCGGGCCAGACAGTTCGGCTGGCTGACCAGGAAGAAGCCACGCGCCGAGCTGAACTGGCGAATACGCCGAAGAAACGCAGTCCCGTGATGGTGTATGCCGTCATTGGCATTGCCGTCGTGGCCATCGGCGGCTTTGTCGCCTTTCAGTTCGGCGGAAAATCAGATGCGCCGAACGAGATTGGCGGCGTGGACCTTTCTCGATTTGCAGAGCTGGCCGAAGCGGAAGACGAGGTTCAGCGCAATGCGATGGAGCAACGGCAGCAGCAGGAAAACACAGCCAGGAACAGCAGGACCGCAGTGGCAGAAAAACTTGTCAGGCAGCTGATCCAGCTTGCTCGGCAGAATCCTCGCGACAAGGCACTTGCCCGCCGATATACAGCTGACCTGTGGCTGAGACTTGATCGCAGTCAGGATGCCGCAACAGAACTCAATCAGCTGGTCAGCGTCAATCGCCGCAGTAGTTTCTATCGCATCATTCCGCAGGTTGGTGAGTACTGGCGAGCACGGGAGGCAGGAAACAACACCGCAGCCGAAACAGCATTTGCAGCGGCAGTCAGCGAGCTGAAGCAGAGCTCGTTTCCTTCCAGTGGCCGGGCGGCAGCTGAGGCTGTGATCACCATTTCCGCAGCGATGATCGCGGAGGGCCAGCAGGCTGATGCACTGCAGCTCATCAGCTCCCGGCAACAGGACCAGTCCATCCTGTCACAACGGGACTCAATGATCACGCAGGCGTGGCTTTATCTGGCCAGCACAAGTCTCGACCAAAAGCTGACTCCACCGCCAGTCCTGCAGTCCTTTCAGTGGAGTGCACCGCTGCACACGGCTGTCGCTGGAGGACTTGCCGCCCATTCTCGTTGGCAACAGGCTGTCGAATGGGCCGCCGCTGCCAGCGAACCACTGCAGCAGTCAGACTGCCTCGTGGTCATCGCCGGCTTCGCCGCTCAGCTGCAACCTCCGGCAGAAGTCACCCGCCTGCTGCTCAGCCAGGCGGATGCAATCCCGGTCCCGGCACTTGCCATTCGCGCGCGGGCTGCAATCGCAGCGGCAGCGCGCAATGCTGAAATGGCGACAGCATGTCAGCAGCAGCTGATGCAGTTGCAGCTGACGGAAACACCGCCGGTTCCTAAGGTCGGAGAACTCCTCCGGACAACTCCGGCAACCAACAGGGAGGGGATGCTGGTTGCCCTGGCGGCAGCAGAAACAACACGCGCACTTCTCAGTGTTGATCAGCAGCAGGCGGCAGCAGCCACATTCGACGTACTGCTGCGCAGTGCCGCCTCGGTCGCCCCTTCCACAAGCTCACTGCGTTTACTCGCAAATCAGGCGAAGCTCCAGGCCGATGCCCTCAGGCAGGAAGTCCGCACGGACATGAGAGAAAATGACGAGCGGAAGCTTGATACTCTGGTGCGTAAGTATGAATCGAGACTGGGGGCATTGTCCGCAGCTGCGGAAGATCGTCGAGCACTGCTCCTGTTTCTGCTCGGCCGAATTACGGCAGCGGGTGGGGCAGAGATTCTGCAGGCGGCAGCAGCAGAGTCCGAATACCTGGCTGCGGAGTTACAGCTCGATATCAGCTCCGCAATCATCCCCCATGCAGCGCTGCTCGCTGGCCAGCAGGCACCGTCAGCAGATTTGTTTGCACTTGCCGGCAACACGCTGCCGATCCTGCACGGAAATGACTCAACTCCGCTGTTCGTGCTGGGACAGTCCGCCGCTGCCACCCTTGCCGCACTGAATTCCGCACCAGCGCAAAGTCTGAGCGTTGCGGCAGGCAATCCTCGTGAGGCACTCCCGGGACTTCGCCAGTGCCTGACGCTGGAGCTGGCCAGACATCTGGGCAATGACGGGGATGCAGAATCAGTCATCTCTGCCATCAGCAGAGTCTCTCAGGAAGATTATCGCGAAACTCTGCTGATTCAGGCTGGCTGGCAGATTGGCCGCAGGGCTGGCAGCGATCAGATCCTGACGGATAACCAACTGAATTCGATGGAAAAAATCTCGCTGCTGTACGGATTTGCCACAGCAGTCTGCGAACAGGCAGCCGCAGAATCAGCAGCCGCAGAAAAAACTGCCGCGACTGATGCCGGCAAGGCCTGAATCACTTCAGTGAACAGGCATCGCTGATCTGCCCGCCGCAGTTGTTCAGCCCTGAAGCTGCCGCAGCTCCTTCGTTCTGCTCAGTCTTTCGCTCATAATGGTTCGTGATGCAATGCAGCTTTCGATATTCTGTCCGTGGCTGCAGGCCAGATGCTGCTTCCCCCGTTACTCTTCCAGGCGTTCCATCAGAATGACAAAGCTCCGTTGCGGTTACTTTCTGCGGCGACTGGCACTCATGCTTGCTGCATTGTCACTCTGGCAAGTGAGTATCCCGAACGCTGCAGCTCAGACACCCGACGATTTTGCTCATAGTGTTGCGCCTGTGCTGAAAAAGCACTGCGTGCCCTGCCATGGGGGCAAGCAGGCCAGCGGCAGCTTCTCAGTCAATACTCGAGAACTGCTCGTGGAATCCGGTCACGTGCAGCCCGGATCTGCCACGGAATCACATCTGCTGGAACGGATCCTCAGTGAGGATCCGGAGCTGCAGATGCCACCGGCCGAAAAACCCCGACTCAGCCCGGCCGAGATCGCAACGCTGACCGCGTGGATCAATGCCGGACTGCAGTGGGAACCCGGGTTTTCATTCGCCCCGATCAGCTGGGAGCCGCCACTTCAGCCGCGACGTCCTGAACTGCCGCAGGCATCTTCCGCAGAACGAACACATCCGATCGATCGCATACTGGATCGGCAGCTGCTGAACGATGGACAGCCGATTCCCGTCGGAATCAGTGATGCAGAGTTTCTGCGGCGAGTGCGACTGGACCTGACCGGACTGCTCCCGGATCCGCAGGAGCTGCAGGAGTTTCTGCAGAACCCGTCGCCGCAAAGGCGTGAGGAAAAAATTCGACAACTGCTTGATGATCGCATTGCCTGGGCTGATCACTGGATGACATTCTTCAATGATCTGCTCCGCAATGACTACAGCGGAACCGGTTTTATCACTGGCGGCCGTACCCAGATCACCAGCTGGCTCTATGCTTCACTGCTTGACAACAAGCCATTCGACCAGCTGACGCGCGAACTGATTGCTCCTTCCGGAACAGAACAGGCCGGGTTTATCAACGGGATCCGCTGGCGTGGTGAGGTCAGTGCCGGCCAGACGGTTGAAATTCAGTTCGCACAAAGCGTCGCTCAGGCCTTTCTGGGAATCAACCTGAAGTGTGCGTCCTGCCACGACAGTTTCATTGATCGCTGGACGCTGGATGAAGCATGGGGGCTGGCAGCTGTTTATTCCGCGCGTCCCCTCGAACTTCACAGATGTGATAAACCGCTGGGCAGACAGGCTCAGGCAGCGTGGCTGTTTCCGGAACTTGGTTCCATCAACGCAGCTGATCCTCCCCAGCAGCGTCTGCAGCAACTCGCGGCACTGATGACCCATCCGGACAACGGTCGGTTTACCCGGACCATTGTCAACCGACTGTGGTACAGTCTGACTGGACGTGGCATTGTGCATCCCCTCGACGCAATGCAGTCACCACCGTGGAACGAAGATCTGCTGGATTATCTGGCCGTCTTTTTTTCCGACAATGGCTACGACCTGAAGGAAACGCTGTTTCACATTGCCACCTCACAGGCATATCAGTCGCGCACAATGACCCGCAGCGAAGAACACAGTCCTGCAGTCGGCTGGCGCGGTCCAGTCTCCCGACGACTCACGGCCGAACAGTTTCTGGATGCAGTCTGGCAGCTTACTGAAGCAGCACCGCCGGCAATCGATGCTGCGGTCGTGCGTGTCCTTTCTGACGATGGCCAGCAGTCGCTGCCCCTGCAGGGAGAGTGGATCTGGGGAGCAAGTGCCGCACCGGGGTCTGTACCGCCGGCCGGTGAAGTGATCACGCTGCGGAAGACATTTTCGCTCGACACCGCTGTCGAACGAGCGGCGGTACTGATCACCTGTGACAATGCCGCAACACTGCTGGTCAACGGAGTTCAGGTCTGGGCTGGCACCGAATGGTCGCGCCCCGGAGTTGTCGAGATCTCTTCACAACTCCGCGCTGGAGACAACACACTCGTCGTCCGCGCCCAGAACGCCGGACAGGGACCCAATGCAGCCGGACTGTTTCTGCAGGCTGTCCTGCGGCTCGAAACGGGCAGGCAGCAGATTCTGGTCAGCGACGACACCTGGGAGTGGCATGAAACCGCAGTTGAGCCGGCACAGAAACCACTCCGGATTCCTCAGAATGGCTGGCAGAAAGTGGTCGTCGTTCCGCCACTTGATGTCTGGCAGCAGGCCCTGCGGACATCAGGACAACCGGCTCTGAATCAGTTGTTTCACCAGTCAGCTGTAATGGTCCGCGCATCGCTGCTGAAGAACAGTGCGCTGATGCGAGCACTGGGAAGACCACACCGCGAACAGATTGTCTCCATGCGGCCGAGCGAACTCAGCACACTGGAGGCAATCGTGCTGTCAAACGGAGAACAACTTTCTGCATGGCTGCAGCACGGGGCGACGCGACTGCAGACACAGGCTGCTCAGGATCCGACGCAATTGGTCAGTCACCTCAGCCGATTCTCGTGGGGCAGAGATCCTGAGCCTGAGGAACTTCAGCTGCTTGTTGGTTTTCTGCAGTCGGAGCAGGGAACCATCTCGGAACGCGTGGAAGACCTGCTCTGGACAATCGTCATGTCTCCGGAGTTTCTGCTGGTCCGCTGAACCGCCCGCAACCTCTGCCGGACGGACAAAGCAGATCGCAGCAGAACATGCGACGGGCAGACGAATCGTTCAGTTGGCCGTCTCGGAACGGACCATCAGTTCGTCCCGCTTCCGGAACAGCGTCTTGAGTCGCTCGCGGGAGTACAGCCGAATGACATTCTTCTTGTATCGCAGGCGGCCAAGTTCATCATAATCCAGATGTTCCAGGATCTTTGGACTGGCCAGATCTGCATACAGCTTGGCAAATGTTTCCGGGTCAACACCGCGACCGTCTTCAAGGTCCTGCTCGGCATCAATACCGCCAACCGAAAGACTGAAGAAGTTTACTCCCGTGGTAACATTCTTCAGTTCACCTCCGGAAACCAGCAGACTCTCCAGGTCCTGCGACGATTTCTTCACGACACGGTAGGCGCTCAGAACATCATTCCCGATCTCCATTGACTGAGATTCCTGAGCCTGAATGTGATCGGCGTCTGCCGCACAGAACAGGCCCGCCAGGAACCCCGTGCCGAGCAGCAGCATTGCGGAAATGGCATGAGAAGTCCGGAGCATGGAACTGGATCCTGAAAAACTCAAAATCAACTGAAGGGTAAAACTACAGCTCTGCTGTGAACAGAAGCTGACCACGACACGACCGGTTCGGCAACGTCGAATTTGTCAAGCAGCGCGGCGATCTGCTGCGTCTGCTGTGTCCTCCTGCCTGCGGAGTGGCAAAGATGAAGCTGAACGCTCTGCCTGATCGGCCCCACCCAGATGAAAGCTGAATGCGGTCAACGCAAGACAGCAGCACAGAGCAAACAGGCATCCCATGACAGCGATCTGATCGTCTGACATGACCTCGCGTAGTTCCAGCATTGTTCTTTTCCCGAAAGCTGTCCGACATTTCACGAACGCACACTGCGGGTGGCTGAAGGCAGACCGATCGCAGCATTAACGGTCTTCGTCATCCCTGCTGGCCAACTTCACCACAGCTGCCACAGCCCGCAAGGTCGCCCCAGAAAGCAATTTCAGCACGGCCGATCAGTCCGGTAAGCAGGTGGAAGACTGGGTAATCCTGGCGGCATGTAATGCAGAAAATCGCTGGAATCGGAAAAACCGGACCAGTCGGGTCAATCCCAGGATACGACAGACTCCGAGGCAGCCGATTGCGACAGCACAAGGTTGCATCACGTCCCGGCCATTGGAATTCAATCGTGACATCGCCGGCGCTCCCGAGGAAACGCCACTGGTTCCCTGAGCGTGCCGGCAGCTGACCGCAGGGGATGCACAGGAACTCGTTATGACACTGGCTGCTCTCAGAATTCCTGTTCTGCTTGCCTGTCTGGCATTGCTGAGCCTTGCCACCGGCTGCTCAGAAAAGTCGGAGCAGGCAGACAAGCTGATCAGCCAGGCGACTGAACTGAGTCAGAACGGAGAGCCGAAGCAGGCAATTGAGCTGATCGACAGAGCTCTGCAGGAATCGCCGGACCATGTTGCCGGACTGGTTCTTCGCGGCCGCCTGCTGCAGCAGACCGGTAATCCACGGGAAGCTTCATCAGATCTCAGGCGTGCAATCAGTCTGTCACCCGACAGTACTGAACCGCTGTTCCTGCTGGCTGACCTGTATGTCACCGAGGGAGATCTTTCAGCAGCGAAGCAATGCCTTGACGACCTGCTGCTGCGGAACCCTGGGAATCACGCCGCGCGACTGTCTCTGGCGAAAATTCTGATTCAGAGTGATCAGACGGAGGCCGCTCTGGATCTGCTGGCACTGATTCCTCGAAGTGCAGCCTCGTTCTCCGAAGCAATGATCCTGCATGCGGAGCTTGCTTACCGACGTGACCCCGAAACGAGTGTCGCAAATCTGACCGATGTACTCGCAAAGGACAGCAGGAATTCGCAGGCAGTCCTGCAGCGAGGCTTTATCAACTCATTCCGCGGACGACATCAGGAAGCAGTTTCAGACTTCCGCACGGCTACCGAACTCAGTCCCTCAAGCGGTGAAGCATGGCATCTGCTGGGGCGAGAACTCCTGCACCTGCACAAGCCTGAAGAGGCGGAAACCGCTCTGCTGCAGGCGTTGCGGAAGACTCCGAACGACGGCACCGCTCTGTTCCACCTGTATCAGGCGCGTTCCAGTCTCCGCGATCCGGCTGCCGAAGAGACGCTGCAACAGTGTCTGGAATCTGACAACCCACCACTGCAGGCACTGCAACAGGCAGCAAGCCTGCAGATTGGAAGAAAGCAGTTTGCTGATGCTCTGGCACTGCTGCAGGGAATTGCGCCCGCCGAGTCAGCAGCGCTTGAACCGTCAGAGCGAATAGCACTGCAACTGCTGAACGCCCGCTGCCAGAAGGAAATGGGCAGACTCTCGGATGCAATGCAGATTGTCGAGCAGCTGCATCAGCAGTATCCGGATCATGCAGAAATCACGTTCAGCTACGCCGAACTGCTTTCCCTGCTGCGCGGCAAAGAACAGGTTGCTGCGGTCTTGCCGCGCCTGAAGCTGAATTTCGAGATTGATCAGGGTCTCATTCTGCGTCGAGCTCGTCTGCTGATCCAGAATGATCTCCCGCTGCTGGCTCTGAATGACCTTGATCAGCTTCTCAGAGACAAGCAGGATAATGCAGCGGCTCTGATGCTGCGAGCACAGGTCCGGGCTGAGATGGGGCAACGCATCTCAGCCATTTCAGACCTGACACTGGCAATCAGCCACGGGGCAGATCCTTCCGAAGCAAGGGAGCGTCGCGCTGGTCTGTTCGCCGAAAGCGGACAGCTGGACGCAGCCGCCGGGGATCTCACGGAGCTTGCCGCCGAAGATCCGCACAATGATGAACATGTGCGTGCAATTGTACGGCGCTGGAGAAGTCTTGCCGATGACGGTCAGGTTGCCTCGTTGCTGATCAGGATGAACGAACACCCGACGGTACGATTGTCATCTGAACTGGCTGTGGAACTGTTGCAGAGACTTGCCGCAAGTGGCGAATATGAGCAGATCACCAGTCAGTTTCAGCACTTTGCTGATGCAGTCCGCAGGCAGCCTGAGGTGATCCTGTGCGCGGCCGTCGCCGAATCAAAGGCAAACCGGCACGAGGCTGCCGTGCTGCTGCTGTCTGAGCTTCCGAAAGATGCTCAGACGGAAGAATCGTCGCTGGCACTGACAGAGTCACTGATGCAGCTGGGACGGTTCGAAGATGCTCGAATTTCACTCTCTGAGCTGATCGCTGAATTCCCGGATCGCACGGAATACCGTCTGTCCAGAATCAGATTGCTGCTGCTGGAAAAGCAATGGTCCCGGCTTGCTGCTGATGCAGACGCAGTTCTCGAGAAAGAACCAGCCAATGCCCTCGCTCGGATGGCTCGAGGAATGTATCTGTTTACACAGAATCAGTACGACGCTGCTCTGCAGGATCTTGAACTCGATGCAGTACGATCACTGAATCATCTGGACAGTGTCTGGGCACGTGCGAAATCACTGGAACAGTCCGGCAGACTTGCACAGGCGGAAGCAGAGGTGAATTACCTGCTCCAGCGCAATCCGGAGCACTACTCGGCCAGACTGCTTGCCGCTGATCTGTCCGCACGACGCGGTGCCCATATCGACGCCTTGCGGGATTTTGCAGTGCTGCTTCGGGAAAACTCAACGGACTACCATGTACTCATCCGCCGCGGCCGACTGCTGGCGGAAGTTGGACGATTTCGCGACGCCGAAGAAGATCTCACCTCGGCAATCTCTGTCTCAGGTTCTGCTGAAGCGTGGTACTGGAGAGGCTACGCCATGCTTCGGCAGGAACGATTTGAGGAAGCCGCGAACGACTTTGATGAATGCCTGCAGCTTGCACCGGAGTCCACTGCTGCCGCGCTCGGTCGAGCTGCAGCAGCGTGCTTTCTTGACGACTACCAGCGTGCTCTCGAAATCTATGACCGCCTGCTTGCCATCACTCCGGATAATGCCGAAATCTGGTTCAATCGAGGCAATCTGCTGTACCGCGCAGGTTACCAGAAAGCCGCTGCAGCCTCGTGGGCCAGTGCCGTCCGAGCTGACATGAAAATGGAACAGGCATGGCTGAATCTTGCTGCAGTCATGCATGAACTTGGTGAAGACAATAAATCGGAAATCGCTTACCGACAGCTGCTCAAAGTGAATCCGGAATCAACGGTGGCACTGGATCGTTTTGCACGACTCAAATTGTACTCCAATGATCCGGACTGCAGGGATGTGCTGCATGCTGTCTCGCTGGCGCGAAAGGCAACTGAGCTGACGGAACAGTCTGACTGGCAGCTGATGGATACGCTGGCCCGAGCCTTCCTCGCTGCCGGTGAACGGCAGGATGCGCTGACGTGGGCGACACGCGCAAAACATGCGGCGCCGCCGGCACTGCAATATCAGCCCCGTGCTGTCGTACTGCATGTCCAGGCTGAAATTCGGGAAATGCAACGCCAGCAGCGTGAACAGGCACGCATCGTTTCAGTCAGCAGTGCACGGCCACTCTGATACCGCCGAGCTCAGGGTCGAGCGTCTGCATCAGGACGACCACCGACGGGACGCGCCGTATCAGGTGATCCGCCAGCGTCTCCTGGACCGCCGGTACCGGGACGACCAGACGCCGCCGGGCGTCGCGGAGGAGCAGGGCAGCAATCCTCCGGACAGACATCGTGATTGGGAGGATACAGTCCCAGACATTCGCGCTCGTTGCCGCTCAGTCGTTCCTGAATCAGCTTCCGCACCATTGTCACGAATTGTGGATGATGTCCCGGTGTTGCTGCTCGGCACATCGCGATGCCCAGCTCTTCGCAACGACGCTTTGCCTCATCATCCAGATCGAACAATACCTCCATGTGATCAGACAGAAATCCGATCGGGGAAATCACCAGAGACCTGCCTCCTCGCTCGTGCAGTTCCGTGATGAAATCAAGGATGTCCGGCTCAAGCCACGGATCCTGCGGACGGCCGCTGCGACTCTGAAAAACCAGTCCATACTGAGCATCCGTGAGTCCAAGTTTTTCTGCGACCAGTCGGCAGGATTCTTCCAGCTGACGCGTGTAGTCCGAAGTGCTGGACATACTCATCGGAATGCTGTGCGCCGTGAATGCCACAAATGGAGAATCACCTTCGCTGCTGACCTCACGCAGTGCTGCATCCACACGCTCAGAGACCACCTCGATGAAGTCGGGGTGATTGTAGAACACTCGCAGTTTGTGAACCTGCATGTCAGCAGATTCCAGCTGCTGCAGAGCATCCTGTATGTTCTCGCGATACTGGCGACACCCCGAGTAACAACTGAATCCAGAGGTGACATAGGTCAGGACACGACGTATTCCAGCCGCATGCATCTCTCGCAATGTATCCGTGAGATACGGTGTCCAGTTGCGGTTTCCCCAGTACACCGGGAGATCCACGCCATGCGCTGACAACTCGTCCCGCAACGCGGCGATCAGTTCCCGACACTGCTGATTGATGGGACTGATGCCGCCGAAGTGATAGTAATGCTCTGCAACTTCCAGCATCCGCTCTCGGGGCACAGGTTTTCCACGCAGCACATTTTCGAGGAAAGGGATGACGTCATCCGGGCCCTCCGGGCCGCCAAATGAAAGTACCAGAATCGCATCATAACCAGATTCAGACGACATGCTCGCTTCCCATTCACCGTACAAGGAAACGGGGATCAACACGACGATCGCGGCGCCCCGTATTCGTTCTGCGAACGTAGTGTAGACCGAGTTGCGACCATTGCCCGTTGTGAACGATCAAAAGACGAAGTTACGACGGCAGAAATCCGTGGCAGGCAGCGCAGTCAGTTCCCGCACGGCCCGGGTGCACTTCAGAAACAGGCGAAGATGCGGGACTAATGTGCGCCGCGGCGTTCAGACGGATGCAGCGTCTCAGCGAATGCAGCAAGATGACCAAAAGTGTCGCAGTGTGTCGTGTACCGCAGACGCTGACGCAGTTCAGTTGTAAATGCCTGCCCCCCGACAACCAGAGCACAACCCCAGGATGAAGCTGTATCAAACAGCGTGTTGAAGCTGGCGATGAAACGGTCGTCATCCCGGATCGATGTCACACTCAGCCACATCAGTCTCGGTCGATCGGTCTCAATGGCTCGGTGCAGCGTCTCGAATGGCAGCATGTTGCCCAGCGAAACAGCTCGCCAGCCCAGATCTCGCAGAACGACCTCTCCCATACTCACCGCCAGTGTGTAGGGGTCACCATCCAGCGTTGCACCCAGTGCCAGCGGAGCATTCGCACTGCCGGAACCAGTGGCTCGTCGAAGTTCATGAATTACTCTGAGACAGACTTCGCAGGCACGCCGTTCCTGATAAACCTCGATCTCGTTGCATCGCCAGAGTTCGCCCATGCGGTGAAACGCAGGTGCGACCATGCGATCGCAGATGGTGGAAACTGGTTCTCCGCCCAGAAATGCGTCAAGCAGGATTCGCCGCGACTTATCCTCATCTCCCTCACGCAGAGCAGTGAGAAACTCAATGCCCGCCGCATGGTCAATCGCACTGCTCTCTCCCGTCCCCGGAGGCAGGCCAATTGCCTCCGGCTTCGCCAGCACCATTCGCTCACGCCGGACATACCGCAGAACGGAATCCAGCGGCAGGCGACGATGACCGCCACCCGTCTTTTGCGCCGGGATCAATCCCTTGTCCACCCAGCGTTTGAGCGATGATTCGCTCACGCCAAGCGCAGTTGCGACTTCTCGAGGTGAAAAAAACTGGCTCACGGCAGTCTGGTCCTGTCGGAATGACAGCGGATCGAACGGAAGCGTATTGTCAAACCACTGTCATGTTCTAGGCAATCTGATCATGCTGGCAGAAAAGCGGACCACGATTTCTGTTTTTTTTGGCGTTCAATTCTGGACAGCGTGGACCAACCGGCAGCGGAAGATCAA
>JALQUR010000231.1 GCA_023260695.1 Planctomycetaceae bacterium
GAATTCCTGTTTTCCTGGTTTTTTCGGGTTCCGTAAGCTGCTTCTGACCTCCTGATCGGGGTGAAACAGCCGGTGGACGGGTGCTGGCAGTGTTCCGGAGTGGTGGGCCGGGGGCCGAACTGGGCACTCAGGCAGGCTGTGCAGGGGAATATCCGGCAACAACCTGCGGTGAGATTCTGTCAGGCGCCAGTCATTGTTGACAGTGGTTCTCCGATTGTCCATTCACGCCCATTTCTGATAACCCGGCGATAGAGCGTGTCGCGTTCCACTGGTTCTCGCCCGGCTTCTCGAATGAGGCGGTGAATCTGTTCCACGGTCATCCCTTCGGGGGTTTCGGCTCCGGCGTCGTGGTAGATCAGTTCATGTACCACTGTGCCGTCGATATCGTCGGCTCCGTAGCTGAGTGCCAGTTGTGCTGTCTGCTGGCCGAGCATGATCCAGTAGGCCTTGATATGGTCAAAGTTATCCAGCATCAGCCGTGACAGGGCGATCATGCGGAGATCGAACATGATGTCCGCTTTTTCGATATTCGCCAGCTCGGTGTTCTCGGGGTGGAACGCCAGCGGGATAAATGTCTGGAAGCCACCCGTCTCATCCTGCAGGTTGCGCAGCCGCAGCAGATGATCAATGCGATGCCGCGCCTGTTCCACATGGCCGTAGAGCATTGTGGCATTGGAACGCAGTCCCAGCTGATGGGCGGTACGATGCACATCGAACCAGACATCGCTGTCAGCTTTGTGTTCGCAGATTTCCCGGCGAACTTCCTCTGCAAAGATCTCTGCCCCACCACCCGGCATGCTGCCCAGACCTGCTTCCACAAGCTGTTCCAACACCCAGCGGACGGGCTTTTTCGTAATGAAGCTGAACCAGTTGATTTCGACAGGTGTCCACGCCTTGATGTGGATCTCCGGACACGTTTCATGAATTACTCGAATGACATTCAGGTACCAGTCGAAGCTCTTGCGGTGATGCAGTCCGCCGACGACGTGAATCTCAGTTGCGCCGCCGGCCCGGCCTTCAAGAACACGTTCGCGGAGCATGTCGTCGGTGAACGTATACGCTTTGTCATCCCGCAGGTCTGCTCGAAAGGCGCAGAATCGACAGCGGTAAACGCAGACGTTTGTGGGGTTCAGGTGAATGTTGGTGTTGTAGAACGCCAGATTTCCGTTGCGTCGTTCTCGCACCGTATTGGCAAGCTGACCGAGAGCCTGCAGGTCGAACTGTTCATCCAGGAGCAGACCATCCTCAAAGCTGAGCCGTTCGCCGGCGTGAACTTTATCCACGACAGGCTGCGCTGCCGGGTCTGTCAGTCTGATGGGCATTGCAAGAATCTCTGGTGCAGAAGTGTGCTGGAAACGGTCAATCGGGAGCAGTGGTAATCAATTGTGCCGACGGGAATATGCTTCAGCCTGGCGGAGCAAACAGCCAGACATCCAGACAACCCAGCAGCAGAATCCCGAAACTGATGATGGCATTGATATTGAAAAAGGCGATGTTGATGCGGGTCAGATCATCCGGACGCACCAGTCTGTGTTCCCAGAACAACAGCACTGCGATGGCCAGAATTCCGCTCAGGAAAAAGTAGCTCAGCCCGAGCGTATTCCAGAGCAGGATCAGCATACCGACGGTCAGCAGGTGGCTGAACGCTGCAATCCGCAGGGCGGTGGGAATTCCGAACCGAGCCGGGATGCTGCGCAGTCCCTGCCCCTGATCAAACGCCGTATCCTGGCAGGAATACAGAATGTCGAAGCCACCAACCCAGAAAAACAGGACTCCACCTATGAGTGCCGGGGGCAATGCAAACTCATTGCGAATGGCGATCCACGCGGCGATCGGAGACAGCATCAGTGCGGCGGACAGCCAGTAGTGACAGAGACTGGTGAAGCGTTTGCTGAGCGAATAGCCGAGCAGGAACAGCAGCACTGGTAAGGAAAGCTGCAGCGGCAGTTGTCGTGGAAGAAAGATGAGCGTTGAAGCGACAAACAGAGCGCTGCTGAGGACTGTGAAGGCAACCACGCTGCGAACGGAAAGCAGCCCTGCGGGAAGATGGCGACCGGCTGTACGAGGATTTGCGGCATCGATGCGTCGGTCCACCAGACGATTGAATGCCATCGCTGCAGAGCGGGCAGCAACCATGCAGACCAGAATTCCGATCAGATCACGGATGCGAAACTCTGTATCAGGCCGCGACCACGCAAGCACTGCTGCGAGCAAGGCAAAAGGCAATGCAAAGATCGTATGGCTGAAACGAATCAGTTCCAGAAATCGTTGGATGGTCTGTTGCATCGACATGTCCGGCGGAAGCCGGCGAGATTAAAGGCAGAGATGTTTCAACTCAAAAAAACCGACAGTGACCACCGGTATCCGGAAACTCCGGATCGGCCAGTATTGAAACCGCAGGTCAGCCTCCGATGTAACGGGAATACAGCGTGCGAGCCACCGCTGGGTCCGATGTTCCTTTGATAATCGCACGTCCGTCAGAAAAGACGGTAATTTCCATCTGCGGGTGCTCATCAGAAGTGGGCTCCGTTTCAGGGCTGGGAATCAGACGAACCAGGAATCGGGACGTGAGCACATCTCCGGAGGCCTGCAGTCGTCTGCCCAGTTCCTGCAGAGAGACCTGCAACGGTTCTGCGGGGACAATCTGCACTGCATTCCGGCCACAGAGCGTGGTCGATGAAGCTCGACGACTGCCCCTCAGCCATAGTCGCTCGCCCTGCTGACAGGCAGGACATAGCGTCTGCTCCGTCAGGTGAGCTACTTCGACGTCTCGGAACCGGCCGTTCCAGACGTCAACCACGGTCATGCGGGGTTGCAGCTGTTCTGTTGCTGTGGCCAGCAGTCGTAATGCCAGTGCGGCCTGCAGGGATGAAATAACTCCGATTGCAGGTCCCAGCACTCCGGCAGTATCGCAGGTTTCGGTGGATCCCGGTGGCGGAGGTTGTGGCATCACACAACGCAGGCAGGGGCCTTTGCCCGGAAGCACCGGCATGACCTGACCGCTGCTTCCGGTACAGCCAGTGAAAATCCACGGGATGGCCAGTTCGAGGGCAACATCGTTGATCAGGTAGCGAATTTCGAAGTTATCGGTGCCGTCCAGAATCAGGTTGACGTCTGCTGCCATTCCCGGCAGGTTACTGAAGTCGGCGTCCGCGACAACAGGTTCGATCGTGACGGTGGAATTGACCTGCTGCAGGCGTTCACAGGCCGCGACCGCTTTGGGCAGGTGTTGTTCAACATCGTATTCAGTGAACAATGACTGCCGCTGCAGATTACTCAGTTCAACAAAGTCGCGATCAACAATTCGCAGATGTCCGATCCCGGCGCGGACAAGCTGATCTGCAACCACACATCCCAGCGCACCGCAGCCGACAAGCAGGACGCGGTAATCCGGTTTTCTGGATTACCTGAATTTGGGCTACTTAAAATTAAGTAGATGTCCAAGACCGTAGGGATCGTAAGATTTAATCGTAACTGCCCTAC